>JAFXDY010000155.1 GCA_017521105.1 Treponema sp.
CCACGAATTGCTTTTTGGAATGTTTCTTTGAAAGTTTTACCAATGGCCATAACTTCACCAACAGCTTTCATTGAAGTTCCAAGACTGTCTTCTACACCACGGAATTTTTCAAAAGCCCAACGAGCAAATTTTAATACAACATAATCCCCATCTGGAGCTCCACCTGGAGTATATTTATCAAGAGTTCCATCACGCCAATAAGGAATTTCGTCCAAAGTTAAACCGCTTGCCAATTTTGCAGAAATCAAAGCAATTGGGAAACCTGTTGCTTTTGAAGCAAGAGCAGAAGAACGGCTTGTACGAGGGTTAATTTCAATAATTACAATTCTGTCTGTTTTTCGATTGTATGCAAACTGAACGTTTGTTCCACCAATAACACCAATGCTTTCTACAATTTTGAAGGCTTGTTCACGAAGTCTATTTTGCAAAGATTCTTCAATTGTTAAGAAAGGAGCTGCACAGAAAGAGTCTCCAGTGTGAACACCAACTGCATCAATATTTTCAATAAAACAAATTGCAACCATTTGATTTTTAGAATCACGAACAACTTCAACTTCAAGTTCTTCCCATCCTAAAATTGATTCTTCAATCAAACATTGGCGTGTCATAGATAAATCAAGACCGTTTGCTACAATTGTACGAAGTTCTTCAACATTGTAACAAAAACCACCACCTTGACCACCCATTGTAAAGGCAGGACGAACTACCAAAGGGAAACCAATTTGTTCAGCAATCTTTTCTGCTTCTTCTACAGTGTGACAAATTCCAGAACGAGGAGTATCAATTCCAAGTTTTTGCATTGTTGCTTTAAAGATTTCACGGTCTTCACCTTTTTCAATAGCTTCAAGATCAACACCAATTACTTTTACGCCATATTTATCCAAAACTCCAGCTTTGTTTAATTCACAAGCCATGTTAAGACCTGTTTGTCCACCCAAGTTTGGAAGAAGAGCATCTGGACGTTCTTTTTCAATAATTTGAGCAATGCGTTCAACGTTCAAAGGTTCAATATAAGTAGCATCTGCCATTACCGGGTCAGTCATAATTGTTGCAGGGTTTGAGTTTACAAGAACAATTTTGTATCCTTGTTCACGCAAAGCCTTACAAGCCTGAGTTCCCGAATAGTCAAATTCACACGCTTGACCAATAACAATTGGTCCCGAACCAATAATCAAAACTTTGTTGATGTCTTCTCTTTTTGGCATAAAAAACCCCTTTATAGCATAAAAAAAGCTGACTTCAATAGAAATCAGCTTAGAATTTACAAACAATAATAGTATGAATTGATTTTAAATATTTGAGAAAATTCATTTTTTCATCTTTTCTAGTATCCATACTAGGTGATAATTATAATAAATTCTCCTTTTTTTTACTAGTAGTTTATTTATTTTTATTACTAGTTTATTTTTTCTGCTCTTTCAACTCTTGAATGATTTTCTTTCATCTTTTTTGGTTTTGCAGGCTTCATAGGTTTTGGATGTTTTGGTGGTCTTGGTGGCTCAGGGCGAGCTGGTTTTATATAAACTCTTCGAGGTCTTGTTGCTTCGTGTAAAATTACAGCTCCCCAAAACCATTTTGCCCATTCATCATCGTCATCATCTTCTTCGTAATAATCATCTCTATCAGAAATATACGATTTTGGAATTTCTTTTAGAGCAACTCCAACCATTTTATTTGTTTCTGCATCTAACAATTTTGCTGTAATATTATAAGCCGAACGACCATTAGAAATTGTACCTGTACAAATTAAATCAACACCTTCTAAGTCTTCATCCAAATCTTCAATATCTAAAACTTCAACCCGACCAGTTTCAAACATAGCAATTTGCAAAGCATCTTCCAACTGTCTTGTTTCTGCACGACCAACATTGCTTTCAAAGCCACCAACAATAACAGTTTTTTGTTCACTTCTTAAAACATCTTTTAACAAATCTCTTGCTAAAGATTTCATTGCATCAATTTCTTTTGCAGATAAACCAAATAATAAACTTCCCAAACAAACAATACTTAATATTTTTTTTAATTTCATATGGTCTCCTTCCTCCCCTATATTTCAATAAGAATCTTTTTAGATATCCAATTAAGTATTTATTTATGAAACAAATATATTTTAATGTCGTTACATTTTCTTGTGAGTTTTGTATTTTTGACACTATTTTACCCCCTTGAATAAAAACTTGTAAAAATTTAATATCACTATATGACAAAACAATCTTTTATTTCAGAATTTTTAGATAACGAAACAATCAACGCTTTAACTTCTTTTTTAAAAAAAGAAAGCGACTTTAATAAATCTGCAAATCTTATTGCTAGTGCCTTTGGTTATAGCAAAGATTTTTCTTCTATGGACGAAGAAGCAATTTCTAAACTTTTAGTAAGTTTTAAAAACAATCTTACACTTTTAATTCAAAAAACTTGGGTTGAAAAATCTGACATTGCATTAAAAGATCAACTTTTATTCCAACTTGACCAACTTTTAAAAGATAATCAAACTTGGTTAGAAAATTACGGACTTTTCCGCCAAATTATTAATCAAGCAGTTTTCTTGATGTTTGGTCAGCCAACAGATTCAGACGAATTTACAGAATACACTTTAAGAATTGATCCAGAATTTGGTATTTTCTGGTGGTACATTTCAAATCTTCCAGATTCAATCAACTGGGCAGAAGAAAAATGTAAAATTGCAATGCTTCTTGGAATGTATTTCTTGGCAAACTACTAATCATTAGGTTGGGAGGGTTTTATGAATCTTGAATCATCTTACAAAACTTTAAAAGAGGGAAGTCAAAAACTTGCCCTTCAAAATGCTACACAAAAAAACAACGCTTTAAAAGCTGTTGCTCAAGCCTTAGACAAAAACAGAAAATCAATTATAGACGCAAACAAAATTGATATTGAAAATGCACAAAAAAAAGGAGTGCCAGATTCAATTATTGACCGTTTGCTTTTAAATGATAAAAGAATTGATGGAATTATTGAAAGCTTAAACATTGTAATTGCACAAACAGACCCAATTGGCGACGAAATAGCTGGTTGGAAGACTCCTAACGGAATGTCTATTCGTCAAGTTCGTGTGCCACTTGGAATTGTAGGAATTATTTACGAAAATCGTCCAAATGTTACTGTTGATGCTTTCTGTCTTGCTTACAAAAGTGGAAATTCCATTTTGCTCCGCGGTTCTTCTTCTTCTTACGTTTCAAATAAAGAAATTGTTCGGGTAATTAAAGACGCACTTAAAAATGTGGAAGACGGCGTTCCAGAAGCAATTGAACTTGTAGAAGTAATTGAACACAACCACGACGACGTTAACGCAATTTTAAACGCTGTAGGAAAAATTGATGTAGTTTTACCTCGTGGCGGAAAAAAACTTATTCAAAATGTTGTGGAAAACGCAAAAGTTCCTGTAATTGAAACAGGAAGTGGTGTTTGTCATCTTTACATTGACGAATTTGCCAATTTAGAAATGGCTGCAAAAATTGCCGAAAATGCAAAAATTCAACGACCAAGTGTTTGTAATGCAATTGAATGTATTGTTGTTCACAAAAAAATGTTGCAAGAATTTTTACCACTTTTGGCAAAAACTTTTGATGGCCGTGTAAAAATCCACGCAGACGAACAATCTTTTTCAATTCTAAAAAATCACGTTGCTTCGGAACTTCTTTTCCAAGCTACAGAAGATGATTTTGGAAACGAATATTTAGATTATGAATGCTGCATAAAAACTGTAGATTCAATTGAAGACGCAATTTCTTACATAAATTCTCATAACACAAAACACAGCGAAAGCATCATCACAGAAAGTCGTGCCAACGCCAGACTTTTCCAAACAACTGTTGATGCTTCTTGCGTTTATGTAAATGCCAGCACTCGCTTTACCGACGGCGGCGAATTTGGTTTTGGTGCGGAATTAGGAATTAGTACACAAAAGTTGCACGCACGCGGGCCAATGGGAATAAAAGTGTTAACTACAACAAAATACTTAATTGATGGTGAAGGGCAAATAAGATAAAAGTAATCCCAACGCCATAAAAGGCACAAATGGGATTCTTTTATTTTTATCAAATTTTTTTGCAAGAACCAAAATCAAAACAAAAATTAGCACAGCAATAATTTCAAAAAATACACACAAAAACACTTGTTTTGGCAAAAGACACATTCCCTGAAAAATTCCAAAAAGAAAATCACCTTTCCCCATTTTATTTTTTAAAAGAAAACAAGGAAGCAAACAACAGCTCATTAAAACTATAGAAATTAAATAACTAAAAATTGAATCTAAATTGAAAATTAAATGAAAAGTAAAAATACAAAGATAAGATAAATAAAACCAAAAATTTCTAATTTTTAATGATTTTACATCTTCAAAAGACATTATTCCACAAAAAAACAGAATAATAAAATAAAAAAAGATTTTTTCCAAACTCTCAAACCTTAAATATATTATGGTCTGTAAAACAAGTAAACAAAATCAATACGTCCGGTCAAGGCACGCTTTGCTCAAGGCCTTGACTCGGCCGTTTTTAGGGTTTGTATTAAACCCTAAATGTCATTCTCGTGCTTGACACGAGAATCCTATACGACATTCTCTAATTCTATATACATTTAGATTTTCGGGTAGATCCTCTGGTCAAACCAGAGGATGACATAAAAGATACTTTTTAAACAGACCTATAAAATAAAAAAATATTTTAGTTCTTTTTCAAAGTAACATCAAAACAAATATAAGCGTTTCCAGGAATTCCTGCTTGTGGAATACCGTAAGGTCCATAAGCTAATTCTGGTGGAATTACCATTTTTCTTGTTTCGCCAAGTTTCATTTCTTGAACCATTAAGTCAAAACCAGGTATCATTTGTCCGCCATCAGTTGTAAATTCTAATGGTTCGTGACCTTGTGGATGGAATTCTTTTGTAGCATCAAAAATGTTTCCTTCTGGTAAATAACCTTTATATTCAACAGAAACTTTTTTACCTTTTCCAGTTGGATTTCCTTTTCCTTCTTTTAAGATTTTAAAGTAAACACCTGAAGCAGATTTTTCACATCCATCTACAATTTTAGCCAATTTTTTAGCTTCTTTTTCTTCATTGATTTTCTTTTGAGCTGCAATTAAATTGTCAAAATCTTTTTGTGTAGCTGTAAATTTTTCTGCATCTGCACCTTGGCGAATAATTTTAATAGATTTAATTGTATCACCTTGAGCAACTGTATCTACAACTTCTTGACCTGTAACAACTTCACCAAAAATTGTGTGTTTGTGATTCAACCAATCTGTTGGAACGTGTGTAATAAAGAATTGGCTTCCGTTTGTATTTGCACCAGAGTTTGCCATAGCAAGTTTTCCAGGTTTGTCAAAAATCAATTCATCAACAAATTCATCTGGGAATTTATATCCAGGACCACCTGTTCCGTTTCCTCTAGGATCTCCACCTTGAATCATAAAATCTGCAATTACACGGTGAAATTTTAATCCATCGTAAAAAGGTTTTCCTTTAGCAGCATCCAAAGTTCCTTCTGCCAAACCAACAAAGTTTGTAACTGTCATAGGTGTTTCTTTATAAAAAAGATTCAAAATTACTTGTCCTTTTTCTGTTTCTAAAACAGCAAAAACACCTTCTTTTCCTTTTAATGCATCCATTCCTTTACTCCTTGATTTACAAGCTACGCTGCTTAATAATAAACAACCTAACAATACACTAATAATAATTTTTTTCATTTTATCACCTTTTTAATTTTGTATTAAAAACTACTAACAAACCATTTATAAATTGCATCAACACGAGCAATTAATGAATCTTCAAGCTTATTGATTATCAATTTATTTTTTGGACAATTTGTTTCTGTTTCGAAATACAATAAAAATTTATCACCACAATCAGTTACAATAATGTTAATTCTCATATCTTCAGGGTCAATTACTCTAAAAATTCCCATTCCCATTGAATCAACATTTTTAAAAACAGCATAAATACTATTTTCATTTTGAAAATATCTTAGCTCATATCTACATTCACCAAAAGAATGATCATTCTGTAACACATAAGAAATTTGACCATCAGCATTACCTGTATTTACATCATCAATTCTTTTTTTTGTTTCTAAGGAATCAATCATATAACTTTTTTCATACAAAATTGATTCTTCTTTTCTGTGCAATGAATAATAAGTCATTCCTTCCATTTTAGAAATTGAACGAACAACTCTAGATGCATCTTCAATTGTAACTGTGTCTTGTGATAAATTAGATTTTTCTAAAATTTCAGATTTATCAATAAGGTATAAACTTTCAGAAATAAAAGTATATTTCTTTTTTTCTTCAACTCTATTTTCCAATAATTTTGAAGAATATTCAAAATTTGGCAATAAAACTAAATCTCTTGAACTATCTTCGTGGATAATTCTTTTCATTCCTTTTTCTTTTAATTCAGAAACAATTTCTTCATTCACAAAATTTTTATATGATTCTGCAAAAGAAAAATTAGAAACCAAACCAAAAAAAATTAAACAATTAATTAGTTTTATTGCCTTTTTCATTAACGAATTCCTTTATAAAATACTCTTACCTGTTTATATAAACCATCGCCATCGCTTTTAGTTTCAACATCTGGAATATCATTTAAAGTTGTGTGAATTAATCTTCTTTCAAATGGATTCATTGGTTCCAATAAGATTGATTTTTTAGTTGTTCTAACTTTATCTGCAGTTGTATAAGCCAAACGAACTAAAGCTTCTTCACGTCTAATTCTGTAGTTTTCTGTATCAAGAATAATTCTTGTTTCTTCATGACCAAGTCTTCCAGCATAAATGTTTGCCAAAAGTTGTAAAGCATCAAGATTTTTTCCTTTTCTACCAATCAAAATTGAACTTGCCGAAGATTCCAATCTAATACCAATTTTTTTGTCTTCTCTGTAAGCAATTGCAACTTTTACATCATAACCCATTTTTTCAATCATTGATTTAATAAAATCAATAAGTTTTTCTTCAAATTCACCTTTTGGAACAACTTCACCAAATGGCAATTTTTTTTCTGTAGAAGCACTAGCTGCAAAAGAATTTTCATTATCATCAAAAGTATGAACTCTAATTTTTACATAACCTTTTTTGAATAAAGAATTTTTTTGTGTTTCCAAAATTTCAACATCAAATTGATCTCTTTCCAAGTTCAAATCTGCTACTGCCATTTCAATAGCTTCTTTTTCTGTTTTTCCTTCGTATTCGTAAGTCATTTTAATTTATCTCCAATATTTTTTATATTCAAAAATAATTATTTTCTTTTTGCTTTTGGAGGAAGTGTTTTTTGAGTTTTTACATTTCCAGCCATTTCAGCCTTTTTTTGTGCCATTAATTTATTAATGATAATTTGTTGACCCATTTGGAAAATATTACTTACAGTCCAGTAAAGCAACAATCCAGAAGGAGCATTATAGAACAAGAAGAAGAACATAATTGGCATACCATAAGTCATAAACTTCATCATTCCAGCACTTTGAGAATTTGACATACCACCATTATTTGTAATTTTACCAAACAATAATTGTGAAATTACATAAATAATTGGCAATAATCTTAAATGATTTCCTAAGAAAGGAATATTAAATTTGAATGTGTAAATGCTATCTCCAGCAGACAAATCTGGAATCCAGCCTTTAATAAAACTTGCACCTCGGAATTCAAAATAGTTGTTAAACAAGTTATACATTGCAAAAAGAAGCAAGAATTGGAAAATCATTGGCAAACAACCACTTGCTGGGTTATATCCAGATTCTTGGTAAAGTTTTGCAGTTTCTGCTTGCAATTTTTGTTGATTATCTTTGTATTTTTCTTGCAATTCTTGCATTTTTGGCTGCAATTGTTGCATTTTTAAAGTTCCTAAAGATTGTTTCTTTGAAAGTGGGAACAATAAGACTTTTAACAAAATTGTCATAATGATGATTGCAACACCCCAGTTTTTAACAACTTTATGAATCATTTCCAAACACCATTTTAAGATAACTTCAAGCCAGCTTAACCAACCACTAGATTGTAAACTGTCTGTTAATCTTTTTCCGCCGAATCCCCAAGCGTTATTTTCTGCAACATTGTAAACTTTTAAGTCTTTTTCATTTCTTGGTCCAAAATAGAAATAATATGTATCTTGAACATCAGATTCTGCAAAAGCTCGTCTTTCTACAATTGCTTGTGCATTTGCATAATTATTTGCTTCAATTTTTGAAGAATAATAACTAGCGTTCATTGTAGTTGTGTCAGCAGGAATTAACAATTCTTCAAAATATTTTCCAGCAATTCCAACCCAAACAAATGGTTTTTCATATTTTTTAAATTCTCCAGAAGTCAAAATAATTTTTTTTGTTTTGCTTCCGTTATGAGCCAAGAATTGTCTGTTTTCATATTTGTTTTCTTTTGGATCAAAATGAGGTCCAATTTGTGGAGAAGTTCTTAAAGAATAAGCAACTCCGTCAAAATTCAAACCTCTCATATTATCAAGCCCGTGAATTAAAACATCAAGCTTGAACATATTTTCGTCTTCTTTGAAAAAATATTTTTTACCCAAAACAAAAGATTTTACAGTTCCGTTAGAATCTTTTACTTTGAAATTTGTTTTAAACAAATGTGTTAAATCATCAATTTTTTCATAAGAAAAAATTTTATCAATAATCATAGAATCTGCACCACCTAAAGAAATAGCACAAGTTCTATTAAAATCATTAATATTATCAGAAATCTGGATACCTTCATTTGTATCAGTATCCAAATGATCTTTTAATTTATAGCTAACAATATCTCCACCTAAAGTTGTAAAAACTACATCAGCTTTATTTGTGCTAATAGTGATTTTTTCTTCTTTAAGAGATTCTTCAACTAAAACATCTTCTTCTGCATTTTCAGCAATAATTTCATTACCTAATTCTACAGTTTCTTGTGTATTAGCTGATGTATTTGTATCTTCTTCTACGTATTCAATTGCTGTAGGTTCTTCTACTTCTGGTGCACCAAATAAAATTGGCTGCAAAATAAAAGAAGCAACTAAAATTATTGTAGAAAGTACAACTGCCCAAACGACGTTTTTATCCATTTTGTAAGCTCCATTTTTTTTATTTGTAACTCAAAAATGATTATGGTACAGGATCGTACCCACCTTCATGATATGGATTACATTTGATAATTCTTTTTATTGTTAAATACAAACCTTTAAAAGGACCATGTTTTTTAAATGCTTCCAATGCATAGTTTGAACAGGTAGGCTCAAATCTACAACATTTTGGCAATAATGGAGAAATTAAAATTTGATACGCACGAACAAGAAAGCAGAAAAATTTAGTTAATAAATTTTTCATCTTTAATTAATCCTGCCTTTTTAAACAATAAACGAATTTGTTCACATCGCGTGCTGAACGAGTCATTTCCAGGATAAATCAATATTAAAATATCATATCCGGTGTTCAGATGTGATTTAAATAAACGATAGACTTCACGGCTGTATCTCTTACATAAATTCCTACTAACTGCGTTACCGTATCCGCGTATTAGAGGAAACCCAACTCTGTTTATATTCAAGTTATTTTCTAAATAAAATAATTTAGCTCCTTGAATACTAACTTTTTTTCCTTCTTTGAACAGTTTCTTAAAATCACCGGGATTTTTTATTCGTTCTTCCCGTTTAAAAAATCCCGTTTTAATCAAGTCTGTTTCCATCCCTAATTACTAGTATTTTTTCTTTTCGTCAGCAACAGATAATTTAGCTCTTCCTTTTGCACGACGTCTAGCCAAAACTTTGCGTCCACCTTTTGTAGCCATACGAGCTCTGAATCCAAATTTTCTATTACGTTTAACTTTACTTGGTTGATATGTTCTTTTCATAGAACAGACTCCTTATATATATTTTTTTATTATTACTGAATTAATACAATAATAATTTAAAGTTTTCCTTAATAAAAACAATTAAGAATAGTAACAAAATATAACATTATTTTGAAGAATTGGTCAACATACTTCTTTTTATGTTTTCTAATTTTTCGTATAATTCTGGCGGTAAAGTTGATTTTTTTTGTTCTTCTTTATTGCTTGTCTTTTCTTTATCGGCATAAATTTTATTTAGTTCACTTTCTGTTTTTTCAAATTTTTGATTAATTTCTGCAATATCTTTTTTAATCTGATTTTCTTTTGCTTCGTGAAGTAAAGCATCGCTTCCAGAAAGTCTAAAAGCAAATGAAGAAATTTTTAAGTCTTTAATTTCTCGCTTTAATCCTGTAATAATAAATTTTTGATAAAATTTTAAATATTGTATCCATCCAGAATGATCTGTTTCTATAAGTAAAATTCCATTTTTTAAATCTATAATTCTTGTGTTTCCAGCAAGGCGCTCTCCAATGGGAATAACATTATCTCCACGCTGATTTGAATTTACTTTTGAAACAACTTTTCTCCAAACTGAATTTAATTTATTTGATTCATTTGTTAATTCTGTTACTTTTAACATTAAATCTGAACAAGTCATTATTTTATCATTCATACCACTCTCCATTTTTAATTTTATAAACTTTAGTAGTATCGTTCATATATTTTTCGTAAGGTTCTCCAGGCAAAAAAGTACAAAATAGTTGATCATATTCTGGAAGTAGGGAAGTCAATTTTCTGCGTTTTTCTGGATCCAATTCTAACAAAACATCGTCCATTAATAAAACTGGTTTTTGACCTGTAGTTTTTGTATAATAAACCGCTTGCGCTACTCTTAATAATAATGCTACTAATCTGCATTGGCCAGTAGAAGCTGTTGGAATGAACATTTTATTATTTAAAATAAAATTTATTCTATCGCGATGAGGCCCCGACATTGTAGTTTCCATAAGCTTGTCATTTTCGCGTCGTTCGTAAAGATGATTTAGAATTGTTTCTACAGTTGGAAAAATTCTGTTTCCATTTTCATCTTTTTCTTTCCAAGAAGAATCATAAGAAATTTTTAATCCTTCAATACCAGTAATTTCTTCAAAAATTTTTCCAAAAATTTGATTAAATTGAAAAACTGCTTTTTTACGTTTTTCTTGAATTTTTAATCCGTAAATTGCCAATTGATTATCTAATACATCAATAATTTCATATTCATGAGTTTTTAGAATTTGATTTCTGTTTTTAAGAATTTTTTTATAATTACGCAAATCGTCAATATAAGTTGAATCATACAAAGTTAAACTTTGATCTAAAAAAAATCTACGACATTCGGGTTCACCAACTGCAAATCTTAAATCATCATGGCAAAAAACAATACATGGAATTGTATTAATTAATTCTTTTCTGTCTTGAATTTTTTTTCCATTTTTTTCAATTCGTTTTTTATTATTTTCATAAATTATTGAAATTTTTTGAGTATCTGATTCTTGTTTGTTATAAAGAGAATTTAAACTAAAATCTTTTTGACCATTTTTTGTAATTTGAGAATCAATATGAGTTCTAAAACTTATTCCGTAAGCAGAATAATAAAGAGACTCTAAAATATTACTTTTTCCTTGACCATTTTCACCAACAAAATAGACCTCTCTGTGAGAAAGGTCTATTGTATCATTTTTTATGTTGCGAAAATTATAAAACGTCTGATATAAAAAAGGCAATTTTAATCCTATTTTTTTAGTAATTCATTGGCATAATTACGTGGATGTAATCACTAGCTGGTTCTGCTCTCATAATTACAGCTTTTGTAATATTTGCTTCATCACCAGTATCGTTGTCATTAATATTAAAATCAAAAACAACATTTTCTGAATCAATTACTTTTAAAGGTTCTGTTACGTAAGTAAAATTTAATGCCATAGAAATATCTTGTCCATCGTATCTACATGGAATTTCTTCATCAGCATTACCTAACTCTGTATCTGGAGAAACTAATTTTAAAACTCCCGAAGAAATTTTAAAAATAATTCTACTTACTTTTTTATCAACCATAATTGTTGTACGTTTTAAAGCAGCATCTAAATCTGATTTATTTACTTGAAAAGACATTGTTAAATTTTCTGGAATTACTTTTTGATAATTTGGGAATTGACCATCAATTAAAACTGAAGAAAATTCCATTGAACCAAATTTTACAAAAATTGATTTATCAATAACTGCAACTTCAATGTTTCCTTCTTCTGGAGCATGTTTTAAAACTGTAGATAAAATTTTTGTTGGAATAATTGCTGGTTGGAATTCTGGTACATTAGCAATATTTTTATTTACACTAGAAAGACGACGACCATCTGTTGCAACCATTGTTAATGTATCACCATTTTTAACAAAATAAACACCAGTCATAAAATATCTATTTCTATCATCAGAAACTGCAAAAATAGTTTCTTTAATCATTTCTTTAAAATCTTTTGAAGGAAGTTCAAAGAAAGGAATATTTTCTGAAGAACCAATTTCTGGGAATTTATCACTTGCTTGGCTCTTTAATTGAAATTTTACTTTTTTAGAAATTGGTTTAATTGTAACTCCAATATCTTCTTGAATAAATTCAATATCACCAGAAGGTAATGAAGAAAGAATACTCATAAATTTATCACAAAAGATTGTTGTTCTTCCTTCTTCTTCAATATCAACAGGAATATTTGTTGTAAATTTTACTGTTGAATCTGTTGCTTTTATTGTTAAAGTTCCGTTTTCTGCAATTACTAAAATATTAGATAAAATAGAAACTGGACTTTTATTTGTAATAATTTCTTGAGCAATTGCAATTTCTTTAATCATTGCATCTTTATCAAAAACAAATTTCATTTTTTACTCCTGTATTAGACATTTGGTGGTCTTTTTTTTTCCCTTTTCTTAAATTTATTAAATTTATAAATTTAATAATAGTAATAATAAGGGGTGTGAATTCTGTGGAAAACTAGTCTAATTCTTTATTTAACAAAGATTTACGTTGTTAATAACTAAGTGAAGTTAATTAACAAGTTTTTCACTTATTCACATTTTATATTAAAAATACGTTTTTTACCATAATTATCCACAGTTAAAACGTACTTTATCCACATTTTTTTAACTTTTAAACTCTTTTATTTCTTTCATTAATATTTGAATTTTAGATTCAAAAGAAGAATCTATTTTCATTTTTTCTGCAATTTTTTCATAAGCATAACTCATTGTAGTATGATCTTTTCCACCAAATTCTCTGCCTAATTCGGTATAAGAAATTTCAGTTAATTGTCTAGCTATATAAATTGCAATTTGTCTTGGAATTACAAATTTTTTATCTCTTTGTTTACCTTTTAATTCTGCAACGCTAATTTGATAATTTTTTGCAATTACAGATTGAATTGTTTCTAAAGAAATATTTTGTTGTGCATTTGAAGTAAATAAATCTTTTAGTAATTTTTGCACAATTTCCAAAGTTGGATTTTGACCAATTAATTCTGCATAACCAAAAATTTTATTTAAAGCTGCTTCAAGTTCACGAACATTTGTTTCTACATTTTTTGCAATATATTCAATAATTTCTTTACTTAATACTTTTTCTTTTTGCTCAATTTTCTTTTGTAAAATTGCACATCTTGTTTCAAAATTTGGAATTGTAATATCAATACATAAACCTTTAGAAAGTCTACTTACCAAACGATCTGCCATACTTTTTATTTCTTTAATTGGTCTATCACAAGTAAAAACCATTTGAGCATTTTTATTAAATAAAGCTTCAAAAGTATAAAATAGTTCTTCTTGTGTTGCTTCTTTTTCACTTAAAAAGTGAATATCATCAAGTAGTAAAACATCAAGATTTCTATATTTATTTTTAAATTCATTTGGATTTTTATAATGCAAAGATGAAGTAAATTCGTTAGTAAAGGTTTCTGCAGAAACATAACAAATTTTTAATTTTTCACCACCATTGTTATAAATGTAGTTTCCAATTGCTTGCATTAAGTGAGTTTTTCCTAATCCTGAACCACCATAAAACAAAATAGGATTGTATTTTTTTCCAGGATTTTTTGCTACAGCCAAAGCACCGTTATATGCAAAATCACTATTTTCACCTGGAATAAATGTATCAAAAACAAAATCTTCTTTTAGTAAAGGATGAACTTTTTTTGCAGTTTTAATTTCTTCTTGTTCTGATTCTATTTTACTATCTTGTTCTTCAACAATTTCTTTTTCTATAGTGATTTCTTTTGATTTTTTTTCTTCAACAACAATACAATTTAATTTTATATTATCTTGACCAATAACTTCTTTTAATTTTTCTTCAACAATTTTAAAAGACCCTTTTTGGTCCATTGTAGTTTTTAAAAAATTTGAATTAACAGAAACTGTAATTGTATCAATTGTATCATCAACATAATGCATGTTAAACCAAATTTTAAAAAAATCTTCTTTATTTTCTTTTTTAAATTCTTCTTCTAGCACTTTTATTGTGTAGTGCCATGCTTCTTCATATATTTTTTCCGACATAACTTTATTATCCTAGAGTTATATAATTTCTTCAAGAGAAAATATGAAAATTTTACAAACTAACGCTTGGTAGTTTCTTCTAATACTAGAATTTTATTTTTTTATAAGATAAAATTAAACATATTATAATGTAAATTCTATTACGAAATTTCTTATCAATCTAAAGAATTTAATAAAATAAATCATAAGGAAAAAATAATGGCTGCAGAATATGGTGCTGGTAGTATTCAAGTTTTAAAAGGA
>JAFXDY010000156.1 GCA_017521105.1 Treponema sp.
ATGAATATTCAGTTCTTGCCCAAGAATAGTACTTCCTTTTTCTCCTTTTTGGTATTCTTGTACAACTTTTAGTTTGAATTCCGTTGTGTATTTTTTATTCATATAACCTCCAAAAGTGTCCAACTTTTGGGGTTCAGTTCATTGAACACCGGCCGCCAGCGGCCTTACACATGTTAGCGCTGGGAGCTACGCCGAGCAATAAAACAATTACAAACGTTTAATTGCAAGCATTGTAAGGTCATCGGATTGTTCGTCTTCTTGGATTTGCTCGTAGTCTACGTAGTTTGGCATTGCTGGATTTTCTGTTTTTTTGCCGGCATAAACTGGGTATTCACTAAAATATTTTTCTAGGAACTCGTCAATTTTTTTGTCCACTTTGATATATTCGTTTTGCTGTCCTTCTGGATTTTTGTACATTCGGTACACTTTTTCTATGGAAGCAAGGGCTAAAATTGACTCGCTGATTGTGCCTTGTCCTTTTGAAAAATCAAATTCTAGAGTTTCTGTTGCATTTGGATTTTTTTCTTTTGTGAGTACAAATTTTTGTTTGCTAAATACCTTTTCTATAATTTGTTCAATGCGTTCTGTTCCAAATTCTTCTTTTATATCTTCTGTTTTTATTTCAACTTCTTCTTTGTGAGTTTTTGGATTCATTTTTTTAACTTCAACATTTTGTTGTTGAACTTGGTATTTTTGATTGCGGATTCTTCTTGTTGATTCTTCGATACCGTCGGTGTAGAGATACAAGACATCGCCTTTGTTTAATTGAGTTTTTTCTATTACAAAGCCGCCTTTCATATTAACTAAATCTGAAGAGAAAATTCCGGCTGTTGGTGCAGAAGAAAGTGTAATTGTTTTCATTTTTCGTTGGGAGCCATCGTAAATATGAACAAGATTATCACCAGCATTGCACATGTAAAGTTCTCCGTTTTTCATATTTAGCAAACAGATGATTAATGTTGCGAATTTTCCTTTTAGACCTAAACTTTCAATAAAATCGTTAATTTGTTCTACTAATTTATTAAAGTTAATTCCGTTTTTTTGATATGTCCAATTGTTAAAGTAGCGGCGGAAAATTGTTGCTACTACCGTCATAATAATTGCGGCTGGGATTCCATGTCCGGAAGCATCACATTTTATTGCTACAAACCATTGGTCATCTAAGCGCTTGTAGTCAAAATAGTCGCCAGAAACTCCAGATTCCCCTTCGTAATAACCAAAACATTCAACGTCATTGTCTTTATATTCTGCGTAAGTTTTTTTGTTATTAAAGCCAGCATCAACTAATGGTAAAAACGCTTTTTGCACCGCTTTACCGTCCAATGCTAATTCTTCTTCTTCGGCAACAGCAATCATATCGTGAACCATGTTATTAATTGATTCTCCAAGGTTACCAATTTCGTCTTTTGTTTTAATTTTTACATCTTTGCCCCGTAAATCTAATTTATTTTTTGTACGACCAACCAAATTTACGTGACTTTCCAATTTTTTGATTGGTTTTACAAGAATAGAAGCAAAGAAATAAGCTCCAAAACCGCCACCAACAACGGCAATTAAAGCAATGAATGCACAGAAAATAATAATTAACTTAATTTCATTGTCTAAGTTTTGGATTAATTCTTTTGTTGAAAGTTCTGCTACAACTACACAATGTAAATAATTATCAGAAGCCCCTTGACGATATAAAACTGGATAATAGAAGATATAATCCATTTGGGAACGATCAAGTTTTTCTGTGTCAAAATATGGATATGAACTGCTATACTTGTTTGCAATTTCTTCTAATTTTGCATCTAAGTTATTACGTAAATCTCTTGTAATTTGCGAAAGATTTTGCATTTTTGATTGATCTTCTTCGTTTGAACTTAAAGCAAGTTGTGTGGCTTCCTGTGTTAATTCTTCAATTTTCTTAGAAATTTCGCCTACGTTTGTTTTTACTTCTTTGTCTAGATTTTTAAATTTGTCTAATATATCTATAATTTTTTCATCAGTGATTTGGGAAACTCCATATTCAAAATTGTAATTGTCAATTTTTGATTCAATTTCATTATCATTTGAAGCCCAAACATATTTTAGGTTTTCGCTACTTTGAGACTGCTCTGGTTGCCCCACAATCGTAACGTATTTTACTTCTTCCATTGCAGATTTTTGGGAAGGTAACGCTGAAAGTTCAAGAATATTACTTGTTGGGAAGAAATTTTTTGTCCCAGAGGAAATACTTTTAAGGAGAACTTGCATTTGATTTTGAAGTCCATCTGCAATTGTTTTTTCTTGTATTTGAATAAAGTTTTTTGCAACTTGGAACGCAACTGCAATAACTACAATAGTAATAAGTAGGAATGTAAATGCAACAAATTTTCGTTTTACAGATTTTCCGTTTCTTTTTTTCTTATCTTTATTTACTAATGGCATAGGTTCTCCTGTAAATATGACATTAATTTCTTTATTTGTAAGTTTATTTTCTTTTAAAAGAATTAAGTTGTTATAAATAATAAATAGAATTATAAGGAATATTAAAATTCCAACAATTAACAATATTACTTTTACAATTTCTATTTTTACAAGTGTGTTATCTAATACAGAATAATATTTTTGTGGTATGTATTCTGACTCTACTTTTACAGTTCCGTTTTGAGTAATTTTTATGATTTTATTGCTAAAATAAACGCCACGGTCAGTATGTAATAATCCAATTTTATAGCTACCTTCTTTTACATCTGATTCAATTGCAACTTGCGTAATTTTTTTATCAGAAGCAACTTTGTATTGTTTATTTTGTAATTCCAAAGTTACGTCATAAGGGGCTTTTCCGTCTTGGTCTATATAAATTTTACTGATTGTTCCGTCGTAGGTAAAACCACCACCATTAATTGTTAAAGTTGTACTTCCCATTTCATCTGTGTATTGAGAAATTGAGGAAATGAATGTACTTGGTTCAAATTTATTTAATATTAATAATTCTGTTTTACTTTCTCCAATATTACCAACAGTGTCTACAGCCGCAACGGAAAAAGCATAAACCCCATTTTTCAAATTGTAATATCTTTGTGATTTTGTCCCCCGAATAGCATTTTTGGCAGAAAGTTTTCTATTTTTGCTTTTATTCTTTTCGTAACGTGCAAACAGTTTTTCAACTTCTTGAGTAACTGTACTTTCTTTTAATTTTAATGGATGCCTTTTACTATGAGAAATTCTTTTTGGAATTCCACCAAGATATTCTAATGTATATGAATACCCTGCAACATCATCTTCCAAAGACTGTTCCCATTCAACATTAAAAGTATTGCTCATTACCATGTTGAATTTATCTACTTTTGTTGTAATTGTAGCAGGAGGATTTGGTGGTGTTAAATCTAAATGATATTCAAGAGTTTCTGATTCAGACCAGTTTCCTGCGTAATCCACAACTTTTGTGCTTAAATAATATTTTCCGTCTTCTGGTGCTTTTAATTTTAATGTATTTTCTTTTGGAAATTTTTGGATTTGCTCAGTTGGGACGGTAGCATAATCTTTTTCCCATGTGTAAGAGTAGCCGGCAATTTGGGATGAATCGGATGGAAATTTTATTGTGGCTGTAATATTTTTTTCTCGGGAGCGTTTTCTAGAAGGTGATTTTAAAACAATTGTTGGCGGTTGAACAGAAGTATCGGGCATCAATATTGAAATTGAATTTTTAGAGTTTTGAGTTTGTTGCCAAGCAAAAGCTAAAGTTTCTGTCTTTGAAAAATCTCCAACAGGATTCTGTAAAATTAACGGAAAAGCAAATGTGTTTACAAATTTATTTTCTGTAAGAGTTTGTTCTTCCCAATAATTTCCATTTTTTTCTGCAAGATAAACCGAATCTCGACCTGTTCGCGTATCAAACCAAACTGTATATAATTTTTTATTATACGAAAATAAGATTCCTCTACTGGCGTTACCGCTATCTGTTAATTTATTAAGAGTAGAATTTTTAAGATATGCAGTCATTGGATTTGACGCAACTTCTAATTGTGCCACCCAAATTGACGAAACAACAGTGTCGGTTCGTTCCCAAGCAATATAAATTTCACCTTCGTAATTATACAAAAAAGGTCGCTGGTTCTGAAAAGAATAAAAGCCTCTAATTTCGTTACTAAACAAAGAATTTTGATTTGTTAATAAAACAGGCTCCGACCAAGAATCCGTTCCTTCAGAGAATGTGCTATATAATTGGTAAGAAAGACGTCCATTATCTGGATTTATGTACTGAGCTTGAAAAACAACTAAGTTTCCGTTTTGATTTTTTAATGGAATCAAAACAGGAATAAATGGATTTCTGAGTGTAACAGAGGGGGTAAAATTATTAAATTTACTCCACTTTACTCCATCTTTTGATGTACTGTAAGAAATAGTAAATTCGTTATTTATTGTTTCTGAAGAAAACAAAATTAATTCATTGTTATTAGTTGTATAAATTCTTGGAGCAACAGAAGTGCCGCCTGTCTGCAGAACCGATTTTTGAAAAGAGTTCCCTAAATCTTTTGAAGTATATACAGAAATTTCAGAAATATCAGTTAACACAGCAATTGCTATTGTTTCATTTTCATCATCTGCTTTTAACAAAGATTTTGTTACAGAAAATAAATCAGGAACTTCATTTGAATAAGCTATAGGTCCAATTACCCTTTCATTTTGATAGTAATTATCAACAGAATTATAAACTCGTAAAGAAATCCAAATTTCCTTTTTTACAACATCAACTTCCTGCCAAAATAAAAGAGATTTATTTTCTACATTTATGGTAGTTGGAAACCTTGAATCACTTTTTGTAATTACTTGCGGATTTTCCCAATAAAATTTTTGTGCCGACAAATTTTGCAACAAAAATAGAAGAAACATGAGAAAAAAACATATTCTTTTTGATATTTTGATTTTTCTAAAGTCTTGCATCTATCTTATTTTTCAAATCCTTAATCTTTTTTAGCGAACCATTTTGTTTTTTCTTTAACAATTGCATTGCAAGAGCATTTGCCCCAATTATATCATTTTCTTGCAATTTTTTTACCGCAAGCTGATATATTCGTTCGTCTTCTGTAGATAAAACTGTAATTGTATTACCACCAATTTTTGTAGTAATTTTATCTTTTAATGCCATTGCTTCTTTATTATCGGGATTAAGTTTTATGGCTTGATTAATTTTATCTAAAGCTTTCTTTAATTTATCTTCATCATTTCCTGCTTTGTTAAATAACACTTGAGCATCTTTTACATAATTTTGTGCTCTATTCACTTCCGTTTTTGCTACTTTTTTCTGACGAATTCCAATGTCAATTTCCACCTGGTACACCAAATCTTTAAGCCCTTTATAATTTGGCTCCAACGCAAGGTAATCTAAAAGATTTGCGTAACCTTCCTGTTGTGTAGATTTATTTTTACACAATTCCCGGGCAATTTTTATTTTTTGATCAAATTCCGAAGCAAACTTTTGAGGCTCTTTTAGTTTATTTATTTTTAATGTCAAAAGAGACGCTTCCTGATTTATTGGAAAAACATATTGAAGTCTTTGCAAAGTTTCCAAAGCTTTATCCAAAGAATCCAAGCCACCAACTTTATCACCAGAGGCAAATTTTGCACTTCCTTGGTCATAATATTGGTAGGCAATGTTTAATAATTGACTCATTTCTGGATACAAAGGATCTGTTGCTGCAATTTCGCGTCCAGTCTGCATTGAAATTGCCGTATTTACATAATTCATCAAACTTACAATTTCTTCATCTTCTTCAACATTAGTAACAGCCCATCTACTTTGCGCCTGAGTTAACAATTTTTCTGCGTCTTCAAATCGCCCATTAAAATAAGCATCTCGGGCTTGATTTTTTAACTGACGAACTTCCACAACAACAATCTGATTTTCACGTTTTGTAATTTCATTTCCCAAGTTCATCAATTTTTCATCACATTCAGCTCGCAATTTACTATTATTTTGAAGATTTAAAGCTTCATCATATTTTGTCAAAGAATCTTGCAAACGGCGACGTGCAATATCAAACTGTTCATTATCTAAAGCACTTTTTGCCTCAGAAAATCTTAAATCAGCTTCATTAGCAGCCAACTGAGACTGAACACTTCTTTGTTTATTTTTGTCTATAATTTTTTTTGCAAAATCAGATTCTGCCACAAGGTTCTCTTTTGTTTTTTCAAAAGTTAGCAAAATTTGATTCATTGTATTTTGTATCTCTTCTGTAGAATTTAATTCCGCATTTTTATTAAAGTCTTCCAAAAGATTATTTTTATCATCTTCAAGAAAACTCTGAATTGTATTAATACTTTCCAAAATATTATTTCCCAAAGAAATACAAATATCAGGATAGTAAAAATGAATTGAATCCTGCAAAGATTTTTCCGAAGACAACTTTTTATAATCTTCATAAACCTTATTAGGATCTTTTGTATATACAGATTGAACTTCAAAAGTAACTGGATTAATTAGACCTTCATCAAAAAACTTTGCAACTTGATTTTTATTCTTAATTTGTAAATACAAATCGTTATTTTTTGAAACGTAATATTCATCAAGAGCAGCCCACCCCCGCAAACAAACTTGTTGGGAAACAGAAAATAACTCAGAAACATACCCATTATATTTTTCTGTAATATTTTTCCATTCTTCAGGAGTAGGTAATAAAATTTCCCAAGATGATTTTGTACCAATTACAGCATAAACTTGCGAAATAATATCAATTACTTCATTTGGATTTTTAAATTTTTCATCTTTATTAATTTTTGTTGATGCTTCCGTAATTTCAAAAACTTTTTGATTTATAAATGCAAGATAATTTATTTTATCTGCGAAAACTTGAATTTTTGAATCTTCAAAAACAACAGAATCCAAATTTAAAATTTTTGTAATTAAATCATTATCATTTTGAATTATCGTCTTTGATTTTTTTACCTGATTATCTGAAATATAAGATTTATTTTCAAATAACTTTTGTTTTAGACTGTTGTGATATTTTGAATAATTTTCTTTTACATTTTTTTCAACAGCAACAGCCATTTTATTTATATTATGTTCCCACTCACCTTTTAGAGCCCCCAAAATTCCAGAATTTTCAACAGAAGCTACACCACTTACAAAACGTGTTACAAAAGGAATAAAGGAAGCATCAGTTACGTCGGGCTGAACTTTCTTTGTTTCTTCAAAAACTGACAAAAGTTGAATATTTGCATCTTCAAAACTTTTTATTTGAGCATTCAACTCATTAAATAAAGATACACAATTTGAAAATTTATTTAATGAATCAGCATAATTTTCATGATTTATAGATTTTTCAAAAGCTTCAACCGCATCTGCCATCTTTTTCTGAAAAGAAGACTCCGCAAAAAGTTCCAAAGTTTCATCAATTTTTGCCAAAGCCGAATCTACCCTTGCAAGCAACTGTGGAGAATCTTTCCAAGTTTCATAAAACTCTTCTTTGTATAACCAAAATCCTTCCTTTGCCTTATTTGCCCCTTCAACAAACATCCCCGACTTTGTTAATTGTGCACTCGCCTCTTGAATTTCCATAAACAACGCACGGAAATAGTTGAACTCAGCCGATTTTTTTAAGTCGGCAATAAATTGCAAGTTTTCATCAGAAGGATTTTTTTCAAACTGTTCTAGTTGTGAAGTAATCTCGTAAATTTCTTTACTATTACCCGGATCAGTTTGAATTAATGAGATTAATCTTTGAGCCAACAAAGAATAATCTCTTCGAGCATTCATAATCTTTTTAATTCTAGTCTGGGCCAAATCAAATTTAAGAGGATTTTTTTCTATATAAATCTTTAATTGTTTTAAAGCTTCATCATATTCAGTCTGACGAATTAATCTGTCAATTTCAAACAAAGATAAATCCTGCTCTGAATTATCTTTTGACTTTGAATAAGCAAACTGAAAAATGAGAAATACTGAAATAACAAAACAAAAAACTCTCTTAATCTTCATCTTTTATTTATCATTATATTTTCGGATAAAAACTCATTAAATGGAGAAAAAATTCCGAAAATAATATATAATTGTATAAAATTATACACTTTTTTCCATATAATTAAACATTATTAAATGAAAAAAATTATAATTGTTTTGTCATTCGGATTATTCTCTTTTTTTAACGCAAAACCTGCTTTTATACACGGGTTATCATATTCCGAAATGCAAAATAAATTAGCAGAAATATTTACCAGATTCACAGATAAAAATGAAGGAACAACATCTTTTAGATCTTTATTAATTCCCTTTGGTGGACGTGCAGAAAGCTTGGGAAACGCTTACACAGGATTATCTGACGACCTTTCTTTTTTTATTTTCAATCCAGCAGCAAGTTCCATTCAAAAAGAAACACAATTTGGAGTTTTTCATAACTCTTGGATCGCCGATTCCAATTATGAAACAATAGCCTTTACCACAAGAAAAAATGATTTAGGAATAGGATTTCAAGCATCTTGTTTTTATGTACCTTTTACAGAATACAATATCTTTGGAGACAGAACTTCTGGAAGTTATTACACAGAAACAACAGCAGCATTAAACATTTCTTACAATTTTTTTAACGGGTATGATTTTAAAGGCTTGGCTTTAGGTGCAAACTTAAAGGCTAGCTGGCGTGGAGTTCCAAATTACACAGATAACGACACAAATCAAATTATTTCATCTTCTGGACTTTCTCAGTCGGCTTTAGGAATTATGGCTGACATTGGTGTTTTATTGCGATTTAATTTTCTTAAATTCTATAATTCAAGAGAACCAAACGTAAAAATTGGAATTTCCGCAAGAAACTTAGGTGTAGCAATTACAGGATTTAAATCTAACACAGGAATAAAACTTGACGATTCATTACCTACAATTTTTGCAGCAGGAATTTCGGTAACATTTATTGAACCAGTTACAGTTTCTATTGATTTTAAACAACCAATTGATTTTGCTGCAATCACAACATACTTACTTCCGTCCATTTCTGCGGGAGTTTCTGTGAACTTTACAAACTTTTTATCTGTGTTAGCAGGATTTGAACTAAAAGGTGGTAACCCAAGAATTAGCGCCGGAGCCGAAGTTCAATTTTCAAAAGTAAGATTAAATTTAAACTACACACTGGACTTATCAACATCTTTTGCTCCTGCCAACAGATTTAGCATAAGCAGCAAGATTCTTCTAGGTGATAAAGGACGAAGCAAAATTGATAAAGAAGTTGATTATTACTACATGAAAGGCCTTGAATATTATTCAGATAACAATTGGGAAGAAGCTATTGTTCAATGGGAACAAGCATTAAAATTAAACAAAAGATTTGACCCAGCCATATTAGGTATTAATAGTGCTAAAGCCCAAATTCAAATGTTCAAAAATATTAAAGAAAGTTTATTGCTTGAACCATAAATTATCTTTTATATATGATTTTAATATATCCTTGCTAATCATTCAGCAAAAACAAAAAAAACACCCCCAAAAGATGTATTCACTTTTGGGGGTGTTTTTTCTATATAATTATTAATATTAATCGTCAGTTTTTGTTGTACTTGTTACGTAGCTTTCAGCTTTAGAAAACTCATCAATTTTATTAATTCTTGTACGCCAATATTCAGCTTCACTTTTTGTTGTATAAGGTCCAACTCTTACACGATAGAACAAGTTTCCTTTATTATCTTTGTAAGTAAAAATATCTGAAGGAATTCTATTTTCGTCAAGAATACTTCTTGCATTTTCAGCACCTTTCTTATTACTGTATGCAGCAACTTGAACCCAGTATTGAGTAATTAGTTTTGCAGGTTTTGGATTAGAAACTGCTACTTTTACATTAGCTTTAGAATCATTATTAACAGAAACTTTTGCAGCAGGTTGTTTTTTTGCAACAACTTTTTCTGCAGGCTGTTGTTTCCCAACAACTTTTACAGGCTTTTTACTATCTTTTTCTATGGCTACATTATGATTAAATTCTGGCACATTTACAGTAATATTTATATTTTGAGGAGTAGGAACAATTTGTTCTTGAGTTTGAACAGCAGGAACTTCTTCCGCTTTTTGCTGAGTAGCTAAAAGTTCATTTTTAAGTTCAGTTTTTAATGCATTTAAGTCAATTGTTGTAGAACCATCTGAATTCGATTTATTTAAGTCTAAAACTGTTGTGCTATCTGTAACCACTACAACTTCATCATTTGTTTTTATAAATCCATTTGTTTGTTGTGGCACAGGAACCTGAGTACTTTGAGACTTCACATTTGATGATTTATTTGAATCATTATTATATGAATAGTAAGATGGAGTTTGATAATTTTTTGGAGAATAATTCAACCATGCAAAACCTAGAACAACTAGTAAAAATCCTCCAACTGCAGCTATTATCCATAATGTTTTTTTCTGTTCCATAAAAATCCCCTTTTTTTTATGTTAAAAAATTGTTTACTTACGTTAACTATCGGAAAAGGAAAAAAACACTTTAGTATTTTTAATTATTTTTTCCATGTACTTGGTACAAAAATTTGGCCAGAATGTTTTTTATAATTAACAATGTTGATCGTTTAAAAATTGATAATTTTTTCTGCAACACCAATTATCTTAAAAAATCAAAGGAACGGATAAAGCTTGCACAATCCCGACGATTCATTAATGAAACAACACGACTAACTATGAACAGGCGCATGACACCGAAACATTTGTATCAATATCTTATTAGATCCAAACGCTACCAACCAAAATACTGATAATACTCAAAATCTATATCCAAAAAAGGATTTACTTTTTCTGCTTCATTTTGAAAAATTGTAGCTTTTTCCTTGTCGCCGGATTTTTCTGCACAGAAAGCCATTTTTTGGTAAGCCAGTTTAATAATAGGTGAAGCATAGAATAAATCATTTCTAAACAACTTTTCCCATTCTTTCATAGCTTTTCGATAATCTTTTTTTTTATCTGAAGAAATTGCTTTTTCTGTCCTAAAATACGAAATCCAATATTGTGGCCAAATATCACGAGGATTTAAACTTTGTGCTTTTGCCAAATTATTTAAATAAAAATCTAAATCATCATTAATATAATTTATTGCCTCTGAATGATTACAAACATACGAACTTATCCAATCTGTTAAATAAAAACTATAAAGTTCTAAATCTTCTAAAACATAAGGCATATTAATTAATTCTTTGTTTTGTAAATTTTGTAATGCTATATATAATTGCTCGTTCGAATCAGTATAATCATAATCAAAATCGTTTCTAAAATGATATTTTAAATAATAAATAGCAAACAACTGTTGTGATTTTTTTGACCAAATATCTATTTGTCTATCATTAGTCATTTTAGTATCTGAACAAAGGGATATTAAAAAATTTAAAATTTCTTTTGTTGGTAGATAATAAATAGGAACTGTTTGAATCCAATTTTCATAGAGACAATAGTGATTAAAATCTCGTTCAGCATTTTCTGTTTTTAGTAATAATTCTATATTTTTTTCAGAAAGACTTTTACACTTTGCTTTATTTTCAAAGTCATTATTGTAATCATCATTATAAATAACAGACTTTCTTTTATCTGTAGAATAAGGATAAAAATAATATGTAGAAAAATTATTTCCGTAATGATTATCAAGATAATATCCTAATCTGAGCCAATAAGGGTCTTTGGAATCAGAATCCCAAATTTCAGATTTTTTTAACCCATGTGCATCACCATAAAAAATTATAGCTTTAGAATTTGTATTATCCATTGTCTCAATAATTTTTTCTTGAATATACTTATCACGAATATTATTTGTAAGAGTATCATCTTTCCATTCTTCTTCAGTAAAAACTAATCCAGTTTCAGGCCAAACAACTATAATAGGATCTTCTTTATGATTTTTATTAATTTCTATAATCTCATCATAAAGAATAATATCTTCAAAGTTATAACCAAAATGCCCCCATATTGGATATATTTTCCCTTTGAATTTTTCTGGTTCTGAGATGTAATTATCATCATCTCCTTCTAAAAATAAATATCTAACGCCTGCATCATAAAATTTTTTGAGGTTTTCTGTTAAGAAAAAAGTAGGTACAGCTCCGTTATGATTATTTCCAAGAAAAATAATTTTTTTAGTTTGAATATCTTGCACAACTTGTACTGCTGCATCTTTTTCATTTCGTAAATCAAATTTTGTTTTACAAGAAATTATCAAAAAGAGAAAACTAAATACTACGAAAAAATAAAACTTTTTATTACTTTTGATCATAACTTTTCTTTGCATAATTAAATTCAGCATATTTTTATTAATTCGATTATTTAAAGCCATACAATCCTGTTAGAATCGCAAGTTGCCCTTTAATAGCTTCACATTTTCCCTTCGAAAAACCAAGTAATGTATTTTCAATTTTATTTCTAAATACATTAAAAGAAAAATAATTATTTTCTTCAATACATTTTGTATAGAAATCGCCAAATATTTTAAGTTGTTTTTTTATATTCTAGATAGTCATTTTCACTTGTTACAACGCATACTGTTGTTAATTTAATAATGTTTCACCACCATTAAAATCAATTTGAATATTTTTTGTACACAATACTGTAATTTATCTTGATAAAAATACCCATAATCTAACATTTTTACACTTTCTCTTTAAGATATCAAACTTATAACAGCAATATATTAAAATTTAGTCATAAAAATTTAATTTCCTACTAGTTGAATAGAAAGAAGTTTTTCATTAAAATGGTAGGACATTATAGTTTATTTTTGAAAATTATTTAAATAAAGAGGTAACAATATGGCTTTTGATATTTCAAAAATGAGAAATATCGGTATCAGTGCCCACATTGACTCGGGAAAAACTACAACTTCAGAACGTATTTTGTTCTACTGTAACAAAATTCACGCAATTCACGAAGTTCGTGGTAAAGACGGTGTTGGTGCTGTTATGGACAACATGGAATTGGAACGTGAACGTGGTATCACAATCCAATCAGCTGCAACACAAGTTCAGTGGAAAGACACAACAATTAACTTAATTGACACTCCAGGACACGTTGACTTTACAGTTGAAGTAGAACGTTCTCTTCGCGTTCTTGACGGTGCTATTATGATTCTTTGTGCCGTAGCTGGTGTTCAATCTCAATCAATTACTGTAGACCGTCAGCTTAAACGTTATCATGTACCTCGTGTAGCTTTCGTTAACAAATGTGACCGCCAAGGTGCAAACCCAGTTCGCGTACGCATGCAACTCCGTGAAAAATTAGGATTAAATGCATACATGATGGAACTTCCTATTGGTTTGGAAGACAAACTCGAAGGTGTAGTAGACTTAATTTCTATGAAAGCTATTTACTTCGAAGGTGATTCTGGTGTTGATTTACGTTATGCAGAAATTCCAGCTCACATGGTTGAAGAATGTAAAAAATTCCGTAAAGAATTAATTGAAGCAGCTATCAACTTTGATGATGAATTGATGGAAGATGCAATGATGGATGAAGAAAACGATTACGTTAATCTTGATCAAGACAAAATCATCGCAGCTATCCGTAAAGGTACACTTGCTGAACAATTCGTTGGTGTATTCTGTGGTTCTGCTCACGTTAACAAAGGTATTCAACCACTTTTGGATGCTGTTGTTCGCTATTTACCAGCTCCAAACGAAGTAGAAAACGTAGCTCTTGATATCGACCACAACGAAGCAGAAGTTACACTTGAATCTGTAGATAACAAACCTTGTGTTGCTTTGGCATTCAAACTTGACGATGGTCAATATGGACAGCTTACATATACACGTGTTTACCAAGGTAAAATCAAAAAAGGTGAAGAACTTTACAACACTCGTTCTAAAAAACGTTTCAAGGTTGGACGTCTTGTACGTATGAACTCTGCTGCAATGGAAGATATTAACGAAGGTTGTGCAGGTGATATCGTAGCTTTATTCGGTGTTGACTGTGCTTCTGGAGATACATTCTGTAGCGAAGGTACAAACTACTCAATGGCTTCTATGTACGTTCCAGAACCTGTAATTTCTTTGTCTATTACACCAAAAGACAAACAAGCTGCTATGCAAATGGCAAAAGCTCTTAACCGCTTCGTAAAAGAAGACCCAACATTCCGTGTATTTACAGACCCAGAATCTAACGAAACAATTATTCGTGGTATGGGTGAATTACACCTTGAAGTTTATGTTGAACGTATGAAACGTGAATACAACTGTGAAGTAACAACTGGTGCTCCACAAGTTGCTTACCGCGAATCAATCACAACACAAGGTGACTTCAACTACACACATAAAAAACAATCTGGTGGTTCGGGACAATACGGTCGTGTTGCCGGATTTATGGAACCAATTACAGAAAAAGATTACGAATTTGTTGACTCTATCAAAGGTGGTGCTATTCCTAACGAATTTATCCCATCTTGTGATAAAGGTTTCCAAAAAGCAATGAAAGAAGGTTCTTTGATTGGTGCTCCTATTGTTGGTGTTAAGATGACTATTAATGATGGTCAATCTCACCCTGTAGACTCTAACGATAACGCATTCCAAATTGCTGCTATTGGTGCTTTCCGTGAAGGTTATGCAAAAGCTAAACCAGTTATTCTTGAACCAGTTATGAAAGTTCAAATGACAGCTCCAACTGAATTCCAAGGTAACTTGTTCGGTTTGATTAACCAACGCCGTGGTGTAATTGTTGATTCAACAGATGAAAACAATTCTTCTACAGTAAACGCTGAAGTTCCACTTTCAGAAATGTTCGGATTCTCTACAATCTTGCGTTCTTCTACACAAGGTAAAGGTGAATTCACAATGGAATTCTTAAAATACGGAAAAGTTCCTAACACAATTGCAGATGAATTGATTGCTAAATATAAAGCAGAAAAAGAAGCTGCAAAAAAATAGCAAAATAAGAGTTTGCATGTTATAATTAATATGTAAACTCTGAAGGGAGTTGTTTTTAAGCTCCCTTCTTAATTATAAGGAAACAATTATGGATAAGAAAGATTTAATCCCACATAGCCCAGTTCGTTATTTTGATGCAACAAATGCTGCTCTTAAAGCAGGAGAAATGGGGCTTATTACAGCTAAAAAAGGTTTAGGAAAAACATCAATCTTAGTTCAATTCGGAATTGATTCTCTTTTGAACGACAAAGGTCTTGTACATGTTTCTTTTGACCAACAATCATCAAACGTAATTGCTTGGTATTCAAGTGTTATGGCTGAAATTTCAAAGAAAAAGAATTTCAACATTGATGATGTAAACGAAGAAATCGTAAAACACCGTACAATCTTAAACTTTAACCAAGAAACTTTCACATTGCCAAAAGTTGTAAATACTTTAAAAGCACTAAAAGAAGGTGGAATTAACATTGCAACAATCGTTGTTGATGGTCTTGATATGGCTAAAGTAGAAAAAGCTGACTTAGATTGCTTTGCTTCATTTGTAAAAGCAGAAAATATGACAGCTTGGTTCAGTTACACAAACGAAGCTGACACACTTGATGCTACATTACCAGCAGACAAATTAGATGCATTTGCATCTGTTGCACACCTTGCTGCAGAAGGAAACGGCTTAGCTCTTACAGTTCTTAAAAACGGTAATGGTAAAGTTGCTCTTGATGCAAAAACATTACTTATGTCTAAATAATTTAGAATATATGTAGATTTTAAACACCCAATTTTTCCTAAAGTTGGGTGTTTTTTTATAAACAAGGGAGATTATCATGATAAAAAAAATATTAAAAATAATTTGCTTGGTAGGTTTTATCTCATTATTATCAAGTTGTATATTTGCTTACACTAATGAAGACATTGATAGATATTATTCTGTTAGTATAGAAAACGATTCTATTTCTACCATTAGGAATTGGTATTTGGTTGATACAAACACAAACAACCTATATGGTCGTGAAGATGTATACTCTACAGTATACGCAAATGACACTGATAGTTTAAAATTCAAATCAAACAAAAATTATAAGTGCTACATTTATTTTGATAGCAAAAATTATTTCGAAATACCTGAAAAGTTTTATTTAAATAAAAATATAATCATCCGTATTACTGGTTCAAGATGGAATCCTGAATATAGTATATCAAAAGACTATTCTAGAAGTGCTATAACTACAAACAATATAACAGTTGAAACTGCAGTACAAAAAAATAAGTAAATAAAAAGATGTACGTATAAAACATACCGTCATACAGATTTATTTCTGCATCTGTAATACGTCGAGACAAGGCACGCTTCGCTCAAGGCCTTGACTCGTCCGTTTTTAGGGTTTGTAATAAACCCTAAATAAAAAAAAATGACATTCCAAAAAAATTGGAATGTCATTTTTTTTTATTCTTGCAAATTTTGCCCATCTTTCCAAGGGAACAAGAAACTTCTAAATGTTCTAGGACCTAAAGTTTCTCTATCTTCATAAATTAATTCTTCCCAAGGAATATTTTTTCTTTCTTTTTTTGTTTTTAGTTCTGGATGTTCTTCCAAATAATCATATTTATATAATCTTAATCTTAAAGCGTTTGTACATGAAATTAAAATTCCAGACATAGAAGGAATTAAACCAATAAAGAAAATGGAAAGCAAGAATAAAACAAAATTATACAAAGCCATCATAATTGTAAATCCTGTATTATCAAAGAAAACAATAAAACTTTTCTTTAAGCATTTCTTCAAACCATTTTTCATTAATGAGCGGAATGGAATGAACCACTGCAAAGACAAAAGCACAAAAATATCAACCCAAAGAATAATAGCACCAACAAAAGCATAAGGAATTGATTTGTTTTGAATAAAATAAAAACGGAAGCAGAAAATTGAAAGCATTATAAAAAGAGAAAGTAAAAAACCAAAAATCGTTGCATCTTTTAATACTTTTGGAATATTTTTAAAATAATCTAAAAGATGTATACCTTCAAAATTTGCAATTTTAGCTGCTAAATCGCCAAACGCAAATACCAAAATTGAAAAAATTATACAAGTTATAGGAAAAGAAACATAAATTAAGTAAAGATGAACTCGCATTGCATAAAGATTTAAATATACAAGTCCAAATCCAACAAATAAAAAAATAAGGTTTGTTACAACCACAGAAAGAAGGTTATCCCACCCATCGCAAAAATTTTTCTTAATAATAAATCCAAACATACTATATAATTTAACAATTATTATAAAAATAAACAATGAATTTTAGACATGTTTTTTATTTTAGTGTAATATATAGGATATGGACAAAATGATAAACAATAGCATTTCTTCAATTAGCCAACTTCATACCCTAACAGCAGATTTTTTAATTGATGAATTGGCAAAAAAGGGACTTTCTAACATTGCATCTTCTCATGGCAATATTCTTTTTCAATTAAGTAAAGTTGAAAGTCTTTCTATGGGTGAACTTGCACAAAAAATTAACAGAGACAAATCTACAACAACAGTTTTAATCAGAAAATTAATAAAAGAAAATCTTGTAACTGAATGCATAAATGAAAATGACAAAAGAAATAAAAAAATATCATTAACAGAAAAAGGAAAAGAATATACATCAATCACTTCTGAAATCTCTACTTCTCTACTCCAAAAGTTTTACAATGGTTTTTCTGATGAAGAAAAAATCCAATTTGCCACTTTTTTGGAAAGGATTAAAAATAATTTTTTAAAATAGCTAAACAGTATTGACAATAGTTTTATATAAAAGTATTTTAATATAATAGTTTTATATAAAACAAAATTACTAGGGAGAAAAAAATGAAAAAGTTTGTAAAAAATTTATTAATCATTATGGCAACAACTTTATTATTTAGTTGTGCAAAACAATCAAATAGTCAAAAATCAATTGCGGTTTTTGTTCCAGGAATTATGGATGACAGTCCAACTTATGCAAAATTGGCAAATGGCGTAAAACAAGCAGTTGAAGAATATAATGCAAATAAAGATGAAAATTCAAAATGTAATCTATTTATTATGGAAGCTGGAACAAATCAAGCAGAATGGAGTGATAAAATCATTTCCTTGTCCTCAACAGGAAAATACCAAGTTATTATTTCTTCTAATCCTTCGTTACCAGATTTAGTTGAACCAATTATTCAACAATTTCCTGCACAAAAGTTTATTTTACTAGACGCAGAAAAAGAAGGAAATAATAACATTAATACAGTTTGTTACAATCAATATGAACAAGCATATTTAACAGGATACATTGCTGGTTTAATGACAAAATCAAATAAATTAGCTTTAATCGCAGCTCAGGAATATCCTGTTATGAACAATGTTTTGTTGCCATATTTTGAAAAAGGTGCAAAAGATGCAAACTCGGCTACAACTGTAGATTTTAGAATTGTAGGAAACTGGTACGATGCAACAAAAGGTGCTGAATTAACAGATGCTGTAATAAAAAATGGTGCCGATATAATTTTACCAATTTGTGGTGGAGCTGCCGCTGGTGTAATTTCTTCTGCAAAAAACAACAATGCAAAAATCACTTGGTTTGATGATTCAGGTTTTTCTAGAGCTCCAGACACAATCATTTCTAGTACAACAAATGCACAAGACAAAATGGCATACGAAAAAACTCTTGAATATTTGGAAGGAAAAACACCTTGGGGAACTCACAAAATGGTTGGTGTAAAAGAAGGCTTTGTTGATTTTGTCCAAGATGATGAAAACTACATTAAAAATGTTCCTGCCGAAATTAGAGAAAAAATGGCTGCACTTGTAGAAGAAATTCACAAGGGAAAAGATGTTAGAAATTAAAGACATAAACGTAAGTTTTTTTTCTAAAGATGTTCTCAAAAACGTTTCACTTTCTTTTGAAGAAGGAAAAATCCATGCACTGTTTGGAGAAAACGGTGCTGGAAAATCAACCTTGGCAAAAGTCCTTTGCGGAGATTTAGTTCCTTCTTCTGGTGAAATTTTTATTAATAATAAAAAAGTTGTTTTTACAGAACCAAAAGATGCTATAAAAAATGGAATCTGCTGTGTACATCAACGTCCACTTTTAGCAGATTCTGTTTCAATCAAAGAAAACATTTTATTAGGAGCCCCAAAAGTTTCTAATGAAACAATTCAAAATCAGCTTAAAGAATTTATTCCAGAAAAAAATTATAACTCTCTTGTAAAAAATCTTTCTGGAGCCCAAAGATTTTTTGTTTCTTTATGTTGTGCTCTATTAAAAAATCCAAAATATTTAATTTTAGATGAACCCACAATTTTACTAGATCAAGAACAAAGGGGTCTTTTATTTACAAAATTAAAAAATCTTACAAAAAATGGAATTACAATAATCATCATTACTCACATTGGAAAAGACATCATAGAATATACAGACACAACTACTTTTATTAATGATGGCGTAATTACAAAACAATTTGTAGAAAGCAAAACTTTGCAAAATATTTCAGATTTTTCAGTTTCTATAAATCACACAAATAATACAAATAATCACAACTTTTACATTGAATACAAAAATATTACATACAGACCAATTAACAAACCTTCAATTTTTGATGTGTCTTTTTTAGCAAAATCCAACGAAATTACTTTAATAAAAGGTTTAAAAGAAAGTGGATTAGAAACTTTGGAAGATGCAATTACAGGAATGTCTACCACAACTTTTTCTGGTACAATAAAAATCACAAATAATGAAAATGACTTTCTTATAAAAAACAATAAAACAAAAATTTCTGCAGAGATGCTTAGAAATAACGAATACAATTTTGCAATTATTCCTTCAAATAAAACTTTTAGAGCGTCAAATCCAAATCTAACAGTTTTACAATTAGTGTGTTGCTATAAACTTAATGAAAAACAAAAAGATTTAATAGAATACACAAAACATATCATAAAAAAAGCACATATAAACACTACATATAATCAAAAAGCTAAAACACTTTCTGGAGGAATGCTTCAAAGATTAATTTTGGAAAGAGAATTAGATACAAATCCTAAAGTTTTAATTTTGTGCGAAAGTTTACAAGGGCTAGATAAACAATCTTCATTAAACTTTTGTAATAGAATATTAAATCATGTTTCAAACGGAAACATTGCAATTGCTTTACATAATTCGGAATTTCCAGAAAACATTTGTAATGCAGTTTACACTTTGAATAACGGTTATTGTACAAAGGATAAATAAATATGACACCTTTTTTTATTGGTACAGTTTTAAATTTAGCTTCTCTTTACATGATTGCAGGTGTTGGTTGTACAATTTTAAAACGGTGTGGCGAATACAATCTTGGTGGAGAAGGACAAATATATTTTTCAGGATTCTTCTGTGCAATTTTACTTCAACATTTTCAAAATTTTCCACCTTTTTTAGCAGTTTCTTTATGTTTAATTATTTGTTTTATTTTGACTTCGTTAATTACACTTTTTTCTGCATTTTTAAAAGATAAATTTAATGCAGATTTTTTATTTACATCATTTATAATTTCTTCTGCAATAATTCCATTAATAAACGGATTAATTACAGGCAGATTCAGAGGAACTACAGGAAATCTTTTAGCAACAGAATTTATAAAAGAATCATTTAGATTTACACAAATTTTACCACCTTCTAAATTAAACATTTCTTTTTTTGCAATTATTTTAATTCCAATAATTGCAGGACTATTTTTGTTTAGAACAAAACTTGGTAGAGAAATTTGCTTGTGCGGAGTTTCAAAAGAATTTGCACTTTACGCTGGAATTAATCAGAAAAAAACTTTTTATATCGCTTCCCTACTTTCTGGCGGGTTTCACGGAATATGTGGCGTAATTGCAATTTGTGGAACTTATTACACTTGCCACTTAGGATTTCATGCAAGTTTAGGATGGAATGCACTTTCGGCATGTTTGATTGCTTTTGCAAATCCATTTTTGATTATTCCCTCCAGCATTTTTTTAGCTTTGATTATTACAAGTGCAAATAATTTTGCATTATACAATAATTTTAATTTTGATATGAGCGGAATAATTCAAGCTGTAATAATGTTTGTAATTTCTTTTTCAATTTTTCAAAATAATTTTTCAAGGAAGAAAAAATGACTTTATTAGATATTATTTCAAATTCATGCCCATTGATTTTGTGTTCACTTGGAGCGCTATATAGCGAATTTGCCGGAGTTTTAGCGTTATTTTTAGAAGGGATGATTTGTCTTTCTGGATTTTTATTTTTTCTTTTTTCAACATTAACTCAAAATGTAGTTTTAGGATTTATACTAACAATTATTTCAGGAAGTTTTATTACTTTTTTAATTTCACTTGCAATTGAAAAATTTAAGGCAAATTATTTTATTGCTGGAACTGCAACAAACCTTTTATTTGCATCAATTATTTCTTGCTTATCTTCAATATTTTTTAAAACAAGAGGGGTACTTTCTTCTCCATTGTTTTCTTTTAATATTGTAAATGTAAAATTTTTTATAGTCATTTTTAGCGTTGTTGTATTTGTTTTAGGAATAACTTTTTTATACAAAACAAGAAATGGATTGTATTTACGAATTACAGGAGATTCTGCTGAAGTCTTGCTTGCAAAAGGTTGTTCCCCAGTAAAATATAGAATTTTAGCCTGGAATATAGCAACATTTTACGGCTGCATTTCTGGATGCTTTTTAGTTTTAAGAATTGGTTCATTTGTACCAAATATTGCAAGTGGCCGAGGCTGGATGGCATTAGCAGCCGTATTTTTAGGCCAAAAAAAATATTGGAAGATAATCACATCTGTTTTAATTTTTTGTGCAACAGATTATCTATCTTCCAATATTCAAAACTACACACAAGCAATTCCACAATCTTTATTGCTTGCATTACCATATATTATTTGTATTATTTTAATTTTTATTAAAATTCCTCAACATCATCAGGATCAAAAGTAATTTCTTCCAAATCTCCTACAGCATCAACAGATTCAAAGGCAGACATATCTGGAGTTGCCATAAATTTAGAAGATATATCTACAATTTTATGTTCTGATACATTTTCCAATTCTTCTTCTGATTGTTTGTCTTCTATTACAACATCTGAATCATTAGAAACTTCAACAAAATCATTTTTATTGTCATCTAAAATTGAAGATTCTGAAACAGAACCATTCAAAATATCTGTAACAGAAGGTTCAGAAACTGAGTCAGTCATAAAACTTGCAGCATCAATTTCTGCAGATTCAGATAAATCTACTTCGCTAGCTTGTTCATTTTGCTCTGTTACAGGCTTTGTTTCTAAAGGTTCAATTACACCGCCTACACCTTTATTTTTTTCATTAAAATCTGCAATAAAATCTTCTATTGAAATTGGAGAATCAGAATTAGAACTATCTGTTGGAAGTGGTTCTGCAGAAGGCTCACCTTCAACAATTGAATCAAATCCTTCAATATTTTCAAATCCTTCAATAGCTCCTATATCCAATCCATTTGTCATAGCTTCAAAACCACTAGCAAAAGCTTCCAATTCTGGAGAAACAATTGTTGTAATTGTATTTTCTGCATCGGCTTGTGAAACAGCGGCTTCAACTTCAGAGTTAGTTTTAAATTGTTCAAGAATATTTTCCAAATCAGTCATATTTTTATAACTTTCACGACTGGAATCACTTACAACCCTAATTCTTGTTACAATATCACCAGTTTCTTTTTTAATTTTATTAATATCGTTTCTTGTTTCAAGGAACAAAGTATTCATAAAGTTAACATCTAAAGAAACTGATTGTTGTTTATCTGCCAAAACTGTACAGAACGAGTTAATCTTTTCTGCTGCATTTGAAGTTTCTCGGTTCTTCTGACGAATATTCTGCATTTGCCCGTCAATTTTGTTAATGCTTTCGGTAATTTCTTTTAATGAATTTACCACTTGATCTGCATGGGAACTAACTTTTGCAAAGGCTTGTGACGCTTCCGAACTGGATTTATTCGCTTCACCAACCGAAGCAACAATGTTATTAACTACAACCTTAATTTTCTTAGCATTTTTTGCAGTTTCTTCAGCAAGTTTACGAATTTCTTCCGCAACAACACTAAATCCACGACCTGCTTCACCAGCGTGAGCCGACTCAATTGCAGCGTTCATAGATAGAAGGTTTGTTTGGTTTGCAACGTTATTAATAATAGTTACAACGTCGTGAATTTCTTCAAGTTGTTCTGTAATAACACCAAGCATCTGAGCTGTATTTGAAATTTTTTCATCACCATCAGCAACAAAAACATGCATTTCTTCTGCATTTTGATAACGATTTGTAGCCATTGTATTAATGTATTCAAGTGTAACAACAGCTTCTTCGAATGATTTATTACTATCTTCTATTGCAGTAACCTGAGTATTATTATTATCTACAAGAGTTTCAACATGACTATCCATTTCAGAAATTGTATTAATTGCCTTAGAAACAGCATCCGAAATCTTATCAAATTCTTTTGTAATTTTTTGAATACTAAGGTCAATACCATTTGTTGCAGCAGCAGAACTATTTGCTGAATCAGTGATAGAATACCCAGAAGAAATAGCTCTTGAGGCTGTTGTTTTTACAACAATAAAGAAGTCATTAATTTCTTTAACCATGTTGTTAATGTTTTCCATTAACGAATGCATTTCAGAACTTCCGTTCGGATTAATTGAAACAGTAAAGTCTTTATCTGCCAAAGTTTTTGTCATATCACGAAGAGCAACAATGCGTTTAGAAATATTTCCAGTTACTTTATGAATTAAAAAAGCCATAATAAGGCTAGAAATAATTGCTGCTAAAATTAAACCTAATTGGAACCGTGTTTCTACCTTTTTAATTGTTTCATTAATTACAACACCACAATCAGAATTTAATTGTTTAAGTTTTGTTTCTGCGTCCAAGATGTTTGGCATTTGAACATGAATAAATTCAACATCTTGTAAAATTCTTTGAACATCCATTTCTGTAGGATATTTTGTTGCTGTTTCACGAATACCAATTGCTTGCATAGAAGAATACATATTGTTTGAAACTTTTATATTTTCAATTTCTTTTAAGAATCCTTCTATTTCTATAAACCGTGCTTTAAAATCGTACCAGAGTTTTACCAATTCTTTTACACTATCTCTAAACTCTGGTGAAAAAGATTTTAGAATTTTGGCTTTTGCCAAAAATTCAAAATTCTCATTTAATTTTGAAGATTTGTCTTTCCACTCTGAATAAGTAGTTTTTGTGTTAAAACCCCAGAAATCTAATCTATCTAAGTAATTAATCAATTCAGAAAGTTCTGTTTCTGAAGATGCCTGCACATATTGAAAATTCTTCATATCTTGCATTTTGCGAGAACCATTTAACGACATAAAAGTTAAAAGAAAAATTTCAATAATAGTTAATACTACAATGAATGAAAATTTATTACTTAGCTTCATATAAAACCTTTAACCTATAAATATAAAAATTTTACTAAACTAAATTGTATCACATTTTTTAAAATATACAAAACCATTATTATAAAAATTTAAAAAAAAATAACCCAATACGTCCGGTCAAGGCACGCTTTGCTCAAGGCCTTGACTCGGCCGTTTTTAGGGTTTGTATTAAACCCTAAATATAAAAGATTTTCCATAATATAAATCTTTTACATTGGGTTTTACATATCTTTTATGTAGTACTATAAATTAATATACACTTAAAATAGAAGAAAGTTGATCTTTTCCAATAATTCGCATAAAGTTTCCAAGTCGAGGACCTTGATCTTTATTAATTAAAGCGTTGTACATTGCTGTAAACAATGCTTTTGGTTCAATTCCCATTTCTGTTGCAATATCATACATTGCTTGTTGGCATTCTTTGTCAATTTGGAAAGTATCAATTTTTGGAACAACTTCATCACGAACGCGTTTTACAGCAGTTAACAAATCTCCTTGTAAATCCGCTTTGCTTCCGTCTGTTCTTAATGCAAAACAGAATTCTTCTGCACAAGAAGGAGCACTGTTTTGAATCCAGAACCAAGCACAAGCAGCACGACGACGAAGTCTTTCTTCTTGTTCAGGTTTTACATCACCCAAAGAAGAAATTACTTTATCAATATCGCCAGAATAAATCTGAAGCAATGTTGTAAGCATGCGGAATGTAATTTGATATGGCATTGTTTGTGGAATTTGTCCGTCAATTTGAGAAAGCATATAAATGCGTTTTTCTTTGTTGAATTGTTCGTCATTCTTTGCTTTATCAATTCCGTAAACAATGCGTTCAGTTTTATCGTAGTCTTCGTAAACTTTTAAAACGTCCATATCAAAACTAATTGCAAATTCTGTATTTGGACGAGTTCCTGCAAAAAGATAACGAAGAACTTCTGCTTGGTAAACATCTAAAGCATCTGGCAACGCAATTACTTTTCCTTTTGAAGAAGACATTTTTCCAGGAACACCTTTTAAGTTTACAAAGTCGTAGCGCATAGTAACTGGTGCATCCCAATCATAAATTCTTTTTGAAACTAATTTTGCTGTATCGTAACTTCCACCAGGACTGATGTGATCTTTTCCACCTGGTTCAAAAACAACTTTTTCTTCGTTCCATCTCATTGGCCAGTCAACACGCCAACCAAGCTTTGCCCCTTTGAATTCACGAATATCAGCAGTTTCGCAGTGGCCACATTCACATTTATAAGAAATGCCATATTCGCCATCATAATCTGTAATTTCTGTAGTATCTTTGTTACATTTTCCACAGAAAATTGCAACTGGCCAATAAACATCTTCTGGCTTCATTTTGTGTGCATCGTCGCGATATTCATTTAAACATTCTTTAATAACATCACGATTTTGCATTGCTTTTTTCATACCTTCTGCATATTTATTTGCACGGTATCGGCTAGCTTGGTACAAAAATTCTGGTTCAATACCAACACGAGGAAGTTGTTGTTCAATATCAACTTCGTGGTGACGAGCATAATTTTCGTTACGGCCAGTTGTGTCTGGAACCATTGTGATTGGATAACGCAAATATTTTTCCAAAGTTTCTGGTTCAGGCATATTTGCTGGAACTTTACGGAAAACATCATAATCGTCCCAAGAATATATAAAGCGAACATTTTTGCCGCGGGAACGCAAAGCTTTTACAACTAAATCTACAGTAATAATTTCGCGGAAGTTTCCAAGGTGAACTGTTCCAGAAGGTGTAATTCCAGAAGCACATGTGTACGAATCTAAATCACCTTTTTCCCGAATAATTTTATCTGCCATTTGATCTGCCCAATGGCAAAGTAATGGGTCATTTGTATTATTTTGATTATTGTTACTCATGTCTTCTATTATAATGAAAAGTTTCTACTTATTAAAGTAGTTTAAAAAAAAAGAGGAGACATCTAATAAATTAAAAATGAACACAGCATTTTAAAATGTTATAGATGTCTCCCCAAAAAACAAAAAAGAAAAACTTTCTCCTTTATTTTGGGAGGAAATAATTATTTTATTTTAATTTCCAAGATGATAACTCGCATTCACCCGAAAAAATAAAATACAAATCATGAACACCAGATTTTAATTTAGACAAATCTAAATCTGCGTCTTTTGTAGACTTTTTATTTAGTTTAACAGAAGCAATTTCTGTTCCATTGCCACCAAATCCATCTACTTTTACTGTTATTACACCTTTTGCCAATTTTTCGTTAGCAAAATTAAATTCAATTTCTTTAAATCCTTTAGAAAAATCTACACCTTTAACACAAATATAAGCTCCATTTTTTACAGGACGCAAAGTTTGTAAATTTGTAACAACCACATTACGACAAGAAGCAAAAGTTGCAGCAGGAACCAAGTTAGAAGCATCAAAATTACAAACTTGAGCAACGCCTTCTTTTGTTCCTTTTTGAATTGGCAACGAACCATCTTCATTTACATTAAAATTATCAATAAATAAAGCTCTGTATCCGCCTTTTTCCAATCCAACAGTTTTTTCCAAAGTTTGGGTATGATAAGCGATGTACCATTTATTCTTAAAATTAAAAATCCAGTGGTGATTATTTCCGCTTGCACCAAAATATGTAGCAGGATTTTCCAAAGTATAACCTTTATATTCAAAAGGTCCCAAAGGATTTTTAGAAGTCATATATCCAATTACAGCAATTGGCATTTTATCTTTGTCTGTAGAATTTTTTCTATCAATCCAGTTTGTACAATATGTGTAATAATATGTATCGCCAATTTTGTTAATTCCAGAATCTTCAAATAAGAAAGGGGCATCTATTACCTGTGGAATACCATCAATTTCAATCATATTATCTTTTAATGCAACACATCTTGCTGTTTTTGGATGTTCATATTTATCTTCATCATGACCGCCTCCAAAATATATATAACCTTTACCGTCAGTATCAACAAAAACTGCTGGGTCAAAAAGCCAATTTACTTCAGCACAAGTTGGAGTTTGTCTAGAAATTAAAGGTTTTTTAATTGGATCAACAAAAGGACCAACAGGAGAATCTGAAACAACTACACCAATTCCGTTTCCGCTATCTGCAAAATATAAAAAGAATTTATCTTTTCCATCAATTTTTTTACAAGCAATAGCAGGAGCCCAAGAATTTGCTGCCCATTTTGCATCACCTTTTCCACCATTTTTTCCAGCAATATCAACAACACCGCAATCAGTCCAGTTTACTAAATCTTTGCTGCAGAAAATATTCAAAGAATTAATTTTATTATATCCATTTGGTTCTTTACCTTTTGTAAATTCAAGTTGCTGCATATCATTTGTTGAATAAACATAAACTGTATCTTCGTGAACAAGAACAGCAGGGTCAGCTCCAAATTTATGTGTCATAATTGGATTATTTTCATTTGGCATTTTAAATGATTTTTCAGCCATTATTTTTTGCATTTCAGAAATATTTTTTGAATTTTGTCCGAATAAAGAACCAAAAAAAGACATTAACAAAAATCCTCCAAAAATTTTTCTTGATTTTTTCATACCTACAGTATAAAGTATAAATGCAAGTTAGTAAAACGTTTAACCAAAAGTTTACTATTTTTAAGAGATTTCCCCTAGGAGTAAAAAAAAATGAAAAGACAAGCATTTAATCCATATCTTCCATCTTGGGAATACATTCCAGACGGAGAACCACACGTTTTTGGAGACCGCGTTTACATTTACGGTTCCCACGATTATTTTAACGGAAACGTCTTCTGCTTAGGCGATTACGTTTGTTATTCGGCACCAGTTACAGATTTAACAGATTGGAAATACGAAGGCGTAATTTACGAAAAAACAACAGAAGAAATGACAAAAGATGGACACATGTGTTTATATGCTCCTGATGTTACACAAGGTCCAGACGGTCGTTACTATCTTTACTACGTGTACGATAAAGTTGGCTTTGTTTCTGTTGCTGTTTGCGATACTCCTGCTGGAAAATACGAATTTTACGGGCATGTTCATTACAAAGACGGAACTTTATTAGGAAACCGCAAAGGTGATATGCCACAATTTGACCCAGGTGTAATTACAGAAGGGGACAAAACTTACATGTACACAGGTTTTTGTGGAAATCACATGAAAGACAGAATTGGAGCAATGGCAACAGTTTTAGACAAAGATATGCTTACAATTATTGAAGAACCTGTAATTATTGCACCAGGTGATTGTTACAGTGATGTTTCAAAACCTGTAGAAACAGAATGTCCTTACAAACAAGATTCAATTGAAAATTGGAAGGGCTACAAAAATCATGAATTTTTTGAAGCTCCATCTATTAGAAAAATTGGAGACACATATTATTTTGTATTCTCTTCTGCTGTTATGCACGAACTTTGTTATGCAACAAGTAAAAATCCAACAAGTGGTTTTGAATACAAAGGCGTAATTGTAAGTAATGTAGATTTACATATTGACTCATACAAACCAGCTGATATGCCAACAGCTTACGGTGCAAATAATCACGGTGGATTTGAAGTAATCAACGGTGAATATTACATGTTCTACCACAGACACACAAACGGAACTTGGTATAGTCGTCAAGGTTGTGCAGAAAAAATCAAAATTAATCCAGATGGAACAATTGACCAAGTTGAAATTACATCTTGTGGATTAAACAATGGGCCACTTGAAGCAAAAGGACAATATCCTGCATATATCGCTTGTAATTTGTTCTTGGCAAAAAATCCTGTAATGTACATAAAAGGAAAAACTGAGCCATTAATTACACAAGAAGGTCGTGATGGTGACCAAGAATTAGGCTTTATTGATAACGTGCAAGATTCAACTACAATTGGATTCAAATATTTTGACTGTAAAAATGTAAAATCAATTTCCATTGCAATTCGTGGATATTGTGGCGGAACTTATCAAGTAAAAACATCATTAGACGGAGAGCCTGTAGGCACAATTGAAATTGAAAGTCGAAACATCTGGCATAAATACACAATTGACGTAAACATTCCAGATGGAATTCATCCAATTTACCTTGTATACAACGGCTGGGGAAACCACCAGTTAAAATACATAGAATTTAATTAATTCTATCTTTTGCATCTTTTGCAGAATTTGGCTTCATACTATTTTTACCTTTCATTTGGTATTGTTTAGGAGTACAATTCATATACTGCTTAAACACCCTAGAAAAGTACTGAATATTATTAAAGCCAAATTCTGTAGCAATTTCCGTAATATTCTTTTTTGAATAAATCAATTCCAAACACGCTTTTTCAATTCTGTATTTATTAATATATTCAACAAGATTCATCCCTGTATGTTCTTTGAACAATCTAATAAAATGACTACGGCTATAGTTTGTTAATTTTAAAACATCCTGTAATTCTATGTTGTCTGCAAAATTGTCTTTGATATATTCAATAGCAATATCAATCGCAGAAATATTATATTTTGTTTGTTTTCTTAAAAGAGCTACCGTCTCATACTGATTTGTAATAATCAAATAAGAAAGAATATCAAAAAGCAATGTAGTTTGTAAAATTTCATATCCTGGAGTTTTTTTATTTGAACTATCACAAAGTAAAACTAAATGGTCCAAAATTTTATCTGATAATTCAACAAATCTTTTAAGACGAACACTATCAAAAAACTCACGGCAAGGATTATTTTCAAAACCAAAAACTGAAGAATCAAATACTAAAGAACAATATTCAAAAGAATCATTACCTATTGATTTTACACTATGAACTTCTAATGGTTGAATAAAAACAACACTACCAGCACTCAACTTGTATGATTTACCACCAATTTCAAAATTAACATACCCTTTTTTCAAATAAAAGAACTCAAAAACAACATGATGATGTCTTTCAATCTTCTTTTCTTGCTGAAAAATGTTTATAATTGGGTAAACAGGAGCATTTTTTTCAATATTTTCACTCATTATTTATATAATAATACCTTTTTTATGTTTGCGCCACCCTTTTTAAGATAAAAATATAACTTTTATGATACTTTTGGTGTTTTTTTTCAAGTTTATGAGTTTTATGCTTATGAATAACGTTTAACTGTTAATCTTTTTAAATTTTAAAAAGTCAAACTAAGGAGGACTTTATGAAAAAGATAATGTTGATGGCTTGTACAGCTTTATTAGCATTAAACTTGGTTGGATGTAAAGGTGGAGAAGCTAAAGCTAAAAAACCACTTAACATCTCAATTTTTACAATTCAGCAGAGACAACAGCCACCTGCTGACAACAAAATCTACAAATGGATTGAAGAGAAATTTGGTGTAACTTTCTCTTTCGATATCCTTGTTGGTGATAAAGACCAAAAAATTGGTGTACTTATCGCTTCTGGTGACTTACCTGACTTAGTTGAAGTTGATTCAACAAAATTCCAAGATGCAGGTTGTCTCCTTCCAATCGAAGACCTTATTGAACAATATGGTCCAAATCTTAAAAAACACTATGCTAAAGATTGGGCAAAAATCGTAGAACCAGACGGACACGTTTACTGTCTTCCAAACTGGGGTGTATACGATGGTCCAGATCAAGGAACATTCTACAACCAAAACGGTTTCTGGGTTCAAAAAGAAGTTCTTAAAGAATTTGGATATCCAATTATCAAAACTGTAGATGAATTCTTTGATTTAATCGAAAAATATGCTAAAAAATATCCAACAATTGATGGAGCTCCAACAATTCCATTCAGTATCATCACAGCTGACTGGGAAGCATTCAACTTGTGGAACCCACCAGCATTCTTGGCTGGTTATCCAAACGATGGTAACGGACACGTTGACTTAGTAGACGGAAAATATGTTTACACAGACAACTTCACAGATGCTAATGCTAAACGTTGGTTCAAACTTGCTAACGGATATTTCCAAAGAGGTCTTATCGATCCAGCTTCATTCACAGACAACCGTGACCAATACTATGCAAAAATTGCTCAAGGTCGTGTACTTGGTATGTTCATCCAAGGATGGCAATTCCAAGGTGATACAGAAAACACATTAAAAACAGCTGGTAAATATAACAGAACTTATGCTCCACTTCCAATCGTATTTGATGAAAGCATTAAACCACACTACCGTGACATCACAATTCCTAACATTCGTCGTGGATACGGATTCACAACAAAATGTGGTAAAGAAAAAGCTATCGAAATCATCAAATTCATGGATGAAATGATTAAAGAAGAAAACCAAAAAGTTCTCCAATGGGGAATTGAAGGTGAAGACTGGCAAAAAGATGACCAAGGTCGTCCTTACAGAACAGAACAACAAAGAAAAGACCAATCAGATCCAAACTGGATTCTTCACAACAAAGCAACACTTTGGTTCGAAGAAGCTCCAAAAATGGAAGGTTCTTTCTCTGACGGATTTGCTACAGTTATGGCTAACCAACCATGGGAATTCCAAGCTGATGCTAAACAAGAAGATATCGAATTGTGGAATGCTTACGGTGTAGCTTCTTATGCTGCTCTTGTAGATCCAAACCCACCTGCAAATGCTGGATGGTATCCAATGTGGCAAGAAGTTCCATCTGATGGATCTGAAGCTGCTCTTGCATTAAGCAAACTTGAAACAATTCAAAGAAGAGCTCTCCCAGACATGATCATGGGTGATCCAGCTGACTTTGATGCTAAATGGGATGCTTATGTAAATGATATGAATGCTGCTGGAATTAAAAAATACGTAGAATTCATGCAAGAAAGACTTGAAGATCGCGTATCTAAATTTGGTGGATTTCCAGAATAATCTACAATAATAATTTAGTTTATTAATTAAACGTACGGTTTGCAGTTTTGCAGATCGTACGTTTTTTCTTGAAATTCAAAAAGGTGCTTTATGAAAAATAAAAAAACTACACAATCTACAGAAACTGAATTAATCTTAAAACGTAGTTTCTGGAAGTCTCTTGGTAAACAAAAGCAACTTATTGTAATGTCATTACCTTTTGTTTTGTACATAATCCTTTTTAAATTCGTTCCACTTACAGGTTGGACAATGGCTTTCCAAGATTACAAACCTGCTAAGTCTATGTTTAACCAAACTTGGGTTGGATTTAAATGGTTTTTATTCCTCTTCAAAGATAAAGAATTTTTATTTGCATTAAGAAACACAATTGCAATGAGCCTTATGTCTACAGCATTAGGTTACATTTCTGCAATTTTAATAGCAATTTTATTGAATGAAGTAAAAACAATTGCTGTAAAAAGATTTGTTCAAACAGTTTCTTACTTACCACACTTTTTATCTTGGATTATTGTAACAGGTTTAGTTGCAAACGTTCTTTCAGTTGAAGACGGTATTTTGAATAACATTCTTTTGTGGCTAGGTATTATTGACAAACCAATCCTATGGCTTTCTGTACCAAAATATTTCTGGCATATTATTGCTTGGACTTACGTTTGGAAAGAAGTAGGTTGGAATACAATTGTATACTTAGGTGCAATGACTGCTATTGACCCATGTTTATATGAAGCCGCTCAAATTGACGGATGTGGTCGTCTTAGAAAAATCTGGCATATTACTTTACCAGGAATTAAACCAACAATCATCATCATGATGATTATGAGTGCGGGACATATTCTTGATGCTAACTTTGAAATGCCATACTTCTTACAAAACGGACTTATCCAAGAAGTAGCTACTCAAATTGATATTTATGTATTAAAATATGGTTTCAAACTCTTTAATTTCTCTCTTGCAACTGCTGCTGGTATTTTCAAAAATGTTGTAAACATTTTGTTATTACTTGCTGCTAACTATGTTGCTAAGAAAGCTGGTGAGGAGCGTTTAATATGATAGAAAAGAAGTACGATTATTTAGCTGCAAAAAGAAGAACTCAAATTGGAAACATTATATTTAATGTAATAAACGCTCTTGTTCTTACTTTTTTAGTTGTTGTAACTGTTTATCCATTCTGGAATACAATTGCAATTTCATTTAATGACGGATTAGATGCTATTGCTGGTAAAATTCACCTTTGGCCAAGAAAATTTACATGGCAAAACTATAAAGCATTGTTTACAACAGGGCAAATTTTTAATGCTTTTGTTATTTCTGTTACAAGAACACTTCTTCAAAGTGTATTGAGCGTATTCTGTACTTGTATGCTTGCTTATGCATTAAGCCGCAAAGAATATGTACTAAGAAAGCCATTAACTTCTGTTTTGGTTGTTTCTATGTACGTAAGTGCTGGTCTTATTCCTAGTTATATGTTGATTAAAAACTTGGGTATGTTAAACAGCTATTGGGTTTACATTATTCCAAACTTAGTAGACGTTTTTAACTTTATCCTTGTAAGAACATATATTAATGGTTTACCAGACAGCTTTGTTGAATCTGCAAGAATTGATGGTGCAAACGAATTTAAGATCTTCTTGGGAATCATTTTCCCTCTTATCATTCCTTCTGTAGCTATGATTTGTTTATTTGTTGCCGTAGGTGCATGGAACAGCTGGTTTGATACTTACCTTTATACATCAGCAAAACCTAACTTGTATTCATTACAATATGTACTTATGCAATTCTTAAATTCAAGTCAGAACCAGAGTAACTCTGCAGCCGATGCAAACTCAATGGCTGTTGCAGCTGCCGCAGGTTCAAGTGGATCAATGGTAACACCAATTACACTTAGATCTTCAATTACAGTAATTGCAACAGTTCCTATTTTGGTTGTGTATCCATTCATGCAAAGATACTTTGTTGTTGGTATGACAATTGGTGGTGTAAAAGAATAGTTTTTTTATATTATGGGAGTTCTAATGCTCCCATTTTATAAATCAATTTAGTTAATCGTTTTACAAAAACCACAACGCTTTTCTTAAAAAAAGAGACCATTATTAAAAGTTTTGCAAAAGCAATACTTTTAATGCAGTCTCTTTTTTTTTGTTTACTAGATATTCACTTTTACGCCCATTCCAAAAGAAGTAGTTCCAATATACAAATTATTATAGTCCAAATTAAAACTTTCTATATTTGTAACATTAAAATTGAATCTTCCCCACCCTACCAAAGAAACATATTTTGAAAAGCTTACTTCAACACCTGGATTAAATACAAAACTAACACAATTTGTTGCATCAAAGTTTTCTTTTATTGTATTCTGATAATCATTATAAATAAAATCACCAGAATTTATGTTTATTCCAACACCTGTTTTTATGTAGGGTTTTACAAAAATAAAATTAAACTTATAACACGCAATAATTTGTGGTGTAATATTCCTAAATCTAAAATCAAAAGTATTTGGATTACAATTTCCAATAAAATCCATTTGAACAGCCACTTCAAAAGACAAATCCGGAACATAGCGAAATGGAGCTATTCCAAAATACGGAGTAATTTCAAAACCACCAGAATAACCAATTTCATTAATATTAGAACCAGCATACCCCATATCTGTTCCAATATAAAATTTTGGTCTTGATTTTTCTTGTGAAGTTAATTTTATAAACACACAAGAAAAAATTAATAAAGTAATTAAGATTTTTTTCATAATTAATACCTTCTTTTTTAAATTGATTTTTTTTATAAATAAAAAATAATCAAGGAAGATATAAATCGTAAAGAAAAAAGTAGTTTTATTTTAAACACTTTGACTAAAAAGAAAATTGAAACTTTGTTGATAAGCTTACAGTCGAGTCGTGTCTGTCAAAGTGCGGTTGTGCTGCTAAAGAAAAGATTGTATCAAAATTGTTTTCGCTTTGCTCAACAATTTTGA
>JAFXDY010000157.1 GCA_017521105.1 Treponema sp.
AAAATTCAAGAAATTTTACAACAAAATGAATTTTCCTTTTCTTATATAAAAATGATTGAAGAAAAAATCAGATCGACTTTTGTTGTTGAACAACTTGATGATTTTGCGTTAGTTGAAAGATATGTTGTAGATTGGATTGCTGAATCTATTGAAATTAAGCAACCAAAATTTTTTAGACCGCCCCATGTTATTATAATTGTGGGGCCAACAGGAGTTGGAAAAACAACTACAATTGAAAAATTGGCTTCAAATACAATTATTGACGCAAAAAAGAATAATAAACCTCGTCCAGCTTTGTGTATTGTTACTATTGATATTATGAAAGCAGGTGCTTTGGAACAATTAAAACGAGTTGGAGAAATTCTTGGCGAAGAAATTAAAAAAGCTGAATGTGCAGAAGATGTTCAAGAGTTGTATGATAATAATAAATCTCATGTAGATTATATGTTTATTGATACAAGTGGCTATAGTCCAAACGATTCTTTGCATATTGCAGATATGAAAAAAATCCTTGATGTTGATATGAATCCCGATGTTTATCTTTCTGTAAGTGCAACTACAAAAACATCAGATTTAGTGAACATTTTTAGAAATTATGAGCCATTTGCTTATGAATCTGTAATTATTACAAAGGCAGACGAAACTAAACAATTTGGTAACATAATTAGTGTTTTATGGGAAAAACATAAAAGTATTTCGTATATTACAGACGGTCAGGGAATACCAAAAGATATTCGCAAGGCCGATGTTATAGATATTATCAAAAGATTAAATGGATTTAATATTGATAGAATACACTTGGAAGATAAATTTGGAGAAAAATAAATTATGGAAGAACAATTAAACGAATTAAAAGAATTAATGAAAGATGAAAATGTTTCAGCAAGTCATTCATCAAAAAATGACCATAAAACTAGAATTATTGCTATTACTAGCGGTAAAGGTGGTGTTGGAAAAAGTAATTTTGCCGTAAATATGGCCATTGCTTATGCTCAATTAGGAAAAAAAGTTATCTTAATTGATGGCGATTTGGGAATGGCAAATGTTAACGTTTTGTTAAATATTGTTCCACAATACAATTTGATGCATGTAATCAATAAAAAGAAAACAATGAAGGAAATCATTAATGATACTGAATTTGGAATTAAGTTTATTGCTGGTGCAAACGGTTTTTCTAAAATTGCAAACCTAAGTGTAGAAGAACTTGAGTATTTTGCCAAACAATTTAGTTCCTTGGGAAATGCAGATATCATTATTATTGATACAGGTGCTGGTATTGCTAATAACGTTTTGCAATTTGTTGCAGCTGCTGATGAAGTTTATGTTTTAACAACTCCAGAACCAACAGCAATCACCGATGCTTATGGAATTATTAAAATTATTACAACAGAAATCGTTGATCGTATTGTAAATTTGAAATTAGTTGTAAATAGAGTTCATTCTGTGGAAGAAGGAAAAAGAATTTCTGAACGCATTATTAACATTGTTGGCCAATTTTTAAATTACAAAGTTGAATATCTTGGATGTGTATTTGAAGATCCAATAGTTCAGGCAGCTGTAATTAGACAAAAGCCGTTTATAGTTGTTAACCCAACTTCAAAACCATCTGTTTGTTTAAAACACATTGTAGGTAGAATTGAAAAAACAGAACCTGAATATAATGATGGAGTTGCAAACTTTTTGAAGAAGTTTTTAGGCAAAAAGAAATAATATGTTATTAAATTTTACTTAATAATTAAAATTATATTGGAGTTTTTTAACATTATATAGTAAAATATATATGTAATTTTTATGGGAGGATAAAAAGTGCGAAAAGTTAAAGCAATTTCTACTTTTGCAATCTTAGGTTTTTTAATTTCGTTCGTATTTGGTTTATTTTCCCATTCAAATTTTATAAGCATTTTTCTTAAAGCTTTAATTTTTACATTAATTTTTTCGGTTTTAGGATTTCTTGTTACTTTTGTTTTTTCTAAGTTTTTGGATGAAGATGTTTCTAGTGATTTAGCTTCAGATGTTCCAACTTCTTCAACTCATGAAAATAATACAAAAGGAAAAATTGTAGATTTAGTTATTCAGGATGAAGAACTTTCTCCTACACAAAGTGACAATAATTTTAATGTTGGAAATAACACATTTATGTTAAATTCAACAGATGTTAATTCTGAAAAATTATCAGAGAATAATGCTGGATTTGTTCCTCTTAGAAATTTTGAAACTGTAACAAATATGTCAGAAAAAGAGGCTGAAAATCCAAGAGATATTATTTCTGAACAAAATAAAGCTGCACTTGGTGAAGGAATTAATCAACAGAATGTTGTTGATAGTGAAGGAAATGCAGGAACAATTGATGTGCTTCCAGATATGTCCTATTTTGAAAGTGCTTCAGAAAATAATGATTTTAGTAATGATTCAGGGGATGGCGATAATGAAGTTTTTGGAGCTTCTTTGTCGGTATCTTCCAAAAAAAAATCTGACAGTTTAGTTGGAGAAATACAAGATACTGGTTTAATTGCAAAAGCAATTAGTTCGGTTTTATCAGAGGAATCAAGTTAATAAAAGGTGAGATATATGCCAATAAATGACGAAAAAGAAGAAGATGAACTTTGGGAAGAGTTTAAAAAGACAAAATCTCCAGCTTTAAGAGATAAGTTTATTAGACAATATATGCCTCTTGTAAAGTATGTTGCAGGTAAAGTGGCAACAGGAATGCCTAGTAGCGTTGAATTTGATGATTTAGTAGGTTTTGGTCAATTTGGTTTATTAGATGCAATTAATAAATATGATACATCAAAAAATGTTAAGTTTAAAACTTATGCCGTTACTCGTATTAGAGGTGCAATTTTTGATGAATTAAGACAAATTGACTGGGTTCCTCGTTCTGTTAGACAAAAATCAAGAGAAATTGAAGATGCAATTGTTTCTTTGGAATCAAGATTAGGTCGTCCTGCTTCGGACTCTGAAATTGCTAAATCTTTGAATTTAAGCGAAGAAGAATATCACAAAACAGTAATGAAAGTTTCTGGTACAAGTGTTCTTTCTCTTAATGATGTTTGGTTTGCTGGTGATGACAATGATAATATGTCAATTGGTAACAATATTGAATCTCCAGCAAGTTTAAATCCAGATGTAATTGCAGAAAGGGAAGAAATTAAGAAAGTAATTGCAGAAGCAATTAGCGAATTACCAGAAAAAGAAAAAATGGTAATTGTTTTGTATTATCATGAAGATTTAACTTTTAAAGAAATTGGTGAAGTTTTAGAAGTAAGTGAATCAAGAATTTCACAATTACACACAAAAGCTAATTTACGTTTGCGTGCAAAATTAACTAATTTAAGAAGAGGGATAATTTAATAAATTATGGTTACATTAGATAAAATTCGATCTGATATGAAGGAACGTTTCATGATTGATAAAGAACTTCATATGGTAGACGTTCGCGCAGATACCATTGACGAAGCTTTATCTGATGCTGCCGTACAATTAGACACAAAAATATCTAATCTTCAATACGAAGTTGTTGAACGCGGAAGTGATGGTTTTTTAAGTATTGGAAAAAAGCCATGGCATTTAAAAATTTATCAAGATCCAAATACAATCAAAACAGTTGTTAAAAAAGCTTCTGATGGACTTATTATTGATGACGACGAAGCAGAATCGGCTGCAATTAAAAATCAAGATGGACTTTACTATGTACGCCGCTTTAATACTGACATTTTACTTAAAGTTATTTTGCCGGTAGGTGATGGTACACCTGTAGATTTAAAAGAAGTAATTGAAGATGTAAAACGTCAAGATACAATTGATTTTGATGAATCACTTATTAAAAAACTTGTAAAGCAAGGAACAAACAACGAATATACAGTTATTGGTCAATATAAGCATATACAAGGTGTTGATGCTCTTGTTGGTGTTGATGTAACAAAAGATGAAATGAAAGGCTACATTGTTGTTTCTGCTCCTGGAATGAGTGGGGCTGATGCTTCATTTGATTCAATCAAACGCAGTATGTTGCAACAAGGTATTGTTGAACAATGTATTCAAGAAGATAAAATTTTAGAATTTGTTGATAATCCTGTTTATGATGTACCATTCCTAGTTGCAGAAGCAATTCACCCAGTTGATGGAAAAGATGCTTATCTTTCATACAATTTTGAAACAGATCCTAAGAAATTAAAAGCAAAAATTTCTGATTCTGGAAACATTAACTACAAAGAATTAAATCAAATTCAAAACGTAATTGCAGGGCAACCATTGGCAACAAAAATTCCTGCAGAACGTGGTAAAGGTGGAAAAACTTTATTTGGTCGTTACCTTGAAGCTAAAAACGGAAAAGATATTCAAATTCAGTTAGGTGCCAATGTAAAATTTGATAAAGACGGCGTTACTGTGGTTGCAGAAATTGACGGTGAAGTAATGTTAATCAACGGTAAAATTGCTGTTGAACCTGTAAAATATCTTGATGCTGTAAACGTTAAAACTGGTGATGTAAAATTTGTTGGTACAGTTATTATTAAAGGTGCGGTTGAAGAAGGATATAAAGTTGAAGCTACAAATATTGAAGTAAACGGAATTGTAGATAAATCTTATCTTGAAGCAACTGGTAATATTGTATTGGCACAAGGTGTATTTGGAAAAGGTGAAGGTCACATTAAAGCTGGTAAATCTCTTTGGGCAAAATTCATTAATGATACAACTGTAGAAGTTGAAGAAAATGTTATTGTTTCAGACTCAATTGTAAATTCAAATATTACTGCCATGAAGAATATTATTGTTCGTGGTAAAAAAGCTCAGATTATTGGAGGCCATTTACTTGCAACAGAAGAAATTTGTGCTAAAAAAATTGGTTCTCCTGGTGGTGGTACAGAAACAATTCTTGAAGTTGGTATTGACCCTCGTGCAAAAAATAGATTAATTGAACTTCAGAAGAAACAGTCTGATCATACAAAAGAATATGATAATATTGAATTAGACGTTCAAACACTTGAACAACAGAAAAAATTAAGAAAAAAATTGCCTCTAGATAAAGAAGAAAAACTTTCTCAATTAAAACAAAGAATGAATGAAATTTCAAATGAACTTGACGAAATGACTGCTGAAATTGAAACTATTCAAGCTCACTTAAGAGAACTAAAAGCAGTTGGAAAAGTAAAAGTTGAAAATATTGTTTATGCAGGCGTAAAAGTTTACGTTCGTGATGTTTTAGATGAAGTTAAAATGGATGCAAAGGGTGTTACATTCTATTATGATAAGAGTTTTAGTAAACGAGGAGCTTATGAACCTCCTTCTGCAATAATTGAGGATCCAGATGGCTATACAACCAATTGATATGCAAACAATGTATTCTCAATTGAATAATGTTGCAAAAAATGCAGGCGCTCAACAACAAGCCCAACTGTCAGAAGCTATGCAACAACAATCAAATATTCAAAAAAATCTTGAGAATAGTCAAAAAATACAAAATACTTCAAATACTCAATCATTATCTCCTAAAATTTCTTCGGACGGAAAAGGTGGTGCTAACAGTTCAGGAGCAAACTTTTCTAGTCAAAAAGATGATTCTGATGACTTAGAAAATCAGAATGAAGAAGCACAAATAAATGCAATTTCAAATTACCAAGATAAAAAAGTCGGCTCAATAATAGATATAATGAGGTAATTTATGAATTATATTGCAATCACTCTTAGTTTAATAAATATATGTCTCTTATTTGTTTTTTTATTTAAATTTAAATCTTTATTCACTACAGATGATATTGTTGAAAAAACTAAACAAAAAATTAATCAAATTGTTGGTGATGTAAATCAAAACGCCCAACGTGATATAGATTTAATAAATCATTGTCAAAGACAAATGCGAACTCTTCTTAAAGAATCAGAAGAAAAAATGCAAGAGTTTCAACAGGCAACAAACCTTTTAAGAGATATGTTAGCAGAGATTGAAAGACAAGGTGTTAACAAAAATATACAGTATACTCAAAAAAATAATGCAAATTATAATAATTCTTTGAATAATCAAAATGTAAATGTACAAAATAATGTTCAAAATGATTTTTTTTCAAATTCAAGGGATGTTTATACAACAAAAAATGATGTTTATACAAGACCACTTCACAAACCTAATATAAAATCAGTTGAAAATCGTAATGAACAACCAGATTTGTTTTCCCAACAAATTGAGCCAAAATCTAATAAAAAAGTTAGCAATTTAAATCAAAAAGTAGAAATGTTATATAATCAAGGATATACCGTTGAACAAATTGCATCAGAACTTTCTTGTTCTGTAACAGAAGTTCAATTAATTATAGATATGATTTAATTTATGAGGTTACAAATGAAAACTAAAAAACAATTATTTGGCGTACTCTGTGATGGAACAGAGGTTAATTTATTTACAATTTCGAATGGAAAAATGTCTGTTTCTTGTACAGAATTGGGGGCTACATTAACTAGCATAGTTTTGGAAAAGAAAAATGGGAAGACAATTGATGTTTTGTATGGACATTCAACTTTGGATGGTTATGTTACTTCAACAAGTTTTTTTGGATGTATAGTTGGACGCTTTGCAAACAGAATTGGAAATGCTAGTTTTTCCATTGATGGAAAAAAATACAAATTAGATAAAAATGATAAAGAAAATACACTTCACGGTGGATTTGATGGATATCATAAAAAAGTTTGGAAGGGAAGTCTTGTAAAAGAAGAAAATTATGTGGGCGTTAAATTTACAAGATTATCTCCAGATGGTGAACAAGGAATGCCAGGTAATGTAAAACTTGAAGTTTACTATCTTTTAGACAATAACAATAATCTTACATGTTATTACACAGCAAAAACAGATAAAGCAACTCCAATTAATATTACAAATCATGCTTATTTTAATTTGGCAGGAAATGGAAAAATCTTAAACCACACTTTAAAGATGAATTCAAAATATATACTTGAAGTTAGAAAAGGTTTAATTCCAACTGGAAAATTCATTAATGTAGAAAATACACCTTTTGATTTTACAACAGAAAAATCCTTGGGAAAAGATATTAAAAAAATCAAAATTGGTGGATACGATCACTGTTATGTAACAGAAAAATATAATCTAGAAGATAAAAATTGTGGATGTCCTTTAGAAGATTCTGATTTAGTTGAATTTTGTAAACTTAAAGAACTTGAAAATGATGTTGAAATGCAAGTGTTTACAAATATGGAAGGATGTCAATTGTACACTGGTAATGGATTACATGGCGTAATTGGAAAAAATGGTGTTAAATATAGAAAACATGGAGCTGTTTGTTTAGAAACACAATGTTTCCCAGATACACCAAATATTTCTGAATTCCCAAGTTGTGTACTTGAACCTGGAAAAACAATGAAAGCAAAAACAATTTATTCTTTTAATTTTTAATTGAAAATACAAAGAAACAGAGTTAGAATTATAAAGATATATAAAAGTGAAAATATACTAACGAGGTAATGTAATGGATATTCAATTACAGGAACTGATTGATAAAATCAAAAAAGAAGGAATTTCAAAGGCTGAAGAAGATGCAAAAGCAACAATTGATGCTGCAGAAAAAAAAGCAGAACAAATTATTGCAGATGCTAATGAAAAAGCAGAAGAAATCCTTAAAAATGCTAAAGCAGAAATTCATCGTGTTGAAAAGGCTAGTGAAGAAGCAATTGTTCAAGCCGGAAGAAATATGTTGTTGTCTTTTAAAGATGGAATTATTAATGAATTAGATGGATTAATTCAGACACAAACAGAAAATGTATTATCTAAAGATGTTTTAACAAAATTAATTCCAGAATTAATTAAAAACTGGGCAAAAAATACAGATGCTTCTGAACTTTCTGTTTTATTAAGCGAAAAAGATTTAAAAGATTTGGAAAAATCATTTACTTCAGAATTAAAAGCAGAAATTTCAAAAGGAATGGAAATTAAAGTTGATAAAACTTTATCTTCTGGTTTTAGAATTGGTGTAAAAAATGGTGCTGCATTCTATGACTATTCTGCAGAAAGTTTAGCTCAAATGTTCAGTGCATATCTTAATCCAAAAGTTGCAGGTTTAATTCAAATTGCTGCAAAGGATGCAAATTAGTGGCTTACTATTATTTAGTTTCTCAACTTCCAAACATCTCTACTACAGAAAGTAAATCTAATTTACCAATTACTTCTGAACAATTTAAAGAATTGGCTAGTAGATTTTTAAAAGAAGATGAAATTAAAATTTTAGAGAATCTTTCTTTAGTTCCTTCTAAAGAATTGCCTTCTACTAAATCTGCATTTTTAGATGTTTGGTACGAAAAAGAAAGAAATTTGCGTTTTGCATTGGCTCAAATTAGAAGTCAAAAATTAAAAAAGGATTCAATTTCTTTACCAGCTGGTTGTACACAAGATATTGTTACAGCTGCAAGAACAGCAGTTGGAATGAACAGTCCTTTAAGTGCAGAACAATTTCTTTATGAATATAGATTAAGATTGTTGGAAGATATGAGACCTTTAGATGCTTTTTCAATTGATGCAATTTACGCATACGGAATGAAACTTTTATTAGTTGAACGTATGAAAAAGTTTGAAGTTGAAAATGGAAAATCATCTTATCATATCATTTATGATAAAATTCTTGAAAATAATTAAGAATTAACAGTTGAGGTAAAATAAATCATGACTGATACAAAAGCAAAAGTAGTCGGAATTAATGGAAACATGGTTACTATTGAATTTGATGGTAACGTTTCTATGAATGAAGTAGGCTATGTAAATGTTGATGGTAAAAAATTAAGAGGTGAAATTATCCGTATTCGTGGCAACAATGCCCAAATGCAGATTTTTGAAATGACTCAAGGTATTAAAACTGGTGATGTTGTTGAACTTGCTGGTGATTTGCTCTGTGCAGAATTAGGACCAGGTCTTTTAGGTCAAACTTTTGATGGACTACAAAACCCACTTCCTTTAGTTGCAGAAAAAGCAGGATTCTTCCTTGAAAGAGGTGTTTATGTTGACGCTCTTCCAAAAGATAAAAAATGGGATTGGACTCCTTTAGTAAAAGAAGGAGACAAAGTTCTTGCTGGTGATGTGATTGGTTCGGTGCCAGAAGGTCCATTTACACATAAAATTCTTGTTCCATTTGATAAACTTGGAATGTACACTGTAAAAAAAGTGACTCCAGCTGGTTCATACACAATTGAAGACCAAATGGCGGTAATTGCAGACGAAAAAGGAAACGAATCTGTATTAACAATGTCTTTTAAATGGCCTGTAAAACGAGCTGTAGATTGTTATGCAGAACGCCTTGCTCCAAGTGAACCAATGGTTACACAAGTTCGTCTTATTGACACATTCTATCCAGTTTCTAAAGGTGGAACATATTGTATTCCAGGTCCATTCGGTGCTGGAAAAACTGTATTACAACACACAACAAGCCGTAATGCCGATGTAGACATTGTAATTATTGCTGCTTGTGGTGAACGTGCCGGTGAAGTTGTAGAAACAATTAAAGAATTCCCAGAATTAAAAGACCCAAGAACTGGGCGTTCATTAATGGAAAGAACAATCATCATTTGTAATACATCTTCAATGCCAGTTGCCAGCCGTGAAGCTTCGGTTTACACATCTGTAACTTTGGCAGAATATTACAGACAAATGGGACTTCACGTTCTTCTTTTGGCAGACTCAACATCTCGTTGGGCACAAGCTCTTCGCGAAATGTCAGGTCGTCTTGAAGAAATTCCTGGTGAAGAAGCTTTCCCTGCATATCTTGAATCTTATATTGCAGCTTTCTATGAAAGAGCTGGTATTGTAAAACTTCGTGACGGAAACGTTGGTTCTGTTACAATTGGTGGTACAGTTTCTCCAGCGGGTGGAAACTTTGAAGAACCAGTTACACAAGCAACACTTAAAGTTGTTGGAGCCTTCCACGGATTAAGCCGCGAACGTTCAGATGCTCGTAAATATCCTGCAATTGACCCAATTATTTCTTGGTCAAAATATAAATCAGTTTTACCAGAAGAATGGGTAGGTTATGCAAGAAAAGTTTATCTTTCTGGTGTAGAAGTTAACCAAATGATGAAAGTTGTTGGTGAAGACGGAACTACAACAGAAGATTACATTGAATATCTTAAGAGCGACTTCTTAGATTCTGTTTATATGCAACAAAACTCATTTGATGATGTAGACGCTGCAGTAAGTGTAGAAAGACAAAAATATACATTTGCAAAAGTTCTTTCTGTTCTTGGTTCAGATTTTGATTTGAACGATAAAGATTCTGCACGTAACTTCTTTAACCAAATGAGACAAAAGTTCATAGACTGGAACTATTCTGAATGGAATAGTGATAAATTTAAAACTGCAGAAAAAGAAATTGAATCTCTTTATGCTTCAACAACAGGAAAACAAAGAGATGATGTTTCCTATATGCTCAAGGATGGTGAATAATGAATAAGATTTATAGTAAAATTGAATCCATCGTTGGTAGTGTTATTACAGTAAAAGCTGATAATGTTGCTTATGGTGAACTTGCAGAAATTGAAACAAGATTCGGTAAATCATTAGCAGAAGTAAACAAAATTGACGGTGAAACAGTTTCACTTCAAGTTTTTGCTGGAGGACGAGGTATTTCTACAGGTGACCACATTAAGTTCTTAGGTCATCAAATGGAAGTTTCTTTTTCTGATAATTTGCTTGGTCGTATTTTTAACGGTTCTGCTGAACCTCGCGATAACGGACCTGCTTTAACAGATAGCCTTGTTACAATTGGAGGACCTTCTGTAAACCCTTCAAAACGTATTATGGCTCGCCGTATGATTCGCACTGGTATTCCAATGATTGATATGTTCAATACTTTGGTTGTATCACAAAAACTTCCAATTTTCTCTATTTCTGGAGAACCTTATAACCAACTTTTGGCAAGAATTGCTATGCAAGCCGAAGTTGATGTAATTGTTCTTGGTGGAATGGGACTTAAATACGACGATTATTTATATTTCAAAAAAACATTGGAAGATGGTGGAGCTTTGAGCAAAACTGTAATGTTTATGCACACAGCCGCAGACCCAACTGTAGAATGTCAAAAAATTCCAGACCTTTCGTTAGCTGTTGCTGAACAGTTTGCCCTTAAAGGAAAAGACGTATTGGTTCTTCTTACAGATATGACTAACTTTGCAGACTCAATGAAAGAAATTGCCATTACTCAAGAACAAGTTCCTTCAAATCGTGGTTATCCTGGAGATTTGTATTCTCAATTGGCAAGCCGTTATGAAAAAGCTGTAGACTTTGATGATGCAGGTTCAGTAACAGTTTTGGCTGTAACTACAATGCCTGGTGATGATGTTACACACCCAGTTCCAGATAACACAGGATACATTACAGAAGGACAGTATTACTTAAAAGGTGGACGCATTGAACCATTTGGTTCTCTTTCACGTCTTAAACAAAACGTAAACGGTGATACAAGAAAAGACCACCGTGCACTTATGGACGGTATGATTCGTCTTTATGCAAACTATAAAGACACATTGGAAAAGAAATCTATGGGATTTAACATGAGTAAGTGGGATGAAAAATTACTTACTTACGGTGTTAAGTTTGAAGAAGGAATGATGGATTTGTCTAAAAACATTCCATTGGAAGATGCTTTAGATTTAGGTTGGAAAATTTTAAGCGAATGTTTTGAACCAGAAGAAACAGGTCTTAAATCAACTCTAATCGAAGAATTTTGGCCAAATAATTAAGTTCTAATTTTTAGAAAAAGGAAAGGATGGTTAAATGGCAAAAATTAAGCTGACAAAAAATGAGCTCAAGAATCAGAAAGACTCTCTTAAAATGTACAAAAGATATCTTCCAACTCTTTTGCTCAAAAAACAACAGCTTCAAACAGAAATTCGTTCCATAGATGCCAAAGCCAAAGAAGTAAGAGCTCAACGGGTTCAATTAGAAAAGGAATTTGACGATTGGATTGCCGTTTTTGGCGAAAAAGAAGCTTTTACTCCCGATATGGTAACAGTAAAAAATATTAAGAAAGGAACTGGAAATATTGCCGGTGTTACAATTCCAATTTATGAAGGTGCCGATTTTGGTCGAGGGGAATATGATTTGTATTCAACACCTTTGTGGATTGATATGGCTGCCGACAGAATGGAAAAAGCTCTTTCTTTAGATTTAGAAGCCGAAGTTTTGGATGAACAAGTTCGTTTGCTTTCTCAAGAATTAAAAACAACTACACAGCGTGTTAATCTTTTTGAAAAAGTAAAAATTCCAGAAACAAAGGCAAATATCAAAAAAATTACTGTTTATCTTGGTGATGAACAAGTTGCTGCTGTTGTGCGAAGTAAAATCTCTAAAAAGAAACTTCAAGCAAAAATAAATGAAGAAGTGGAGGCTAAACAATGATTGAACAAATGAATAAAGTCTCTATTGTTCTTCTAAATAAAGAAAAAGAGGCTGCATTAAAAAGTCTTAGAAAAATTGGTTTAGTTCATCTTGAAAAAATTGAAGGTTCAAGTGAAAAACTTAACGCGTTTAAAGAATATTCAAACAATGCAATTATTAGTGAAAGTATTTTGTCTGAATTAAAACTTCCAAAACAATCAAAACTTATTATGGAAGAACTTTCAAAAGAACAAGTTGCAGAACTTTGTAATGAAATTGTTGAAAAATCTGAACGCAAAAAGCAATTGCTTGAAGAAATTTCTTCTGATGCAACTGAATTAGAAAGATTTTCTAAATGGGGAAGCGTTTTACTTGAAGATTTTGATTATTTAAAATCAAAAGATATTCAATTAAAATTATATGAAATTTCTGCAGATAAATATGCTCAAATTGACGAAAGCATTCAAACAATTCTTGTTAATAATGACAAAAAATCTGTACGATTTTTGATTATTAATGGTGGGGAAGGTAGACCAGAAAAGCTTTTGCCAGAAGCTTTTGAAGTTCCATTCCCAAGAATGTCTACAAATCAATTGGAACAAGAAATTGAAAAAGACAATGCAGAAATTAATCAAATTGATTCATATTTTGTAGAAAAAGCAAAATATATTCCAAACATTAAGAAATTCAAAAAAGAATTAGAAAAGGATATTGAATTTGAAAATATTAATGCAGGAATGGCTCACGAAAATGAAAAGTCAGAAACAGATTTGGCTTGGATTAGTGGCTATGTTCCTACAGATAATATTGAAGAATTTTCTGCAAAGTGTAAAGAAAATCAGTGGGCATTTGCAATTTCAGATCCAGAAGATGATGACATTGAAGTTCCTACAAAACTTAAAAACAATAAACTTGTAAGTTTGATTTATCCATTAAGTGATTTCTTGGGAACAGTTCCTGGGTATCATGAATATGATATTTCATCTTGGTTTTTGATTTTCTTTGCAATATTCTTTGGAATGATTTTTGGTGATGGTGGATACGGAATTCTTTTAACTGTTGTTGTTTTGGCAATTATGCTAAAAAACAAACTTTCTGGAAAGAAAAATCCTCCACTTATGCCATTGGGCTTAATTTTAGGAATTGCCACAATGATTTGGGGTACAGTAACTTGTACATGGTTTGGACTAACTCCAGAACAACTTCCAAATTGGATAAAAGCAATTTCTATTCCAGCAATTTCTTCTGCATATCCAAAAGGTCCTGGGGAACTTTCTACAGACCAGAACTTGCAAATATTCTGTTTTAGTCTTGCATTAATTCAACTTACTGTGGCACATGTAAAAGGAATGGTAAGAAACAGAAAATCTTTGAAGTTCTTTGGAGAATTAGGTTCAATGTTACAACTTTGGGGAATGTTTTATGTAGTTCTTTCTTTGGTTGTAAGTTCTGAATTCTTTGCAATTGGAAAAGTTGTTTATGGAATTCCAATTGGACTTGTTTCTATTGGATTAATTGCAGTTGGCTTTATTTTAAGCTTTATATTTGCAAATTATGAAGGAAGTGTTTTAGCTTCTGTTTTGGAAAGTTGTAAAGGAATAATTACAGTATTATTAGGTGTTGTAAACATCTTCTCTGATATTATTTCTTATATTCGTCTTTGGGCTGTTGGACTTGCAGGAGCTGCAATTTCAAATACAGTAAACACTATGGCTGGACCTTTGTTTGGTCATGCGTTACTTTTTGTATTTGCACTTTTGTTATGTGTTGGTGGCCACGGATTGAATATGATATTAAACCTTCTTTCTGTAATTGTTCATGGTGTTCGCTTGAATACACTTGAATTTTCAAGTCACTTGGGAATGTCATGGTCTGGAATAAAATATGCTCCCTTTGCTGAAGCGGAGTCAAAATAAAAATAATAGTTTGCATTGCAAACAAAACACGGGGCTGTCTAATAAGTAATTTTTATGTCATTTTCGGGCTTGACCCGAAAATCTAAATCTATATATAGCAAGGATTTAGAGATTGTCGTATAAGATCCTCTGGTCAAGCCAGAGGACGACAATGACATATTAAACTTTTTAGACAT
>JAFXDY010000158.1 GCA_017521105.1 Treponema sp.
AATCGTCTCCTACTAATTGGATTTTGTTTCCAAGTAGCGTTGTAATTTTTTGCCAACCATCCCAATCTTCTTCATCAAGGGGATCTTCAATAGAAGCAATTGGATATTTTTCTACAAAGTTTTGCCAATATTCAATTAATTCCTCTGTAGTGAATGCTTTTTTTGATTTTGGAAGCAAATAATTCCCCTTATCATCCGTTTTCCATTCACTAGCAGCAGCGTCAATTGCCAAAACAAAGTCTGTTTTATTTTGGTCTTTTTCTATGTAGTAGCCGGCTCGTTCAATTGCTTGGATAATTAGCAAAATTGCTTCTTCATCATTTGAAAGGTTTGGAGCAAATCCACCTTCGTCACCAACGCCACAGGACATCTGGTTTTCTTTTAAAATTGTTGCCAAAGAATGATAGACTTCTACACACCATTGCAAACCTTCTCTAAAAGATTTTGCACCAATTGGCATAATCATGAATTCTTGAATATCAACTGTGTTTGCTGCGTGGGCTCCACCGTTCAAAATATTCATCATTGGAACTGGCAAAGTGTTTCCGCTTATTCCGCCAATAAATTTGTACAAAGGAACACCAAGTGATTTTGCTGCCGCCTTTGCTGATGCCAAAGAAACTGCCAAAATTGCATTTGCTCCAAGATTTGATTTATCTGGTGTGCCGTCAAGTTCAATCATTTTTTTGTCAATTTCAAAAATGTCAAAAGCAGGGGTTCCAACAAGTTTTTTTGAAATGATTTGATTAATATTTTCAACAGCTTTGTATACGCTTTTTCCATTGTAATCTTTTTTCTCATCTCGAAGTTCTTTTGCTTCAAAAATTCCTGTAGAAGCACCACTTGGAACAGAAGCCCTTTCGCAACTTCCGTCAGACAGCAAAACTTCTGCTTCAACAGTAGGATTTCCTCTAGAATCGATAATTTGTCTGCCAATAATTTTTTCAATTTTTATTTCTTTCATTTTTTCATCCTTAAAAAAAATGAGGATGTCCAAAAAGTTTTTTTGTAGATCCTCGAAACAAGTTCGAGGATGGCAAACTTATTCGACATCCTCAAAATCAATTTATGCAGGTTTATATGTTCTTTTAGAAAGTTCTCTATCTAGAAGATAAATGCCTCGATTGTTGTGATCTGTTAATTCCATTTTTGTAATTAACTCTTGGGCAGATTTTTCTTCTTCGGCTTGTTCTTTTATGAACCAGTTTAAAAATTCCAAAGTTCTGTAATCTTTTTCGTTTGTTGCTTCTTCATAAATTTTGTTGATTGAACTTGTAACATATTCTTCGTGTTTTAAACTTTCTTTTAATGCGTCGCCCAAAGAATCAAAATGCTGATTTGGTGCTGCAATTTTTTCAAGAATGATTTTTTCATTGTTATCGTGAAGATATTGATAAAACTTCATTCCGTGATCAAGTTCTTCATGAGCTTGAATTTTAAACCAAGAAGAAAATCCAGTAAGTCCTTTGTCTTCAAAATAATTTGCAATATCTAAGTACATATATGCCGAAAAAAATTCTTTTGTAATTTGTTGATTAATTAAATTATTGATTGTATTTGATAACATAATTTTGTCTCCTTTTTATTAATATTCGTCGTGTTCTACCCAAACCAAATTTTCTGTATTGAATCCCAACTCCTCTGCATAAGCAAGGTACTTATTAAGTGTTTCTTGTGGAATTTCAATATCGCGACTTAAAATCCATAGATAGTCATAATTTTTTCCAGCAACTAAAGCGTCTTGATAAAATGGGTCTAATGCAATAATTGTGTAGCCACTGTAAAAAGGTCCAAAAAAAGAAACTTTTAGAGCGCCTTCATCAGTTGCACCTCTAAATTTTGCAGTTCCTTCTGATGTTTTCCATTTTCCATCTACAAAATCATACCCGCGATTTATAACACGAACTGTGCCATTATCATTAAGATAATATTCGGCAGTAACATTATCCATGTTCTTTTCGTGCTTAAAATCAAAACGAGCAATTTCATACCATTTTCCAAGATAGTTATCTAACTTAAAATCTTGAACAGCAACAACATTTTCTGGTGAATCTTCTCCACAACTTGAAAATGCCATGACCAATGCCGCAATCCCAACTAAAATTGCAACATTAAAACTTTTTTTAATTATCATTTTAACTCCTGTGTAAGGGCGCTGGCGCCCGGTGTTATATAGAAAACCGTTAAAAAAATTGCGAAAGCAATTTTTAGGTTATCCTCCTGTGTAAGGCCACTGGCGGCCGGTGTTATATAGAAAACCGCAAGTTTCTGCAAGAAACTTGGTAAGCTGCTTGCAGCGACTTAAAACAAATTGCGAAAGCAATTTTTAGGTTATCTTACCTGTGTAAGGCCGCTGGTGGCCGGTGTTATATAGAAAACCGCAAGTTTCTGCAAGAAACTTGGTAAGCTGCTTGCAGCCTATTGTTTTTGTTCTTTTCAATAAAGTGAAAATAACTAAACGCTTCTTTTCTATACGGAAAATATAATAACAATTTTTTATAATTGGAAAGAAAAAAATAAAAAAAATATGTAGATAATTGAAATAAAAAAAGAATTATTTTATTATTTATTTGTGTATTTCAATGGAATTGTGTGAAAATCACAAGCTGAGTGCGCAACGGTAACAAATGTTTACAATCTACAGTTTTCAACCACTGAAATTGATTTTTTTTAGATTTTGGGAAGGTTTGTAGATTCAGTTTGGAGCCCGGAAACTTTGGTACACAGGTGGCAAAAAGCCCCAATATTTTTCGTATGAAAAATAATCTTAATTTTAAAGAACTGCGCAATTTCGGTTCTTTGAGGAAAATATGTTAAAAAAATCAAAATTTTCTCTTTTGGTCATAGCATTTGCTATGTTTATTGGTATTTTTGTGTCTTGTGCACCACAACCTTCGGATGCAGCTTCAATTTATGGAACTTGGAAAAGCAAGGGCGATGGGTACACAATTACTGAAACAACAGTTGTTTACGATGATGGCGGTTGGGGTTTTGGCTATACAGGCATAATAGAAGAAATCACAAATGATTACATCTTTTATTCTTTAGAAAACAAAACAAAATTTTATGCAATTTGCTACAAAAATCTAACAGAAATTTCATGTGATTTTTCTAACGCATACAAAGATGAAGATGCTGGCGGAAAAGCATATTGTGATTCTTTAGAAAACGCAAAAAAAGAATTTACAATTGAAAATGGATATTATGGAATTTTTGCAGAATACGTTCGCAACTAAAAATTCCGAAAGGGATTGTAAGGGTTGCACCCAACGGGTGCAATTCCGAAGCGAAACGTAGTTGAGCAAAGGAATGAAGGCGAAAGCCGGAACCCTGAAAAGCCCGACCCCAAAAGTGTTTTTCTAAAAACACTTTTGGGGATTCGGCCAAATAATTAAAAGGAATTTTTTTATACATGAAAAAACTGTTTTTTATTGTGTTTGCATTTTTTACTTGTACTTTGTGTGCGGAAGAAAAAGTTCAAATTGAATTACCAAAAATTACAACCTATATTGAATCTGTAGTTGAACAAAAAGTTGTTATTACAGAAGATGATATAGAAAAAAGTCACTGCGAAAACATCACTAGCCTTTTACAAAATAATGGAGTTCAACTTTTGGCTTACGGTGCTTATGGATTAGAACAAAAACCTTCTATTCGTGGCTACACAGATGAAACTGTTAGAATTGTAATTGATGGAGTTTGTGTAAACAATGCTCAATATGGAACTTTTGATTTTTCTTCAATTAATGTGGCAGATATTTCTAAAATTGAAATTCTAAAAGGTGGTTTTACAGAATCTGTTTTGGACGAAGGTGCAGTTGGAGGTGTAATTTACATTACAACAAAAAAACAAAGCCTTGGGCACAATTTTAATTTAGATTTTTTTACAAAATCTTTTTTTAATTTTGATTTTCCTTTTGATACTTTTTCTACAAGTATTAATTATTCAGGTCAAATTGCAGAAAATTCATTTTTAAGAGCCTCTAGTAAAGTTGGGTTTGCAAATAACAAATATTGGTACAAAAATTACAAAGAAGACTATTCTATTCGTCAAAATTCTGAAGTTTTTGATTTGCATTCAAATCTAAATTTTTCACACTATTTTGGAAACGGAAATTCTTTTTCAATAAGTGATTTAGTTTATTACGGCAACAAAAATCTTCCAAATACAGAAACTTCCTATAATCACGGAAAGCAAAAAGATATAAATAACATTTTAACTTTGAACCTAATTTTTCCAGAAATTAAAAATCTTTTAAAATTACAAACAAATCTTTCTTGGCTTAGCAATAATCGTGATTTTTCTGATTTTCAAAGTAAATCAAATCACTATGTAAACACTTTTAAATTTAATCTTTTAGGAGAGTTTTATTCATTAAAAAAATACAATCAATCTGTTGGAGTAAGTTTAGAATATACAGATTTAGATTCCACAGATGATGGAAAACATTTTCAATTTAAAGGAACGGTAAAAGAAACTTCCACTTTTAAATTTTGTGATTTGTTTTCTTTAGTTATTCCCCTTGGATTTACTTTTTGTAATTCTGATTTTGCATTCGTTCCAAAAATTGGGGGAAAATTGTCTTTTTCAAAATTTGAACTTTTGCTAAATGCTTATAGAATGATTCAATTTCCAAATATGGACGATTTATATTGGAACGGAGGCGGATTTACAGGGAATAAAAATCTATTAAAAGAAGATGGCTTTGGTGCAGAAATTACAATTAATGTTTTTGATTTTTATATTCCCTTTTCTTTTTGCGTTTTTACAAATTATTACAAAAATAAAATTCAATGGAGTGGAAATACTGTAAAAAATGTGGCAAGTGCTTTTTATCTTGGCGCAAATTTAAGTTTTGAAAAAAGCTTTTTTAATAATTTACTTACAGTCAATTTTAATGGAGAATATTTATATACAAGACTTTTAGATTCTTCTAGTGAATTAACTTATGGAAAAAAAATAATGTGGACTCCCGACTTTGTGGCTTCTTTAAAACTTCAAGGCAACTTTGAATTTTGTTCACTTTCAATTGATGCAAATTACGTTGGAATTAGATACAAAACAAATCTAAACCTTGGATACTTACCACCTTATGTTTTATTAAACTTAACTGGTGAAGTTTTAAATCTAAAATATTTTACACCATATTTTAAAGCTGAAAATCTTTTGAATTGGCAATATCACAGTGTAGACGGTTACCCAATGCCAGGAATTTCTTTAACAATTGGTTGCAAAGTAACACTTTTCTAAATGGTTAAAACAAAAATCCAAAAGAATCGTGGCCAGGGTACACTTTTGTGCCTGATTTTACAATGCGTTTTAATTCGCTTAAGCTTTTTTGAATTAAAGCCTCATCACCACCTATCATATCTGTTCTACCATAACCACCGTAATCAAAAAGCGTATCACCAGAAATTAACAACTTTTCTTTTTCATTATAATAACAAACAGAACCTGGAGAATGCCCCGGAGTATGAATAACTTTCCACTGCGACAAAGCATCTTTTACGACAAGCTGTTCTTCAGATTGTATTTCTAATTGCATATCAGAAAAAACAGAAAGATTTACATTATTTTCAAATAAAATATCTGGGGGTGAAAGTTTTGAAAGTTCATTTATTATTTGAGCCATTCCAAACATAGAAAGAATATCTTGATTCATTATGCCTGGTGGCGAACTTAATTCAGATGCTTCGTTTTTATGAAGGGCGATTTTTGCATTTGGGAATGCGTTTTTTATTGCAGGAATACCCATTATGTGGTCAAAATGGGTATGTGTAAGCAAAATTCCAACGCATTCCAATTTATGACTTTGAAGATATTCAACAACTTTATTTTCGTCTCTAGAAAAAACACTAGTTGCAGGATCAACTACAAAAACATATTTTTTACAGATTGGAACAATTAAAGTATTTACGGCCAAAAGACCTGTTCTAATAACGTGAATATCTTCCAATTTATTTCCTTAGTTTAAACCAAATGGTTGTTTGTCAGAAGCGGCTTTTTCTGCTGCTGCATAAGCTGCTGCGTCTTCAGCTGCCATTGCTTCATCTTCAACATAATCTTGACTTTCTGCATCAAAATCTTGTGATTCAGCATTTTCGTTGTCTGCTAATTCTTCTTCTGATTTTTGACGAGAAAAACTTACAGCAAGTTTACGTCCTCTGTAGTCATAACCATTTAATTTTTCAATTGCAGTTTGTGCATCATTTGAATAAAGTTGTACAAAAGAATAATTTGCAAGAACTTTAATATCACCAATTCTGTCGCGTTCCAAACCACCCACAGCAATTAAAAGTCCAACTAAATCTCTTGGGAATACTCTTCTATTCTTTCCAATGCTTACAAAAATAGAAACAGCCTCATCTGCAGGAATTTGAACTCTTTCGTGGTGAACACGAGGCTCTGTTGTTTGTTCTTCTACTTTTTCAGTAGCTTTAAATTCGTGTTTTGCTTTTTGATTTGATTTTTTTGAATTGTTGTATCTCATAGCTCTTCCGTAAGAATGGCTATGTTTTAAAATTTCTTTTAATAAATACGCAAAAACGTATTTTCTTAAAGAAAGAGGTACATTCTTTTTAATTAATTTGTTTAAGCTTGCAAGAACATCAACATCTTCTTCATTTTTTACTCTGTTTACTGTTGATTCTAAATATTTTGCAATTTGTTCTTCAATAATTTCAAAATCACGATTATATGCCATCGTTAACTCCTTAAAATAAAAATAACAAAATTTTCACTGTGCGTGTAAAAATGTATAAAATTACTGCAACTTTGCAGCATAACCAGAACCTAATTTTTCAAAACCCATTCTAAATAATAAGGGCTGTATTTTTTCTGGTGTAATCAAATATGGAATTAAAACCCATTTACATTCTGCTTCCTTTATTTTTGAAAGACAAAGGGACAACAATTCGGTTCCAATGCCTAAACCTCTAAATCCGGTTGAAACAAAAAAGCTATTAATAACCATAACTTTTTTTTGATTTTCAGAAACAGAATTTGCTAAAACTAAACCTGCAAAATCATCAGAATTGCTACGACAAACAAAACCAATTTGATTTGTGGACTCTGACAAAAAATCCTTTTTCCACATTTCATAATATGCCATAGAAACATCTTCTGAAAAATCTTGACAATCATTTTTAATAATGCTGTTTATTTGGGATACAATTTCACTTTTATCAAAGTCAGAGTTTATTTCAAAAAACGAAAAATCATCATAAATAAGATTTTCGTCAACTTCTGACATTTGATCTAATTTTTCTAAACCCCATAAATCTCTTAGCTCATTATACCAGTTATTGATTAATTCCAAAAATGACGAATTTTTATAAAGATGCCATTTTTTTTCAATTTCTGGATATTGTTTTATTGTATTTTTAAAATTCTTAAATACCCCCCTTCCAGAATGTAAAACTTCATTCAATTCTTCCCGCGGAATTGGTGAATAAACTTTAGAAACAAAAGCTTCCCGCAAGGAAAAACCATTTGCCGAAGTCCAATTTGGTATTTCGTAATATAAATCATTATCAACTTTAATAGATACATCTTTTTCAATAAGAGAAGAATTTTTTGCATCAACTAAAAACTTTTTTTCTTGGTTTTCTAATGCATTAATAATTTCTTGAACTAAACTATCTGTTAAAGTAAAAACCATATTTTATTTTGTTGGCAAATCAGAACGTTTTTGAATAATTGAATTAATTAATCCGTATTTTATAGCTTCGTCCGAATCTAACCAACAATCTCT
>JAFXDY010000159.1 GCA_017521105.1 Treponema sp.
GCCTCTTTACGACGAATTAAATAAATCTACAATCAAGCACGTCCTTGTGCGCCAGGAACAAGCTGCTGGATTTATTGCTCAGGGAATGGCTCGTTCCACAGGAAAACCTGCTGTTTGTATGGCAACAAGTGGTCCTGGAGCCATGAATCTTTTAACAGCCATTGCCGACGCTCGCTGCGATTCAGTTCCAATCATTGCAATTACAGGGCAGGTAAACACATATTTGCTTGGAACAGACGCTTTTCAGGAAGCAGACACTTTTGGGCTTTCGTTCCCAATTACAAAACACAGCGTAATGGTAAAATCTGCCAGCGAACTTTTAACTGCAATTCCAGAAGCATTTAGAATTGCTTGCGAAGGACGTCCGGGTCCAGTTTTAATTGATGTTCCTCGTGATATTCAACTTGCGGAATGTGAAGTTGCAGATGATTATTTTGAAAAAATTGTTGAAAATGCAAAAAATTGTAAATGTAAATACGTCCGGTCAAGGGACACTTCGTTCAAGCCCTTGACTCGGCCGTTTTTAGGATTTGCAATAAACCCTAAATCAAAATATCACGCAACTACAGAAGAATTATCAAAAAAATGTGAAGAAATTGCAACTTTGCTTGCTACCGCTAAAAAACCAGTTTTATATTGTGGTGGTGGATGTAATTCTTTTGAAGCAGCCAAAGAAATTGAAAAATTTACTTCTCAATATACGCTTCCAATTGTAACAAGTTTGATGGGACTTGGTTGTGCCCCTCGTTCTGCTGAATATTTTGTTGGAATGCTTGGAATGCACGGTTCTTACGCAGCTAACGTTGCAATTCACGATTCAGATTTAGTAATTGCCGCTGGGGTTCGTTTTGATGACAGAGCCACAGGAATTGTAAAAGAATTTTGTCCTAATGCAAAAATTATTCATATTGATATTGATGCCGCAGAAGTTGATAAAATTGTTTCTACAAATGTTTCTATTGTTGCCGATGTTGAATCTGTTTTTTCAATTTTGGCTCAATTAGTTTTTGAAAAGAAGATTTGTGCAAATGCAAAATGGCTTAAAGAAATTCAAGATTTAATGAAAAAAACAGACTCTTTGGAATGTGGACGTTTTGAAAACAGCTGCATTAATCCTAGAACTTTTATAAATGATGTTCCTGCTTTGGCAGAAAAAGCTGGCATCGCAGCAGATAATTTGATTGTTACAACTGATGTTGGTCAGCATCAAATGTGGGCCGCACAATATTATCCTGTTGAACGCCCAAGAAGTTTTTTAACTTCGGGTAGCCTTGGAACAATGGGCTTTGGACTTCCTGCCGCAATTGGTGCCGCATTGGCAAATCCAGAAAAACGCATTATTTGTTTTAGTGGCGATGGTTCAATTATGATGAACATCCAGGAACTTGCAACTTTGGCTGAACAAAATCTTGCGGTAACTGTAATTGTTTTTCAAAATGGAACTTTAGGAATGGTATACCAACAACAAAAATATCTTTTTGAAAAAAATTATAGTGCAAGTATTTTTGGCGTAAATCCAGATTTGCTTGCAATTGCAAAAGGTTTTGGAATTGAAGTTGTTGATGCCGATTCTGATTCTGAATGGTACAAAAAAGCTTTTGATGCAAACCGCAAAAACAAACCTTGCTTTGTAAAATGTAGCGTTAGCAGCGAAGAAAATGTACTTCCTTTTGTACCAGGTGGAAAAGCAAATATTGATTGTATTCGAGACTAATATTTGTTGAAAATCCTTGTATCTGTGGTATAATTGAGTAATCTAAACAAGTAATCATGGGAGTGCTTATGAACGACGAATTAGATCCTGAAATTGCAAAATTGCTTTCAGAAGCAGAAAGTAATACAGAAGATTTAGATTTGGATAATGTTGAAACTGTTCAAATTTCTTCTCCTAAGAAAAAATTTCTTTTTTCAAAAAAATCTGATTCTGTACCTGATTTAAATGGAGTTTCTGGACCAAAATCAATTCACCAAGTAGATTTAGCTGTTCATGAATTTGCTCCTATTACAAAACTTGTAAATGATGTTCCTCACGAATATTTTAACGATACTAGTTATTATAAAACAGCATTAACTGGTGAAAATAATTCGTCTCAACGTGTTCACCAAATTATGTCAAAATATTTAACTTCTAAAGATCCAAAAGATAGATCTGTTTACAGACAACAAATTGTAACAGCCTATTGGGAACTTATGCGAGGTTTAATTGGAAAATCTGGAAATGTAAATTTACCAATGCCAAAAAGAATGCTTATTCGTTTTGGTGTTTTACTTCCTTCACTTTTTAAAATTGAACAAAAGGAATTTTTCTCTAAAATTTTTATTGATAATAATCCTAAAGAACCAATTTTGTACATGGACGAATGGTTTAAAGAAATTGCGTCTGGAAGAATGTCAAATTCTATGACTGATGAAAAAAGACAACCTCGTCGCTTGGCAAATATGACTGCAGAAGAAGTTAATCTTGCTGAACAATCTAGATTGATGCAATTACAATCTAAAAACTCTGGAAAACTTCAAAGTTGTGAAAACATCTTGAACATGAAAGAAAATGAACGTTCAATGATTGAACTTGAATTAAGAAACAGAGTTGAAACTTTATGTGAACATGCAAAAATAATTGATTTGCCACCTCATACAGAAGCTTTAACAGAACAACAACGCAGAGTTTTTGCAGAAGTTACAGATTACATGCATAGGCTTTCTAAAATTGACAAAGAATTGAACAAAGCCTTAAATGAATACAGAGAAGCAAAAGCTGCTTACGATAATGTAAAACACAAATTATCTGACACTGGTGCCGAAGACGGAATTCCACAAACAAATGATACAGAAGCTATTAAGATTGAATTTGAAACAGTTCGTCAAATGGCAAAAATGACTGTTGGACGTCGCGGAAATCAATTCCCAATTTTTACAAGAGAATTTTATCATTGTACAGAAAAAGGAACTGGAACTAGAGAAAATGTAATTGAAGTTTTACGGTGGATTGAATCTATTGACCCAGGTTGTTTCCACCGTATTCATAAAAACATTCCAAACAGAATTGTTCCTTACGTGTTGCTTGTTCCAACTTACGGCGACAGAGGTTTCTGTTGGGAACCATTTGATCGCTACAACAGAGTTACAAGCCGTGGGCGCATTGTAATTCCAATGTACCCAAAAGATTTAAGAATTGCTGTATTAACTGCAATTGCAGATTTGCGATGGCAAGTTGCAAAAGAAAAAGCTTCTTACTATTGGATGGAAGAAGGAATTACTGGTCAATATTACCAGCACATTGAACAACTTAAACTTAAAGGTGATTTAAAAGAATTCTTTATTGAAGATTACATTTTGTGGATGACAAAAGAATCTGAAGGTGTTCAACGCCTTGATAAAGATGTTCGTGGAATTTTCTGGCGTAATATGCCATTTCCAAAAGAACGAAAAGAAGAACTTCGCAAACGCAGTTTAGTTTACGATGAACTTTGCAAAAAAGACCTAAACCGCGAAATGAGCGATGGATATTAAAAAAAAAGCCCCGTATGGGGCTTTTTTTTATACATTAAACTTAAAGAACAAAACATCGCCATCTTGAACAACGTATTCTTTGCCTTCCTGACGATATTTTCCAGCTGCTTTTATGCTGGCTTCGTCTTTGTATTGACGTAAATCTTCAATTGTGTATGCTTCGGCTTTAATAAATCCTTTTTCAAAGTCTGTGTGAATAACACCAGCCGCTTGTGGAGCTTTATCGCCATTTTTAATTGTCCAAGCACGACATTCATCTGGTCCACCAGTAAAGAAAGTTCTGTATCCCATTAAGTGATAAGCTTTTCTTGCCAAAACAGCCAATCCAGATTCTTCAAGTCCAACACTTTCCATAAAGTCTTTTCTATCTGCTTCTTCTGTAATTTCTGCTAAATCTGCTTCAAATTTTCCACAAATAATTACAACTTCGCTTTTTTCTTCTGCTGCATATTTTTTTACAACTTCTACATATTCATTTGTTCCATTTGTAATTGTGTCTTCATCAACGTTTGCAACATAAAGTGTTGGTTTCATTGTAAGCAAGAACATATCGTAAATTGCAGCTTTTTCGTCGTCTGTTAAATCTGCTGTACGAGCACATTTTCCGTCTAACAAAAGTGGTTTAATTTTTGCAACTGCACTTGTCCAAGGAGCAAGTTTTTTTTCTTCTTCTTTTCCCAAAGAACGAATTTGTCTTGTAACTTTGTCTTGACGTTTTTCAATTGTGTCTAAGTCTGCCTGACAAAGTTCCCAGTTGATTGTTAAAATATCAGATTCTGGGTCAATTGCTGCTTCCACGTTGGCATTGTCACGAACGTGCATAATATCTGGATTATCAAAACATCTTACAACATGAGCAATAATTGCACATTCACGAATATTTGCTAAGAATTTGTTTCCAAGACCTTCACCTTGGCTAGCACCCTTAATCAAACCTGCAATATCAACAAATTTTACAGTTGCTGGAGTTTTCTTTTTTGGGTTATGAATACTTGCCAAAAAATCTAATCTTTCGTCTGGTAAGTCTACAATTCCAATGTTTGGGTCAATTGTACAAAACGGAAAGTTTTCTGCTGCCGCTGGAGCTGCTGTTAAAGCCGAAAATATTGTTGATTTTCCTACGTTTGGTAATCCAACAATTCCACATTCTAATGCCATATATTTTTACCTCTTTTTTGATTACAATTTATTTTAGTTTTCTAAAACAGCTTGTGCCAATTGATCTGCACAGCTTGTGCTTTTAAACCCACAAGTATTTCCTTTTAATTTTTGCACAATTTCTTCTGCTTGCATTCCATCGCATAATTTAGAAATTGCTTTTAAGTTTCCGTTGCAACCACCTTCAAAACTAATGTTGTAGATTTTTCCATCATCATCTTTTGAAAAAGTAATTGAACGAGCACAAACGCCTTTTGTTTTAAATGTAATTTCTTTCATAATAATTCCAAAAATTCTTAAGTTTTATTACTATAATAAGAAATTTGATAAAAAGCAATGAGTTAATTATTAGTGCTATTAATTTGATTTTTCTAGGCTTCTTCTAAAACTTCAAGTTCTTCTAATTCTTCAAGATCATCAACATAATCTGTTGAAGAAAGATCCACTTTTTGTGCCAAGCTTGCAAATTTATGGGTATAGATATAATCATTAATTTTTGTAATAACAACATTGTAATTTACTTTAAAATCTTCTTGCAAATATGCAAGTTCTTCTATTATTTCATCAAAATCTGTAATAATAAATTCTGTCATGCATGGGTCAATTTCGCCATCAAAAGTCATTGTTGCAAGAATCTTAAAAGTTTCTTCTTTTGAATATTCGTTTTTATAACTTCGACTGTCTAAAAGTGCGCTTAAAATATCTGCAACTGTAATTAACCTTTGAACCAAAGTCAAATCTGCAGCTGTTAATTTATTTGGATATCCAGTTCCATTTAATTTTTCGTGATGTCTGTAAACGGCGTCTACAACTTCGGCTGGAACATAATCTTGAATAATCAATTTTGAATACAAAACATGTTGTTTCATTTGTTCAAACTGTTCTTTAGTAAGTTTTCCAGGAAATTCCAAAAGCCTAGTAGGAATTGAAATTTTTCCCACATCATGAAGAATTGCACTTGTAAACAAAATTTGCAATTCTTCATCAGAAAGATTCATTCTAATTCCTAAAGAAATTGCAAAACAGGCGGTGTTAATGGCATGTTTAAAAGTTGCAGTGCTTTTTAAATCTAAAAAATACACTAAAATTTTTTGTACTTTTTGATTTGACTCATAACTAAAATGGAAAGTATTTATAATATTTGACAAATATGAATCATATTCTTTTGTATTTATCTTATTAATTATGAAATTATCTTTATTTACCTTTTTAAACGCATTTATTACCATTGGATTAAATTTGTTTGGTGCAATTTCATTTAAATCATCTGGAAGATTTGCATTAGGATTATTGGCTAAAAATAAAGAAATCTTTGATGCAAAATAAATAATTTCACGATATGCAGCACTTCTGTAAACAAAACTTTCACCTGGTACAAAATCTTTGTCAAAATTAACTAAAGCCGCTGCATCGTATTTTAACGGAGTCATATATTGCAAATAATAACTGCTAAAAACATAAACTTCTCTAATTTCTTCAAGTTTTGACTGGTCATCAATTGTTTGTAGTGAATAAAAATTTTGAATAACATCTGGTCTAAAAAATCCAATTGTATGAAACAACGATAAAACAACCAGATTTGTTTGAGAAAAATTTTCAAGAAGCTTTAAGTTTTGAGATATTAAAAAAGCAATATAAGCTGTACGTTTATTGTGCTCAACTAAATCTACATTTAATTCAGACAACATTTTATTAGCAATATGAATAATTTGCCCTGAGGATAAAATATTTTCTAAATTTATAGTTTTTATTTTTTCGTGCACTAGAACATTATAGACTATGAAATAAATTCTTGCAAATATGTTCTAACTAGATTTATTTATTTTTACTCAGGAATTAATTTATTCAAAGTATAATCTTTTTGACGCCAGTTTTTGTTTACTTTTACTTGTAAATCTAAGTCAATTTTTTGAATATAAATTTCGGAAAGTTTTGCAATTGCGGCCATTCTAATTTCTTTGATTTTTGAAGCGCCTTTTCCAATTACAATTCCTTTTTGGCTTTCTCGTTCAACGCATAAAAATGCACGAATCCAAAGTTTTTTACCTTCGTTTCGGTGTTCAACATCTGCAACTTCAACATAAACCGCATGTGGAATTTCATCTTGCAAACGATTAATTGCTTCTCCACGAATAATTTCGCAAACTCTAAAAGAAAGATCTTGATCTGTGTACAATTCTTCATCGTACATTGGCTCCCCTTCTGGCGAAATATCGTACAAACCTTTTAAAACTTCGTTAATTCCAATATCTTTTTCGGCAGACATTTCAAAAATGCGTTCATTTGGAATGTTGCTTAAATTTGTGGCAATAAATTGTCTAATTGGAGCGGTTTTTGAAGTTGGCAAATCTGTTTTGTTAATGGCAACAACAACTTTTTCTTGAATATTTTTTAAAAGTTGTGCAGTGTGAGTTTCTTCTTCTCCGGGAATTCTTGTGGAATCTATTACGTACAAAACACAATCAATATCTTCTAGTTGGGTTTCTGTTACATTTTTTAATCTAAGATTCAATTTTTTTTCTGATGTGTGATATCCTGGTGTGTCAATAAAAATCAACTGACCGTAAGATGTGTTTACAATTCCTTTGATGGCGTTTCTTGTTGTCTGTGGAATTGGAGAAACAATGCTAACAGGTTCCTGACAGGCTGTATTTAAAAAAGTTGATTTTCCGGCACTTGGACGGCCAATAATTGCAACAACCGCAGTTTTAATAACTTCTGGATTTTGATTTTCTTGAACTGAATTTGTGTTTGTTATATTTTCCATAAATATTGAATCCTTTTTTTTTACTATACACTATAACTTAATTTTTTTCAAAACTTCTCTGGAGCAGGCTTTGATTTATTTTCTTGCAATTTTTCTTGAAAACTTTCTTTCAACATCTCTGCAATTTTTTCACAGGCATTTTCTCCGTCCATTGCGCTAGAAACAATACCACCCGAGTATCCGGCTCCCTCCCCTACAGGAAACATTCCTGGCAAAGAACCACATTCAAAGGATTCTTTGTTGCGAAGAATTCTAACTGGAGTACTTGTGCGAGTTTCTGGGGCAATCATCAAAGCGTCTTGGCAAACAAAACCTTTCATATTCTTGTTAATTTGCACAAATCCTTTTGCAAGCCGTTTTGAAATGTGAACTGGAAGCCATTCATTCAAATTAGAAGAAACAATTCCCGGCGTAAAACTTGAAACTGGCAAAGTTTGAGATTTTTTATTTTCAATAAAATCTGTTACCCGCTGAGCTGGAGCCGCCTGCCCTTTTCCATTTAGTTTTGCATCTTTTTCAATTTTGTTTCTGAACAAAAGGCCAGCCAAATCTTTTGAACCAAGATTTTTTGCTTGTTCAACAAATTCTTGAGGAATATCTTCTGGCCGAATTTCTACAACAATTGCCGCATTTGACCATTTTGAATTTCTTGCCGAAGCCGACATTCCGTTCACTACAATTTCATCATTATTAGAACTTGAAGGAACCACAAAACCGCCTGGACACATACAAAATGAATAAACACCTCGTTCGTCCACTTGAGTTGTAACTCTGTATTCCGCAGCACCTAGTTCTTTTTTTACCTGTCCATGATACTGAATTGCGTCAATCAAACTTCGTGGATGTTCAACTCGAACTCCCGCTGCAAATGTTTTTGCCTCTAAAGCCAAAGGACTATATTTTGCAATTAAAAAGTATATATCGTTGGCAGAATGACCTGTTGCCAGCACAACAGCGTCGGCTTTTACAGAAAATTCTTCCATTGTTTTTACATTTTTGCAAACAACACCACCAACCGCTTTTTCTGTTTTTGCCGAACCAAAAATAAAATCACAAACTCTGCAATCAAAATAAAATTGCCCCCCAAGTTCAATAATTGTGTTTCGCATATTATTAATTACCCCTGGAAGTTTTTCTGTTCCAATGTGAGGATGTGCATCTGTTGTAATTTTTTTATCTGCCCCAAAATGAGCAAAAATTTCTAAAATGTTTTGAATATTTCCCCGTTTATTGCTGCGAGTATAAAGTTTTCCGTCAGAAAAAGTGCCTGCCCCACCTTCTCCAAAACAATAATTTGAATCTTCATTTACAAAATCTTTTGTACTAATTAAAGCAATATCTTTTCTTCGCTGGGAAGTTTCTGGACCTCGTTCAATGATAATTGGTTTTATGCCATATTCCAAAAGTTTTAAAGCTCCAAAAAGGCCTGCAGGCCCAGAGCCCACAATGATTACAGACTTACAAGATTTTTCATCAACTTTTTTCCATTCGGGCAATTTAAAAACAAAATCTTTTGGAGATTCACCAATGTAAACTTTGTATCTAAGATGAATTTTTATTTGACCGTGTCTTGCGTCCACAGATTTTTTTTGCAAAACATATTCAAACCCTTTTTCATTTTGATTTTTTAAAATCACTTTTTGTGCTTTTAGTTCTGAAAAAATCTTTTTTTGAATTAAAGAATTATTAGATTCATCTTCTGGATTAATTGTGATTGTAAGTTCTTTTATCATTTTTTTAGTATATCAAATTTTTTTAATAATGTTGATAAAAAAATTAAAACAACATTTTTTGATATTGACTTATTTTTTATGTCAGTATTAATATATCTTGAATATGAAGAAACATAATTATTATAAAATCAGAGTTTCTAAAAGTTCAATAAAGAACAATCTTCTTTTTATTACAGATTTATTAATTCAACAAAAAGTGCTAAATCAAAACAACTATTCTGTAATATATTTTACTGAAGATGAATTTTCCAACACTATAATTAACAACAAAATTTTTTATGAACAAAACATTACAATTTTCCCAAAACAACTCACAGATTACAAAAATATTGATTTTCTTTTTTTGATATTTCCAGAAAATTCTTTTAAACTTTCTTTTTTACAAAAGAGAAACCTAAGAAAATCATTTCCAAAAAACGTTATTTTTCTTACTTTAGTTCCAGAAAACAAAAAAATAAAAAAAGTGCCATCCATAACAGATTCTTTCATCGATGGTCATTTTTATTTTTAATAATATTTAGCAATTAATTTTGTAATTTCTCTTGCATTGTAGTTTCTCCTTCATTTTACATAATACAAAAAATGGTATATAATAGTAATTATGAGCAAAAAAATCTTTTCAATAGAGAGAGTTGTCGCTATTACAGGTTTTTTGTTTTTATTAATTGCATTCATTTCAAGCTTTTATGTACAACCAGATGAAAATTCTATACTTAAATATGTTACTGACACTCAAACAGTTGTTCATATTGTTCACGGTGTTTGTGCTTTCTTGTGTTTCTTATTAATTTTTAAACCAATTACCGTAGGATTCTGTTTTTTAATGTTTGTAGAAAGCATTTTAAACATTTTAACAACTTATGAACAATTAGGAATCTTTTTCTTCTATTCGTACATTACACTTGCAATTACAAAAGGGTTGTTCGAAAAACACACAGGAACAAAAATTGTCGTTTCATTTATAGTACACTTTGCTGCAATTATTTTAGTTTTTACACATGGTTGGCCGGTTGTGTTCATCTCGTTAGGAACAACAGTTTTCTTTATGGTGTTCTACATTTGGATTTACAAAATTCTTAAAGAACAGTTCTCTTGTTTTATACCAAAAAAGATTTCTGATAATTCTGTTTTGGCTACAGAAATAAAAGGTTCTGTTATTTCTCTTGCAAAATATGGATTAACAGGAAGACAGATTTCTTTAACTCTAGATTACATATACAAACAAACATCTTACAAAAAATTAAGCGAAGAATACGGTCTGAGCATTTCTTTAGTAAAAAAAGAGTTTTCTGAAATTTTTAAGATTTTTGAAGTAACAAAAATTGAAGAATTAAAAATGCTTTTGTTACAATACCAAGTAACAAAATAGCTTTAAAACTAAAAAAGTTGTAGGGAACTAAATGTTCCAAACAACCTTTTTTGTGATAAACTCAAAAAAAAACTTTTATAAATAATTCTTTTGAAATGAGAAAAACTCTCTTGAGAATCTCCCCTTCCACAACGCTGTAATATATGATAGATCTAAACTACTTGTTTTTGTTTATATTCAAATCATAAGGGTAAAAAATGATTCGGTCAATTGAGTTTTTAACGAATTAACCGAAGTTAAAAAAAAATAACCAAGGTTACTTTTTTTATACCTTGGTTACTTTAAATATAATTTAATTTTTACTGTAAAATTACAAAACAGAATTCAAAAATTGCTTTAATCTGTCGCTTTTTGGATTTTGGAAAATTTCTTCTGGAGTTCCTTCCTCTGCAATTTGTCCATCATCCATAAAAATTACTCTGTCGGCAACTTCGCGAGCGAATCCCATTTCGTGAGTAACAACAACCATTGTCATTCCATCATTGGCAAGTTGCTTCATAACAGCTAAAACTTCACCAACAAGTTCTGGGTCCAAAGCCGAAGTTGGTTCATCAAACAAAATTGTCTTTGGTTCCATAGCCAAAGCTCTTGCAATTGCAACACGTTGTTGCTGACCGCCAGAAAGTTTGTTTGGATATGCGTCAAGTTTGTCTCCAAGCCCAACACGTTCCAACAATTCAATGCCTTTTTTTCTTGCTTCCGCTTCTGATTTTTTTAAAACGTTCATTGGAGCAATCATTGTGTTTTCCAATGCAGTTTTGTGTGGAAACAAATTGAATCTTTGAAAAACCATTCCAACTTCAAGCAAAATTTCCCGACGTTCTTTTGAATTAATTTTTAATTTTCTAACGCCGCTTTCATGCTGAGTTAAAAGTTTATCTTCAATATAAATTGAACCATTATTAATATGTTCCAAGTGATTAAAAGCCCGCAACAATGTAGATTTTCCAGCACCACTTGGTCCAATAATACAAACAACTTCTTGTGGATGAATTGAAATTGAAACATTTTTCAAAACATTTAATTTACCAAAAGAAACACTTACATTTTCCGCTCTAATCATGTCCATAATAACACCTCTTAAAAGATAAAATTACTCATAAACAGAGTTTTTCTTTTCCAACAAGTGGAAAATTAATGTAAATGCAGCTGTAATTATTAAATATAAAATCATAGCTGGAATGTAAACCAAAGAAGAAGCTGTTGAAGACTGAATACTTCTTGTTACTTTTGTAATATCAGAAAGTGCAATCAAAGAAACTAAAGAAGCGTCTTTTAACATCATAATAAATTCATTTCCAACAGGAGGAATTAATCTTTTTACAGATTGTGGCAAAATAATTAACTTCATTGTTTGGAAATAACTTAATCCTAAAACTTTTCCTGCTTCAAATTGCCCTTTATCAATTGACTGAATTGCACCACGAATAATTTCACTACAATAAGCACTACTATTTAATCCAAATGCAATAAACGCAGCCAAAAATTGATTGTTAATTGTAAGAGCTCTGTTTATTTCTGGAAGCCCGTAATAAACAAAATACAATTGCATTAATAAAGGAGTACCTCTAAAAAAGAAAACATAAGCATTACAAATGCCACGAATAATTTTTCTTTTTGACATTGTACCAAGTGCCAAGAAAATACTTAAAAACAATCCTGCACAAACAGAACAAATTGTAAGTAAAATTGTAATTCTGGCACCAGCTAGTAATTGTGGAATCCAAGCTAATATTTTTTGAAAATTATCCATTTCAACTCCAATTTTGTGGAATTATTTAATACTATCAGACAAATCCATTCCAAAAATTTCCATATAGATTTTTGAAAGTGAACCATCTGCTTTCATTTCGTCCAAAACTTTGTTTAATTTTGATTGAAGTTCTGTATTTCCTTTTTTTACACAAAGACCAAAATATTCATCTGGAGTTCCAGCCCAAACTTGTTTAAATTCTGAATCTGCAGGAGCAAGGTAAGAAACAGCAACTAAACTATCACTTACAACAGCATCAATTCTGCCTAATTTTAAGTCTGCATAAGCATTCATAACTTTGTCATATTCGTTCAAAGTCATTGTAATTCCAAGTTCGTTAATCATTTTTTCTGTATAGAAATCTGATGTTGTTTCAGCTTGATAACCAACTTTAAGACCATCCAAATCTTTAAAGTCTTTAATGTTTAAATTTGAATCTTTTCTTAAAACAATTGCTTGACCATTTCCAATGTATGGTTGTGTAAAATCATAATTCTTTTTACGATCTTCTGTAATTGTCATAGCAGAAGCAATCATGTCATAACGATCTGTATCAAGACCTGCCAAAATTCCATCCCAAGCTGTGTCTACAAATTTTACTTCAAGCCCAAGACGTTTTGCAATTTCTTTACTTAAAAGTGGGTCAAAACCAATTGGTGTAACACCGTCAGTATCGTAATATTCAAATGGTGGATATCCAACTTCCATACCAACCATAAGAGTATCTTTTTGTACTGTGAATTCGCCTTTTTCTGCTTTTTTTGAACAACCAGAAATTGCCAAAACCATTAAAGCAGCACATAAAACATTAAATAATTTTTTCATTGTTTAATCCTTAAATTTTTGATTTTTGTTAATAAATTTGCAACGCAAACTAAAACGATTTTGTATAAATATTTATTTATTCCGTATAAATATACAATTTTTCCTAAAATATAACAATATTGATTTTATATTTATTCAGTTTTTTTAGGTTTTAGGAAGTCAAATTTTGTTTCTGCCAAAACAACAGCAATAAAAATCAAAACACAACCAAGCCCCATTTTTAAAGTAAGTTTTTCATGCAAAAAGATTGTACTGAATAAAACGCCAAAAACAGATTCAAAAGACAAAAACAAAGAAGCCAAAGACGACTGAACATATTTTAACCCAACATTCTGCAAAGTAAAACACAACATTGAACTTAATAATCCCAAATACAACAAAGAAACAATTACTTTTGAATTGCCAAAAACAGAAACATCAAGTTTTCCGTCAATAAATGGAGCCAAAATCCAAGCAAATAAAGAAGCAAAGAAAAATTGCAAAAATGTAATGATTAAAGTGTCGCAACCTTCTTTATTACATTTTTCTGTCCACAAAATGTGAAGAGCGTAAAATAATCCACAAATTAAAGTTAGAATATCTCCAATGTTTATGCCGCCAATGTCCTTTCCGCCAAGAGCCAAAAGCCCAATTCCTGTCATAGACAAAATTGCAGCCACAAAAACATAAATTCCTGGACGTTTTTTATACAAAGGCCAACTGATAATTGGAATTAAAATAACGTAAACTGTTGTTAAAAAAGCGTTTTTTCCTGCAGTAGTATAAAAACACCCAATCGTCTGAACAATATAAGCCGCACACAAAAAAGCACCAGTTACAGCACCCATAATTAAATGTTTTTTATCTATTTTTTTTAGGCGTTTCCAAAATAAAAGTGCCATTCCCACAGAAGCAATAAAAAAACGAATGGCAACCATATAAACAGAACCTATATATTCCAAACTGTCTTTTACAACAACAAAAGCAAAGCCCCAAATGGCTGCAGTAAGCAATAGTCCAATACTAGCAAAAAATGATTTATTATTCATTTGTAAAGAATACACTTTATTACAAAAATTGACAATTAAGTTTTTTTTGCAAATGATAAAACTTATGGTATATTTAAATGAACAACTTTTTGGAGGACTTATTATGTCTATTGGAATTACATTACTTGTGGCACTTTTATTAAGTGCTTGTGGATTCTTAATGTATGTTTACTTTTTTTCTGTTGGATATGGATTTTCAATTGCGGGAATTGGAATTACATTGTTAATTTTATTCCGTCAAAATTTGACAATCTGGACAATTTTAATGTGCTGTCTTTTTATTATCTATGGAATAAGATTAGGTGGTTACTTGGCACTAAGAGAAATGAAAAGTGTAACTTACAAAACTTTATTAAAAGATGAATCAAAACAGAACGTAAAACTTGGTGTAAAATTTTGCATTTGGATTAGTTGTGCAATTTTATATGTTTGTGAATGTGCTCCTGTAACTTTTAGATTTGTAAATGGCTCTGATGATGATGTATTTTTATATGTTGGCGTGATTATGGCTGCGCTTGGTATTTTAATTGAATTGATTGCTGATTTACAAAAATCGGCAGCAAAGAAGAAAAATCCTAAGATGTTTGTTTCTACTGGGCTATACAGAATTGTAAGATGTCCTAATTATTTTGGAGAATTACTTTTATGGACTGGAGTTTTTGTTTCTGGTATTAGCGTTTGTAATTCTGTTTTTCAATGGGCTTTAGTAATTTTGGGTTTTGTAGGGATTATTTATGTTATGTTTAGTGGAGCACGCCGCTTAGAAATTAGACAAGATAAAAACTATGGTGATAATCCTGCATATCAAGAATATATTTCAAAAACTCCAATAATTTTACCATTAATTCCTATTTTTAGTGTAAAAAAATATAAATGGCTTGTGGCATAACATTGGCCTTATTCACTTTACATATACTCGTTACCAGTTTTGTGCATAGCACAAAACTGGAGCTGCCGGAAAACCAAGGTAACATTTTTAATAAACACCTTTACCGGCAGCACTTTACCTAATCCCCATAAATAACTATAATTAAATAGAAGAATTTACAAAATCTGTTAGGGATTGTAAGGGCAGCGACTGAAAGGAGCTGTTCCGAAGCGTAAGTTTTGGAAGCGAAGCGAACAAAACTTTGTGGCAAGCGTTCAGCTTGCCACAAGCGAAGGAATGGAGGTGAAAGCCGGAACCCTGAAAAGCCCGGGCCTGCAAGTTTTTGAGCGAAGCGAAAAAACTGAATGCAGGCAACAGCCAAAATAAAAAAAGGAAATTATTATGGGAAACAATTATTTTAATTCAATTCCTTGGCGTGAAGCTAAACTTCAACTTGGACACTGTCGTTCTATGGCAAAAGAAGAATTTGCTGATGGTGTAAATGCACTTAAAGGTAAAAAAATTGTTATTGTTGGATGTGGTGCGCAAGGTTTGAATCAGGGAATGTGTTTGCGTGATTCTGGGCTTGATGTAAGTTATGCTTTGCGTGAAAGTGCAATTACAGAAAAACGTCAATCTTGGAAAAATGCTACAGAAAACGGTTTTAAAGTTGGTACTTATGACGAAATGATTCCAACTGCTGATTTGGTTGGAAACTTAACTCCAGATAAACAACACACTCCTGTTATTACAGAAGTTCAACAAAAAATGAAAAAAGGTGCAGCCCTTTGGTATTCTCATGGATTTAACATGATTGAAGAAGGAATGCAAATTCGTCCTGATATTACTGTTATTATGTGTGCGCCAAAAGGTCCAGGAACTGAAGTTTACCACGAATTTGAACGTGGCTTTGGTGTACCAGATTTGATTGCTGTTCACCCAGAAAATGACCCAGAAGGAAAAGGTTGGGCTTACGCTAAGGCTTTGGCTGTTGGTATGGGCGGTTCTAAAGCTGGTGTTTTGGAATCTTCTTTTGTTGCAGAAGTAAAATCTGACCTTATGGGCGAACAAACAATTCTTTGTGGTATGCTTCAAGCGGGAACAATTGTTTGTTACGACAAAATGATTGAAGAAGGAATTAGTCCTGAATATGCTACAAAATTTTTGATGCACGGTTGGAACGTTATTTGTGAAGCTCTTAAATGGGGTGGAATTACAAATATGATGGACCGTCTTTCTAATCCTGCAAAAATTAAGGCTAATGAACTTTCAAAACAAATTAAAAAATTGCTTGCTCCACTTTATCAAAAACACATGGATGATATTATCAGTGGTGAATTCTCTAAAACTATGATGGTAGACTGGGCAAACAAAGATGTTAACCTTCTTACTTGGCGTGAAAACACTGGTAAACTTGATTTTGAAAAGAACGCTGAATCTAGCGAAGAAATTTCTGAACAAGAATTCTTTGATAAAGGTATTTTGATGGTTGCTATGGTAAAAGCTGGTTGTGAACTTGCTTTTGAAACTATGGTTGACGCTGGAATTAAAGAAGAAAGTGCTTATTATGAATCTTTGCATGAAGTTCCTTTAATTGCAAACCTTATTGACCGCAAACGCTTGTACGAAATGAATCGTGTTATTTCTGACACTGCTGAATATGGTTGTTACTTGTTTGCAAATGTTGCAGCTCCAATGATGGCAAAAGATTTAATGCCTTCTTTACACACAGACGTAATTGGAAAAGGTTTGGATTGTAAAGATTGCGCTGTTAGCAACGGTGAACTAGTTGCTGTAAATGCAGAGATTAGGAACCATCCAATTGAAGTTGTTGGAAGAAAATTGCGTGCTTATATGACAGCAATGAAACCTGTTTTGTAGGCAACTAGTTGCCGTAAACGCAGAAATTCGAAATCTGCCTACAATCGAAAATCCGTTAAAAAAAGTTGTACGACAGTGCAACTTTTTAGGATTATCGAAAAAACGGCTCGGCGCGAGCCTTGCGAGCGACGTCCAATTGAAGTTGTTGGTAGAAAATTGCGTGCTTACATGACTGCAATGAAACCTGTTTTGTAATATGAGATAAGAAAGATTCTCGCATCAAGTGCGAGAATGACATAAAAAAACTGCCCCTTCGGACAGTTTTTTTTTTAATTAACCATTTGTTAGGCTTTCTGAAATACTAAAACAGTTGTCGCCAATGTTTTCAATGCGGCGAACCATATCAATGTAAAGAAGTTCGGCTTTAACGTCTGCTCCACCTTCAAGACGTTTTCTTGCAACTTTCTTTAAATCTTTGCGGAAAGCGTCAATGCCGTTTTCAAGTTCGGCAGCAAGTTCAAGTTTTTCTTGTGTAAGCTGTTTATTAATATTAATTCTAATAAATTGTAAGAATTGGCGAACAAGTTCGATATATGGTAAAAGACGTTCCATATCTTCTGTTTTAAATTCCATTTTCTTTTCAATACTGCGAATAATAAGCATAATTGATGTATAACAGTTATCGCTCATATTTTCTAATTCATCAACAATTTGAATCATACAAGAAATGTGATTTAATTGTTTTTCTGTAATTTGTAAACCTTGGCATTTTACTAAGAAGTGTGTAATTTGTTCATGCATTTGGTCAACATAATCTTCTGCATCTGCCATTTCTTGTGCATATTTTTCTACATAAGATGAATTACGTTTTGTAACACCAATTTGAATTTTATCAAACATATCTGTTACAACATCTGTCATATCTGCAATTGCTTTTTCTGCTTGAATAATATATGTGGCAACATTTTCTTTTCCAGAATGTTCAATAAATTCAAGTTTGAAAACTTTTTTCTTTTCTGAAGGATCATCTTTTATTAAGAATTCTGCAATTTTTACAAGTTTTCCAGATAAAGGTGTCATTACAACTGTTGTAATTATATTGAAAACAGTGTGTAACATTGAAATTCTAATTGCTATATTTGAATTTTCTTGCCCAGGAGTAATGAACATAACTAATTCCAAGAAAGGTTTAAGGAAGCAAAGAACTACTATTGTACCAAACAAGTTGAACATAACGTGAATTAAAGCTGCACGTCGTCCGTTGGCACTTGTTCCCATGGAAGCCATAATTGAATCAACTGTAGAACCAACATTACTTCCCAATGTCATTGCTGCAGCCAATTCCCAAGAAATTAAGCCGTTGTAAGCCATTGTAATTACAATTGCAGAAAAAGCTGAAGAAGAATGCAAAAGAGCTGTAACAACAATACCAATCAAAAATCCTAAGATAATTGCAGAAGCGCCAGTTCCTTTAATATTCAACATCCAACCAAGTTGATCTGGAGTAAATACAGAAGAAAGTCCACTTAACCCCAAGAACAACAATCCAAAGCCCATAATAGCTTCGCCAATATTTTGATATTTTCGTTTTTTGAAGATTGAAAGGAAGTACCCAAGACCAACGACAGGAACTGCAAATGCAGAAATCTTAAAATTAAACCCAAAGATAGAAACAATCCAAGCAGTAATTGTTGTACCAATGTTGGCACCAAAAATTACACCAGCAGATTGGGCCAAAGAAATGAGCCCCGCATTTACGAATGTAACAACCATTACAGTTGTTGCACCAGAAGACTGGATAATCATTGTAATGAGCATACCAGTCAAAATAGCTACAAATTTATTACTTGTAACAACACTTAAAGTGCGTTGCAACTTTTCACCAGCACTTTTTTGGACACCGTCAGACATGAGTTTCATTCCATAAAGAAGAAGACCCAAGCTGCCTACTAATTCTAAAACGGGTGTTAGTATATTCATAAAATCATATTACAGAAAAATTGCATTCTTTTCAAGAATAAATAAATACGCTACAATATCATCAAATGAAACAGGCAAAACTTATATTTATTATATTTTCTATATTTTTAATTTTAGGTTGTTCAAAAAAATCTGAAATAAATCTTCAAAATGCACAACAAATTGAACTTTTTGATGTGGCAGAAGACAAACTTCCAGAAAATTATACACAAACTTGGCATGTTACAAACAAAAGACTTTTGGTTTTGTTTGGATACAATTTTAACACACCAGAAATTTATGAACCAATTGTAAAATCACTAGAAAAGCAATTCGGGCTAGATAAAAATGGTGGATTAATTTTGCCATTGTTCTATCCAGATTCTTTTAAACATAGTCCAAGATCCTTTTTTACACAAATTGCAAACATTTTAGCAGATGACGCTTATGATTTTTGTGGTGTAATAACTTTGGGAGCACCAGAAAATACTCATATTGCTTTTTCTAGAAATCAGGATTTATGGAATGAAAATGTCCCCTACCCTGTAATTGCACTTTTTCCACAAGATGATGTGTTAGGATTAGAATCTTCTTGCGATTTTGTTTTAGATAAAACTCAAACTGTAAATTTAAACAGCGATTTTATTGTTGATGAAGAGGAAAATGTAACAATTTCTGAAGCTCCAGAGGTTTTGGAAAATACAATTTATTATATTCTTGATATTGATTTTTCTTTTCCTAGAACTTCAGATTTAAGACTTCATGTAGCAAATATATTAAAGAACAGAAAATTTAATTACTACAAAGATTCGGAAACTGGACTTCAATCTATTAATCACTTTGTATTAAATTAATATTATGAATAGTTTACTTCAACAAAAAGATTATTTAATTGGCTCAAAAAAAGATATTGAAGCATTAAAATCTAAAGATCACGCTAGGGTTCTTGTGGTTTCGGATGTTCACGGAAAAAGTAGCATTTTACTCAATATTGTTAAGCAATTTGGAAAATCTTGCGATGCTTTGGTGTTGTGTGGTGATTGTATTTATGATTTAGCAGAACTATTGGAACAAGGTAGCGAAAACAAAGATTTTTGCCAACTTATTCCACCAATTATTGGTTTTGTTCAAGGAAATGGCGACCCTTCTACGTTTCCCGTTTCTTTTGATATTGGTGCACAAAATCCAAATGCAAATGGAATGTTAAGAGGAACAGTTCTTGTTCCACCTTGCCAAAAATTGGAAGTGAATGGAAAAAATATTTTTATAGCACACGGTCATCACCAAGGTGTTGACTGGGGAATTGACCGTCTTGCATATTCTATGAAAGAACAAAATTGCCAAATTGGAGTTTTTGGACACACACACGTTCCATATAATTTGATGACAGAAAATTCAGATAGTTCAAAATGTTATTTTGTAAACCCAGGCAGTTGTGCAAGACCTCGTGGAGGTTCACCAAACTCTTGTGCAATTATTACAATAGAAAAAGACTTTTGTGATGTAGCATTTATTAAAATACTAACACCACTAAGTAATAATCCAACTTTTGAACTATTTACACCAACTTTGTAGTAATTAAAATAATTTTAGGTTTATTTTAAACACTTTCTAAATCTAATTTAACTTCTGTTGATATGCTCCCAGTCGTGCTGCTTTGGGTCAAAACCGCGGGCTAGCCCGCTACACGCTGTTTTGCGGTGTTTAA
>JAFXDY010000160.1 GCA_017521105.1 Treponema sp.
AAATATGATTCTTTTTGGAATTACTTCTGGCGGTGGTGTTTTTATTGCTCAATTCTGGGGCAAAAAAGACCTTGCGGGAATTAGAAAATCACTGGGATTAATGACTCTTATTGCTTTTGTCGTTTCTTTTATATTTACAATTGTTTGTCTTGTAATTCCAAATCAACTAATTCGATTATATTCTCCAGATCCTCAAGTTATTCAAGTAGGCGGAAATTATCTTAGATTTGTATGTTTAAGTTATGTTCCAACAGCAATCAGTTTTTCTATTACATTGGCTCTTCGCAGTACAGAGCGTGTAAAATTGCCATTAGTTTGTACTTCAATTTCGCTTTTTACAAATTTAATTGCAAATTATTTGCTCATTTTTGTTGCAGGTCTTGGTGTAATAGGGGCTGCAATTGCAACTGTAATTTCACGCATAATTGAACTTGTAATTTTAGCAACTTGGTCATATTCGCACAAATACGAAATTTGCGGAAAATTAAAAGAACTTTTAGGATTCAACAGATATTTTATAGTAAAATTCTTAAAAATTGCATTCCCTGTAATTATAAACGAAACTTTTTGGGGGCTTGGAACTTCTGTTTACAACGCAATTTTTGCTCACGCAGGAACAAACGCATTTACAGCCTACAGCATTACAGGAACAATTAGCCAGCTAACTTGGGTATTCTGCATGGGCTTTGGAAACGGTGTTGGAGTTTTAATTGGAAAACGAATTGGCGAAAAGAAAATTGACGAAGCAAAAACTTATGCAAAACGATCCATGTGGTTTATGCCATTAATTGGAGCCTTTGTTGGTGTTTTCTTAGTTCCGCTTTCAAAATTGTTGCCAGTTTTCTTTAACGTAGACCAAGAAATTATTAAAACAGCCACAGCAATTTTAATGATTTTGATTTTTGTTTACCCTTTCAATTCTTTCTGTATGAACTGGATTGTGGGAGTTTGTAGAGCCGGTGGAGATACAGTTTTTTCTGCAGTTGCAGAAATTGTTGTTTTATGGTGTGTTGCAATTCCATTGGGATACGTGGCAGCCTTTGTTCTTCATCTTCCAGCCCCAATGATTTATTTATTCTTCTGCAGTGAATCTATTGTAAAAGCAATAATTGGTGCAATCCGTGTTTTAAGTGGAAAATGGCTCCACGAAGTAACGTAAAAAAAATGTCGGGTTTGGCCCGACATTTTATAAAACTATCTAAATTTCTTTGCCAATTCGGCAAGTTTTTTCATATCCATGCCTTTTAACGAATTCATATCAAGGCCGCCAAGTCCTCCTGGCATTCCACCCATTCCGCCAGCTAACGCAGAAGGATCTATTCCCATTTGGCTCATCATTTTGCCTTGCATTCCTTTGTTTCGGCTAACTTTTTTCATCATCAATTTTGTTTTTTCAAACTGTTTTAATAATTTATTAACTTCGGCAACACTTGTTCCAGAACCTTTTGCAATTCTTTTTCTACGGCTTGGACCAATAATCAAGTGATTTGCTCTTTCTTTGTATGTCATACTTTGGATAATTGCTTCGTTCTTTTTCAAAGAAGAAAAATCCATTTGGCTTGCATCCATGCCACTCATTCCAGGAATCATATCCATAATTGATTGCATATTTCCCATTTTCTTTACAGATTGATATTGTTCAAGCATATCTTGTAAAGTAAATTCGTTGCGAGCCATTTTCTTTTGAAGTTTCATTGCTTCTTCTGCATCAACAGTTTCTTGAGCTTTTTCTACCAAAGAAACAACGTCACCCATACCAAGAATACGACTAGCAATTCTTTCTGGATGGAAAACTTCAAAATCTTCTGTTTTTTCACCTGTACCAATGTATAAAATTGGTTTTCCAGTAATTGTTTTAAGAGATAAAGCCGCACCACCACGAGCGTCAGAGTCAAATTTTGTTAAGATTACACCAGTAAGACCAAGTTGTTCATCAAAAGATTTTGCAATATCAACTGCATTTTGACCAGTCATAGAGTCTGCAACCAAAAGAACTTCCACTGGAGAAGTTGCTTTTTTTACGCGAACAAGTTCGTCCATCATTTCTTCATCAATTTGAAGACGACCAGCAGTATCAATAATTACAGTGTCGTATCCGTTTTTTCGTGCAAAATCAATTGATTCTTTTGCATTTTTTACAGCATCTTTTGAATTTTCTTTATAAACTGGAACACCAATTTTTTCTCCAAGTTGGGAAAGTTGTTCCACAGCAGCAGGACGAACTAAGTCACAAGCTGCAAGTAAAGGTTTTCTTCCTTCTTTTAATAATTTTGCAGCAAGCTTATGTGCAGCAGTAGTTTTACCAGCACCTTGAAGACCAAGCATTAAAATTACAGATTGTGTATCAGGACCTTTTAAGTGCAAATCTTGTTTTGTGTCACCAAGCATACTAACCATTTTGTCATAAATGATTTTTGTAAACTGTTGACCAGGATTTACCGCTTTTAATACTTTTTCACCTTTAGCTTCTTCAATAGTAGAATTTACAAAGCGACGAACTACTCTTAAGTTTACGTCAGCTTCCAAAAGCGCCATTTTAATTTCTTCAACGCTTTCTTCAATATTTTTTTCTGTAATTGTAGATTTTCCACTAAGTTTTTTTACAATTCCACTAAATGTTCCTGTAATTTTTTCTAACATTTTTTACACCCACTACAAATTATTCTTAAATCTTAGAAATTTATTTTTACAAACTCATAACTTCTTCTAACGCTTGTTGAACTGAACATTCTTTATTTAAAATTCTGTACAAAACATAAGTTAAAGGAAGTTTTAAATCTTTTTTCTTTCCAATTTCGTAAACATATTTACAAGCTATTGCACCTTCTGGCAAATAACCAATTTTTGAAACGTTGGCAATTAAATCATCAATATTTTTAAACTTAGAAAGCATATCAGTTTTAATAATATCTTGACCAAAACGTCTGTTTCTGCCGTATTTACTTTTACAAGTAACATCCAAGTCGCCTACTCCACTAATAGAAGTGAATGTTTCGGCGTGAGTAGCACCCATTGCAAATCCTAAAGTTTGAATTTCGTTTAATCCGGCAGCCATTAATAAAGATTCACAGTTGTCGCCAATTAGACTTGAAGTTTCAGAAATAGCGTCCATTGCACCGTAAACAACTGCAATAACATTTTTTGCAGCAGCACAAATTTGAACACCAATAATATCAAAAGAAGAATAAACCATTAAGCCAGGAACTTTTAATAATTCTCTAACTTTAATTGAATTTTTTGGATTTAAAGAAGCTGCCACAAGACCTGTAACTTTTCCCATAGCAACTTCTTCTGCATGACTAGGACCAGCAACATAAACAGTGCAATCTTTATAAATTTCTGGAAGAACAGCTTCCATTGTTTCAAGAACAAGTTTTGGACCATTTTCTGAAGGAACAAAACCTTTTGTTAAAGAAGCAATTACTGTAGAACCGTCCACAATATTTGGAACATTAACAATTTTCTTGATTGTACTTGCCAAAAAGATTGAAGGTGTAGCAATAATTAAAAATTCTTTATCTGTTGCAACTTCAATAATATCATTTGAACAAGTAATAGATTCACTTAATTTAAATCCTGGAAGAAATAATTTGTTTTCGTGTTCATTATTAATGGAATTACAAACTTCTTCTTCAATTGCCCAAATTTGAACAGAGTGTCCACCGCGAGCAATAGCTTGAGCTAAACCTGTTCCCCAGGCACCCCCACCAATAATTCCAACAGATTTACTAGTCATGCAAGTCTCCAAAAAAGATTAATACCATTTTTCGCCGCAGCAATCGTCCCAATCAATAAGTTCGTTTTCGTTGAACCAAAGGGCAATTTCTCTGGCAGCGCTTTCGTCACTATCAGAAGCGTGAATAATGTTGTGTGATGTATGTGAACAATAATCTCCACGAATTGTACCTGGCATTGCTTCAGAAGGTTTTGTAGCACCACACATTTTTCTCATCAAAGCTACACAATCATCTGCTTGCCAAACCATAGCCACAACTGGACCAGAAGTAACATAATCTACCAATTCACCAAAGAAAGGTTTTTCTTTATGTTCTGCATAATGTGAACAAGCAAGTTCATTTGAAACTTGCATCATTTTTAAACCAACTAATTTGAAACCTTTTTTTTCAAGGCGTTCAATAACTTCACCTACCAAGCGACGATTTACCACACCTGGCTTTAACATTGTAAAACATCTTGTCATAATATTATAATTATAGTGAAAGAAAAGACTAAATTCAATGGTATGAAAGGTCGCTGGCGGCTGGTGTTCAAACTTATGTAACATCTTGTCACTGGGAGCGCAGCGTGGCAGTCCAGTACATTGTCACTACGAGCGCTGAGAAGATTCTTTGCAGCGGTTATCAAAATATCCGCCATCTTCCAAATAACGGCGACGAGTTAAAATCAAATTGATTAATTCTTGATACATATTAAAATCAACTTCAATTGACATAGGCAAAAGAAAAAATTCTGTTTCGTCACAATAACGTTCAATAAATTTTGGATCTGTAACATATCCCAAAGAAATCATATTAGAAATGCGGTCGGCACATTTTAAAACTTTTGCTTTTTGACTTCCAGTATTCAAAATGCGAAGTAAGAATTGTCTTTTATCTTCATTTTCACGGCGGGTAACTTCCAAAACCAAATCTAAAACAGCCTGTCCTTCTTCTGGATCAGCCTGCAAAATTAAATTTTTGTCAAAATCTGGAATATCTTCTATAGTATCGTGAATTGTAGCAGCCTTTAACAAAACAGAATCAATATAACCATAATCAATCAAAATTGCCAAAGTGTCCATTTGATGCCGGAACATATTTCCACCAGCATGACGAGCTTTGCCAATAAGATTTGTTGCCAGCTGCATGTAAGGCGCAAGGTGCATATCACTAAGCTGACTCATATCTTTGTCGTTCATCTTTAGAGAACGTTCAATTTTCATTTCGTACTTTTGTTTAGCCATATACACCTCCTTGATTTTTATAATTTTCTTCTATTACAAACCATCAATATAACTTTGAAGTTTTTCAATTTTGCGGTTTGCTTCTTCCAAAATTTGTTTTTCTTTTTCAACAAGTTCAGCAGGAGCGTGTTGTGCAAAATTACCATTCAATTTATTTTGACTCATTCTAGCATAACCTTGTTCTTTTTCAAGTGTTTTTTTGAATCTAGCCAAAAGTTGTTCTTTATTGATTGTTTCGTCTACAATGATGAATGATTCAAAACCTTTTCCAACAGTTCCAATTGAACTTTCTGGTTTTGATTCCACAAAATCAATATTTTTAATACCAGCCAAAAGCTGAATCATTTCAACTTTTTCTTTACAAACTTCAGCATCGCTTCCTTTTGTAACCAAAATAGCAATATTAATTTTTTCTGCAGGATCAATTCCACATTCAACACGCAAAGCACGAGTTTTTGTAATCAATTCTTTTAAGGATTCAAATCTTGCATCAATTGCTGCGTTATCACGTTCTGCCGCAACTTCTGGATAAGGAGCGTTAATAAGCATTCCTGTATATTCAGACATAGAAACAATTTTGTTTGCACCTGCCTCTTTACGAGCCTCTGCAATTTCTTTTAATGGAAGTTTTGCATAAATTTCTTCTGTAACAAATGGCAAATATGGGTGAAGAAGACGCAAACTTTCTTCCAAAATGTTCATTA
>JAFXDY010000161.1 GCA_017521105.1 Treponema sp.
ATTCCTCGAACAACTTGAATCTTATATTCACTATTATAATCATGAGCGTGATTCAAGTGTTCTAAATTATCGGACTCCAATTGAAGTCCGAATGAAAAATTTGGTAGCATAAAACTGTCCAAAAAAAGGGGTTCAGTTCAAACACCCCGGTTTTTGTTGGTTTAGCAACAAAAATGCACCCAAATTATAATTATTGTTGTGTGATTATTGATTCTGGTTTTACAGATTCTGTTACCCAAGTGTTTCCGCCAATAATGCTTTTTCTTCCAATTACGGTGTTTCCACCAAGAATTGTGGCATTTGCGTAAATTGTAACATCATCTTCGATTGTAGGATGGCGTTTTTTGTTCATTAATTCTTTTTTTACGCTTAATGCACCAAGAGTAACCCCTTGATAAATTTTTACGTTGTTTCCAATGATACAAGATTCTCCAATTACAACACCGGTTCCGTGGTCAATGAAGAATGATTCTCCGATTGTGGCACCTGGGTGAATGTCAATTCCTGTTGTTCCGTGAACATGTTCGCTCATAATTCGCGGAATGATTGGAATGCCGTTTTTGTGTAAAAAATTTGCAATTCTATAGACTGAAATTGCCTGGAGTCCTGGGTAAGAAAGGATTACTTCTTCGTTACTTTTTGCTGCAGGGTCTCCTTTAAAAGCTGCCATTGTATCTAAAGAAAGTTTTCTACGAATTTCTGGAATTTCTTCCACTAGGGCAATTGCGGTTTTTTCTGAAAGCTTAAAACAGTGGGAATCTTCAATTTTTTCTGCTGAACCTTTTTTTTGTGTAAGAGTGTAAATTAATGATTTTTGAATTTCTTTTGTAAGTTTTGCAATTATATTGTTTACTTTTTGCCCTGTGGTGTAGCGAATGTTTATTGGGTCAATATCTTCTGCATATTTGAATCCTGGAAAAATTAATGATTGTAAATCTTGTAGTACAGAAACTACATTTTGTCTGTTTGGAAAATTTTCTGTGTTTGATCTATTAATTAATCCAAATTTGTTGTAAGAGTCTAAAATTTCATCAACTAGCATATCGATATTCATAAAAAACCTCGCTATAATTACGATAAAGAATTTTTTTTATAAATACTAGTAGAAATTTGCAAATTTTGTAAGAAATTTTGATTTCTCTTATTGACTTATTTTCTATCTTTATTTATATTCATTAAACGCACGTTTTTTTTAAGTAAGTGTGGAAACTGCAAATGCCCTTGTAGCTCAGTTGGTAGAGCACAACATCGGTAATGTTGAGGTCTGCAGTTCGATTCTGCACAAGGGCTTTATAAAATGTGTTTAAGGGTATGATAACTTTTTAGGAGTATAGAATATGGCAAGCAAGAAAAAAGGTGCTGTTGAAATTATTGCATTACAATGTACAGAATGCAAAAGAAAGAATTATACTACATACAAAAACCGTAAAAATATTACTGGTAAATTAGAAAAAAATAAGTATTGTCCTTTCTGCAAAAAAAGCATTTTGCATAAAGAAACAAAAGCAAAATAAGGTATTTGATTACCAGTTTTTAGTGAATTGGTAATTTTATATAAATAGGGCAGTAGTTCAGCTGGTAGAGCAGCGGTCTCCAAAACCGCCTGTCGTGGGTTCGAATCCTGCCTGCCCTGATCTTTTTATTTAATTAAGGAAGTAGTGATATGTCTAAAGTAATTCAGTTTTTTCGCGAAAGTAAAGCAGAGTTAAAAAAAGTTGTATGGCCAACTAAAGATGATGTTATTTCTTCAATCAAAGTGGTTATTATTTCTACAATTGTTATGGCTGTTGTTCTTGGGTTACTTGATATTTCATTATCGGCATTGTTCCGTGCAATAATGAAATAAGGCGGAAGACATGTCTAGAAGATGGTATATTTTACAAACATATACTGGTTACGAAAATAAAATCGAACGTTCAATCAAAGCATTGTTAGAGTCTGGTGATATTAGTTCTGATGTATTAACAGAAGTTCGTGTTCCTGTTGAAGAATTAGTTGAAATTAAAGACGGAAAAAAGAAAGTTCGTAATAATAAATTCCTTCCTGGATATATCATGTTGGAAATGGATTTGCCAGAATTTGGTTGGAAAACAACATGTACACAATTGCGTAGACTTCAAGGTGTAAATGGTTTTGTTGGTACAGATGCAAATACTCGTCCAATTCCAATTTCTAATGATGAAGCTATGAACCTTTTGCAAAAGTCTGGTGTTATTAAAGGTGATAAACAAGTTCATGTTAAACAATCATATAACATTGGTGATGTTGTAAAAATTACAGACGGTGCTTTTGCAACATTCTCTGGAACTGTAAAAGAAATCTTTATGGACAGAGAAAAATTAACTGTAGAAGTTCAAATCTTTGGACGTCCTACACCTGTTGAAGTAAGCTTTGGACAAGCTGAAAAACAATAGTTCTTTATTAGGCAAAATCAGGGATTTGTATCCCAAATACAAATCGTTAATCCTGTTTTTGGGAGAAGTACAAGTCCGTTGGACATAGGTGCTTCGTTAGTAAGAGATTTTTATAATCCTTACACACCAATATTGGGAGAAACAAAATGGCTACAAAAAAAGTTTCAGCTATTATTAAGTTGCAGTGTCCTGCAGGAGCAGCTACTCCAGCTCCTCCAATTGGACCAGCTCTTGGACCTCATGGCGTTTCAGCTCCAAAATTTGTTCAGGAATTCAATGATAGAACAAAAACAATGGAAAGAGGTCTTATTATCCCTGTTGTAATTACAGTTTATCAGGATAAATCTTATACATTTATTCTTAAAACTCCTCCTGCAGCAGTTTTAATCAAAAAAGCAGTAAAAATCGAAAAAGGTTCTGGAAACCCTCTTCGTGACAAAGTTGCAACTCTTTCTGCTAAAGATCTTGAAGAAATTGCAAAAACAAAAATGCCAGATATCAACGCTAATGATATTGAAGCAGCAAAAAAAATCATTGCCGGTACTGCACGCAGTATGGGTGTAGAGGTGGAGCAGTAATATGAAACATGGAAAGAAATATAATGCAGCTGCTGCAAAATATGATCTTGCAAAAAAATATGACATTGCTACAGCTTGTAAAATGATTCAAGACATGAAATTTGCTAAATTTGATGAAACTGTTGAAGCTCACGTTTCATGTCGTCTTGAAAAAAATGCTACTGTTCGTGATACATTGGTATTCCCAAATCAGTTCCGTGGTGAAAAGAAAGTTTTGGTTTTCTGTAAAGAAGACAAAGTAAAAGAAGCTTTAGACGCTGGTGCTGCTTATGCAGGTGAAGAATATATCGACAAAGTAAAAGACGGATGGCTTGACTTTGACGTTGCTGTTGCTACACCTGACATGATGAAAGACGTTGGACGTCTTGGTATGGTTCTTGGTCGTAAAGGTTTAATGCCTAACCCAAAAACTGGTACTGTTACTCCAAACGTTGGACAAGCAGTTGCAGAATTAAAGAAAGGTCGTACAGAATACCGTGCTGATAAAGGTGGTGTTGTACACATTGCAGTTGGAAAGTGTTCAATGGATGCAGATAAAATTATCGAAAACTTTAACACTCTTCTTGCAGAAGTAAGTAAGAAAAAGCCTGTTGGATCTTCAGCTGGTTTTATCCAATCAGTTTCTGTTAGTTCTTCTATGGGACCTGGTGTTTGGGTTGATTTCAAGGAAGGTGAATAATGGCTATTAGAGCAAAAAAAATCCAACCTGCTAAGGCAGAAGCAATTGAAAACGCAAAAAAGACATTTGCTGAATATAATGACTTTATTTTTGCTGATTACCGTGGTTTAACTGTAGAACAAATTACTGATCTTAGAGGTAAACTTCGTGAAAAAAATGCAGTATTAAAAGTTGTAAAAAATAACTTTGCTAAAATTGCATTTGATGATATGAAAGTTGAAAATGTAGCTGACTACTTAAAAGGTCCTACTGTAATTGCTATGGCAAATGAGGATTCTAACGAAGTAGCAAAAGTTCTTTTTGACTTTGCAAAAGATGTACCAGCTTTAAGCGTAAAAGGTGCTAGTATTTCTAAGGAAATTTATGATCAAGCTAAAATTGAAGCTTATTCAAAAGTTCCTGGAAAGAAACAACTTTACTCTATGCTTATGTCTGCTATGAACGGTCCAGTTCGTCAACTTGCAGCTACTATTAAAGCATACGTAGAAAAGAAAGAAGCTGAAGGTGGAAACTAGTTTTTTACTAGAAGCATAAATGTTTGAAGAAAAGCAGAAGACGCTTTTTTATTGAACACGGGCAATAAATTGCCCCTTAAAAGAAGGTCAAGCTAAAAATTGCCTGCGCAATTTTTTTAACGCTTTCCTATAGAACAAGAGCAACACAGTTGCTCTGCATAGGTGGATAAACTAAAAAATGCTTTCGCATTTTTTTTAACGTTTTTCCATCGAACACGGGCAATAAATTGCCCCTCACAGGTCAGGCTTCATAGCTGTCGACTGTCCTGTGAAAGTGCGGAAAACTCAGTTGAGATAATTACCGCAGCCATTCAATGAATGGAGATTTTATACTTTATTAAAGTGGAGAAGACAATATGGCAGCTCTCACAAATGATCAAATTTTAGATGCAATCGCATCAATGTCAGTTCTTGAATGTTCAGAACTCGTAAAAGCAATGGAAGAAAAATTCGGTGTTACAGCAGCAGTTGCAGTAGCAGCAGCTCCAGCAGCAGGTGCAGCAGCAGGTGGTGAA
>JAFXDY010000162.1 GCA_017521105.1 Treponema sp.
AATGTGACAACAGAAGAAGAGGAAGCAATAAAAGAATTTTGTCAAATGCGATTGAGTATACAAACAGAATTAAAAGAATCAAAACAAAAATTGCTATCATTTTTGTTAAGACAAGGAAAAAAGTATGAAGAAAGTGGCTATTGGACAATAAAACATAAAAACTGGTTAGCAAAATTGGAGTTTGAAAATAAATTATTAAAAGAAATATTTAATGAATATATGATATCAGTGAATACAAATGAACAAAGATTGAAAACGATAGAAAATCGCTTAAAAGAAATAGCGAAGGAGAAAGTGGTAAAAGAAAAAGTAGATAAATTGGTATGTTTTTCAGGAATAGAAACACTAACAGCAGTAACAATAGTATCGACAGTAGGAGATTTTAATAGGTTTTCAAGTGCATATCATTTTTCAAAATATCTAGGATTAACGTGTAAAGAAGATTCTAGTGGAGGAAGAGAAAGACGATTGGGAATAACAAAATCAGGTTCAAAGAATTTAAGAAGGTTATTGGTAGAAAGTGCCAAAAGTATAAAAAAGACGAATCTAAAAGGGAAAAAATCAAGGAGGTTATTAGAACGACAACAAGGAAAAGACCCGTTGGTTGTAGCGTATGCAGATAAATGTAGATATCGAATAAGACATAAGATAGCACATTTGGAGTTAAGAGGGAAATCGGCAAATGTAGCATCAACAGCTGCTGCAAGGGAATTAGCATGTTTTATTTGGGGAATGATGACAAATAACATTGCCTAAATTAAATATAAATCAGAGAGAGCAAAAAAGTTTATTTACAGGATGGCTGAAAATAGTATAAAAATTGGGCGACAAGGATTAGTTATCTTTGATAATTCTTTTAAGCGATAATTTATAAAATTATTATGCTTGCATTAAGACCTAAAGAACTTCGGAGAATCCATTGACCTATATGGCATGATTTTTTTATGATCCAAGAATATTAGAGTGGTAAATTGCCGAAAATCTTTCCTAATTTTTATACTTGACAGATTGCACAACATATTAGAATTAAGAATTCAGATAACTTGTTCTACATTCGTAGAAGGCTTTCCCTTGCACTGCAACTTCTGATTATGTTATTCATTTAAAATAAAGTGAAATAGTAATTAACGACACCACGACTGGGAGCATATCAACAATTTTTAAAATAGATGTAAAAAGTGTTTAAATAAACTTGTTACATACCAAATTACAAATTCTTAATTCTTAATTCTTAATTCTGAATTCTGAATTAATTTGCGTAAGGGATTGCAGCCCGTTAGGGTTCGGATTTTTGCGAGTGGAACGAAGCAAAAAGCTGAACGGAAAAATTGCGGGCGAAGCACGCAATTTTATAACGCAAAAGCCCGGGGCTGGCAGGTTCAAAATAAAATAGCAAAGAGTAAATAAAAATAAAAAATTATAAAAAAACTTTTGAGAATTATTGTTTTTGCCAGCCTACGCCCAAAAATAAAAAAATACACGCAGCAGCTACTTGGACAAAAAATTTACAACAAATCTACTGAAGTTCTGAATCTATTATGTTATACTTACAACATTGAGGTACATTCATGTTATTACGACTGTCTCATAGGGTGTGATATGAAAAAAAAGAAAAAAGCGAAGAATAAAAAAGATCTAAAATTTGAAATATTTTGTTTTTGCTTAGCTTTGATTTGTATATTATCTGCAATTAGTAATTACCGTAAGTTATTTAATTTAGAAAAAAACGGAATTATAGAAAATGTAATAGTAAAGTCATATTCAATAAAGTCAAGTTATTCAAGATATGGAAGCAATTACCGCGTAAAAATTGAATATAGTTTAATTGGTGAAAATTTAATACAAAAGTGCACTTTGTATTTTAAACCAGATGAAGAGTATTTTGAAAATAAAAAAATTCAAATACTTAGAGATCCTAAAACTGATTTTAAACTTCCAATCAATGAAAAAGAAGCTTTTAAACGAAGTGAAATATCGCAATATATAGTAAACCTAATTTTGCTGCTTGTAACTGTATTAATTTCCAACGGTTTGGATTATATATTTGAAAAAAATAGAAATAAAAACAAAAAAATAAAAAAACTTGTAAAAAAGAATCCTGAGTTAAAAGAAAAGTATAAAAAAAGAGAAAACGTAAAAGCCAGAATTTTGTTAATTCTTTTACTTCCTTTTTTATTAATTGGATATTTTGTAGATAAAATCAAAAATAGGAAAAAGGGAAAAAAGGAAAAAGGGAAAGAAAAGAAAAAAGGAAGATTTTATGGAAAACAAAGAATCGTTTAATTACACTTATTCATCAATTCACAAAGAAGAAATTGAAAAAATCAGAAACAAATATATTCAAAATCAAGAATCAGACTTGGACGAACTTAGAAAATTAGACCAAAAAGTTACAAACACAGCAACGTTTGGTTCTATTGTTGTGGGAATTGTGGGCCTTTTAGTAAACAAAATCATTACAAAAAAATTGCGGGAAAAATACGGGCCAAGGATTTTGGAACTTTCGGAAAGGTTGTTGAAGGAGTAAAGGCTTGAGTTGGGTTAAATAGTTTTTCCTTCAACATACAAATTATCTGTTGATAAATCAATTTTATTAGACCATACTTTTTTGCTGTCTATTTCTGGGTTTTTATCCCAACTTACTATTGAATCTGAATCCAAATATACTCTACTGAAATTTTCCCAATCTGCCAAAAATGCAAAAACTGTATTAGGTTGAATTAATTTCTTCATATCAAAAATTTTTTTTTCATTGTTATCAAAAATTAATAGCAAAGAAAAATCTTTGTTTGGTTTTACGCTAATAACAGTCCTTCTACCAGAAGCAAAATATTCTGCCATTTGTTGAGAAAAGCCTTTGCTTAAATACCAGTCTACAGTTTTATTCATAACTATCCTAATTTAATGGAGCTATAGGAAATAATTCTTGTTTTGATGCTGCTAATTCCCAATCTTCCAACAATTCAGTCTGATGAAAAGCAGCCCACCCTAAAACCATTTTTTGTTGTTTTGATGCTATTTGTCCTTCTATAACTTCTATATCATTTATTGACACAATTATTTCTTCTCCTGCGTAAGAAGCATGAAAATGAGGAGGCATATGATCATTCCAATTTATAAAAATCTTAATTCCACGAAAATAACTAATTGTTGGTATTTTTTCTCCTATTGTAAAAATTTATTACAAGAAAAAACTTCTGTCAAGAATTTACTTTTCCCCAAGAAAATCTTTCAGTGTGTCAACAACTTCGCCTAAGTTTTTGCGAAGGATAAGATAAGCTATATGTAATAATACTTTACAAAAATATAGACATTTTAATTAAACTATGTCATACTTTGATTATTGGAAATGCCTAATTTCAGGCGGTGTCTCCCGACTCTAATCAGCTTTTGCTGAAATAATTGAATAGGGAGGCTTGTTATGACTTTAGAATTAGTTATTGCAGTAGTAACTTGTGTTGCAACTGTTGCTAGTACAGTTATAGCATTGCTCTCTTTCCTAAAAAAGAAAGATAAAGAGTAAAAAATAAAACCGCCAAAATGACTTGGAACCCATTTTTGGCGGTTTTCAACCCAAATGTGGAGATGACCAAGTTGAGATTGGGCATTTCCTTTCTTTTTAATATATACCTTG
>JAFXDY010000163.1 GCA_017521105.1 Treponema sp.
AGATGAACTACAAGGTTATTCACTTTATTACAATGAATACAGACCTCATAGTTCTTTGGATGGCATTACGCCTTTACAAGCTTTAGATGTCTCATGTAACTAATTACTTGACATCTACAGCAATGACAGACTTATTTTGTCATTGCGATGAGTCGCATAATTTTTTCCATCTTGTCATTGCGAAAAGTCCGTTTAGGACGACGTGGCAATCTCTAAAATCTTTTTAATTTGATTGCGTCTTCTGGACAAATTTCATGACAGCAGAAACAGTGTAAACATTTTGATTTATCTGTTAAATTTGCTGTTTTATTTTTTCCATTCAATTCAATTATGTGGGCAGGACAAATCTGTTTACAACGTCCACAACGAATACATTTTTTAGGATTAAAATTTGGAGTTTTTTCAAAAAACTTCTTTGCAATAAAATTGACCCAACCTGGAATCATAATTTGAAGAGTTTTTGAAGGATTCTTTACAATTTTAAAGTTTGGACATTTACAGTTTGATTCATTTTCGCCAATGGTTGTAATATCTTTTTCTGAAGAAAGCCACACTCCACGTTTTAATGCAGCGTCCAAATTAGGAATTTTATGAGGATTATAGCCAACCAAAGAAGCACATTTCCAATCTAAAGCTAAAATATTATCAGAGGCAGCTAGGAAATTTAATTTTATAGGATTTCCACTTCCTGGCCCTCCAGGTCCATCCATTCCAACAATTGCGTCCATAATTCCGTACTGAGCTTTAGCTGTAACGTTTAAATCTGTAAGGAATTCTCCAAAAGTTTCTTTGTTAGGGAATCTATAGTGTTGTTCTGCTTTTTCAAGACCAACAATTAATCCAAAAAGATTTTTCATTGCCCCTGTGTAAGACATAAATTGATGTGTTTTTAATTTTGAAAGAGACACAACTAAATCAGCTTGAAAAAAGGGTTCAGCAAAATTAAATTTTTTTACAATTTTTCCATCTGGGCAAGGCACTTCTACTGATTTAGAAAAATCAGCCCATTCACCACCGTTAGCAACAACTTGATCATACATACCAACAGTTTTTGCAGCGTGAGTTGAATTTGCAATGGCAGGGGCTTCTCCAACCAAAACTTTTCCAGCACCTTTATCTACAAAAGCTTTTACAGCAGCCCCCACAACAACAGGATGTGTACAAACAGCAAGTTCAGGCTTTTTTGGATACAAAATATTTGGTTTTAACAATACAGTTTTGCCTTTAAAATCTGGAGGAGGTGCAAGTTCTAAAAGAGAAATTATTGATTTATAAACTTCTTCAAAGTTGTATTCGTAACATTTTTGAAGGGCAACTGTATTTGTCATTACGTGAATTATACACCTTTTACATAGAAAAGGCAAATAAACCTACTAGAAACAAATTGTTCATAATTAATTTATTTTTTTATTTATTAATTGAAATAAATAAAGTAAAATTATTATATACAATCTTTTGGAGATTTTTAGGTTATGAGAAAGAATTTTGGAAAACAAACTTGTGTATATCCAATGCCTGTTTTTATTGTTGGAACTTATGATGAAAATGATAATGCAGATGCAATGAATGCTGCTTGGGGTGGAATTTATGATGATTATCAAATTGCCATTTGCATCGCGCCAAATCATAAAACTGCAAAAAATCTTTTGTTAAAAAAAGCATTTACAGTAAGTATTGCAGATGTAAAACATGTTGCTGAATGTGATTACGTGGGAATTGTGAGTGCAAACACTGAGCCTGAAAAACTAAAAAAAGCTGGTTTTACAGTTACAAAAAGTGATTTTGTAGATGCTCCAATTATCAATGAACTTCCAATGTGTTTGGAATGCGAAATGATTAGTTATGATAATGCTACTGGATGTATGGTAGGAAAAATTGTTAATGTTTCTGCTGACGAAAGTATTTTAACTGACGGTAAAATTGATCCAGCAAAATTGCAACCAATTACTTACGATTCAGTAAATCATACTTACATAAAATTGGGTGAAGTTGTTGGCAAAGCATTTTGTGACGGTAATAAACTAAAATAAAACAAAGGAACGTCTAAAATATAAAATTTTTTGAGTCTCCTTATATCTATTAACTATTTAAGATTTTTTTTATATAATGGTTGAATTATGGCAACACAACACAAAGAAATTGATCAGCAGACATTAGAAAATCTGCTCTATTTATCAAGATTATCTCCAGAAAGTACAAACATGGAGACTTTAAAAAAACAAGTAGATGATATTATTGGGTATTTTGATATCCTTTCAAAATATGATGACAGCGAAAACCCTTACGATGCATACCCAAAAACAGAAGCCGACAAACTTCGTTCAGACGAAATTGTCCAAGGCCTTGAAATGACAGACGTAAAAAAAGTCTCAAAAGACTTCATGGACGGCTACTTTCAGGTCCCAAAAGTTCTTGGCGAGGGTGTGTAAGATAATTCAGAATTCAGAATTCAGAATTCTGAATTTGTATAAAGGTGAAATTATGTATAAAACAATAAAAGAAACAAGAGAAGCGTTAAAATCTGGAGCAATTACAAGTGTTGCTTTGGTGGAATCTTCTGTAAAAACTTTTGAAGAAGATAAATCTTCGGCAATTCCTTTGAATGCATTTATTGAAATGTATGATGATGCGGCTACAAAAGCGGCTGCTGCAGATGAAGAAATTGCAGCTGCACGAAAAGCTGGGGCTGATGCATTAGAAAAATTGTTTGCAGAAAAACCTCTTTTGGGAATTCCTTTTGCAAATAAAGACAATATCAACTCAAAAGGTCACAAATTAACTTGTGCTTCTAAAATTTTGGAAGGTTATGTGGCTCCTTATAACGCAACTGTAATTGATCGCTTGGAAAAAGCTGGTGCAATTGCTCTTGGGCGTTGTAATCAAGACGAATTTGCAATGGGTTCTTCAACTGAATATTCAAGTTACGGGGCAACAAGAAACCCAATTAATCGTGAATATGTTTCGGGTGGTTCTTCTGGTGGTTCGGCTGCTGCGGTTGCTGCAAATCAGGCAATTTTTGGTCTTGGTACAGAAACTGGTGGTTCGGTTCGTTTGCCTGCAAGTTATTGTGGAATTTATGGATTAAAACCGACTTATGGTGTTTTGAGCCGTTGGGGCGTTGTTGCTTATGGTTCAAGTTTAGATCAAGTTGGACTTTTGGGCCACACTCCAGCTGACATTGCAGAACCTTTGAGTTTAATGTGCGGTGTTGATACTTTTGATGATACTTCGGCAGATTTGCCAAATGTTGATTCAATTAAAAATCTTTGTGCATTGTCTGATGATGAATTTAAATCATTAAAAATTGCAATTCCTGCTCAATTCTTAAAAACTGATGGTGCCGACGCTGATGTTGTAAAATGTTTTGAAGAAACTAGAGCGTGGTTTGAAAATAAAGGTGCAAAAATTGAAGTTGTAGATTTGCCAATTTTGGACGCTTCAATTGCAAGTTATTATGTAATTGCTCTTTCTGAAGCAGCTTCTAACCTTAGCCGTTTTGATGGAATTCGTTATGGTCGTCGTGTTGATAATTCCAAGGGTTATGATGAACTTTATGTTGATACACGTTCTGAAGGTTTTGGACCAGAAGTAAAACGTCGTATTGTAATTGGTAACTATGTTTTGTCTGAACAATTCTCTGGGGATACATACAAAAAAGGAATGACTGTTAGAGCAAGAATTCAAAGTGAAGTTGCAAAAGTTTTTGAATCTTATGATTTAATTTTGTGTCCAACTTGTCCTACTGCGGCTTTTAAACTTGGTTCAAAAGTTGATGATCCTCTTGAAATGTATTTAAGCGACCTTTACACAACTTTTGTAAACTTGGCTCGCATTCCTTCTATTAGTGTTCCTGCAGGAAAAACTTCTGGTGA
>JAFXDY010000164.1 GCA_017521105.1 Treponema sp.
AATGCGGACGTGGAATTGTTTTAAGTTTAAGTCCAGGACCTGCTGTAATTGAAAAAGCTCATCATTTAAAAAGATTTGCAAATATGTGGCGCATCACAGACGATTTTTGGGATGATTGGAAACTTTTAAAAGGAATGTTTGAACGATGCGAAGTTTGGCAAGAACATGTTGGCAACGGAAACTGGCCAGATTGTGATATGCTTCCGATGAATGTTTTGGGCTACGGTTGGGGCAACATGGAAGATAAAAACAACAAAGGCTGGAAATCAAAATTCAGTTTGGAAGAAACTAGAACAATGATTACTTTGTGGAGCATTTTCCGTTCTCCATTGATGATTGGAACAGATTTACCTCAACTTGATAAACAAAATCTTGAACTTCTTACAAATGAAGAAATTATTGCCATGAACAAAAATCCAAATAGAGCATATCAAGCAAGCGATTCTTGTCATGATGATCTAGTTTTTTGGGTGAATGAAGTTGGCGATGTAGATGAAACTCGGTCTTACTACGAGTGTATTTTTAATACAAGCGAAGAAACAAAAACTCTAAAAATCAACACAAGTGATTCTGGTTTAATTATTCGTGATTTGTGGGAAAGAAAAGATTTAGGTTATTCTGTAGAAATCACTCTTGAACCACATTCATGTAAAGCGTTGTTGATTAAATAAAATTTATTGGAGTTTTTTTGTGAAAAAGAAAATTAATTTTGTTCCTTTTATTTTACTTTTTGTAATGATTTTTTCTATTGGAGGGAGTTTTTTATTCAATTATTTGAATAAGATTTATGGGACTTTTTATTGGGCAAAGTTCATTTTTAATTTTGTGGCTTGTGAATTAATTATTTTTCATATTACTCCGCCTTTTGCAACTTTGATTACATTTATTGTGGTGAATACGAATAAAAAATATTACGATTCTTTTTTGTTTAGACAGCATTGTTTTGAAAAAAAATTATATAAAAAAATTTATGTGAAAAAGTTGAAAGAAAAAATTGTTTCTTATGATGATAGGCTTTTTTCTTCCAAAAATGATTTGTTGATTATTGTTAGAAATATGACTCAGTCGGAAATTGTTCATGAAATGATTTTTTTGACTAGTTTTGTTCCTTTATTTTTGAAAGGATTTTTTCCTCATACGGTTGTGGTTGGAATTTTGTGTTTCTTTTTTGCGATTATGCATTTGCCTTTTATTATTGTGCAGCGATTTAATAGACCTAGAGTTTTGAAATTAATAAAAAAGTAGTTTTTAAAGTTTTGGTTTTTTAATATATTTTTTTTGTAGTAGAAAAGATCCTCGGGGCGAAGCCCGAGGATGACAGGAAAGTTGAAGCCCGAGGATGACAGGCTGGGATGTGTCATTCCCGCACAACAAAACTGTCATTCCCGCACTTGATGCGGGAATCTTTTTTTTATATCAATTTTTGGAATTTTTCAAAAGAATCTTGTGGTGTAATTTCTTTTAGGTGTTGCAAAATGTATTGCAATTTTGATTGTGCAAATTCTTTTGTGTAATTTTGCATATTTTTGAATGCTTTTGTGCCAAAATCTTTTTCTGTATTTGGATTTTTGATTTGTTCTTGGCAAAAGTTTGTGTAATCTTCCATAATTTTTTTCAAAGAATCATATTCATTTACAGCGTCTTGGATGTTTCCGTTTTTTAAATACGAAGCAATTTTATATTTTGTAATATCACGGTAAAATCCTTGGCTTAATGGCTTTAGTTTTGGATTTTTGCACAATGCATGAATAATGTTCAATGCCCAATTACAAAATTCTACGGAAGTTTCCATTGGTTCTGCAAAACAGTATGTTTCTGAAGCGTAAACCATAACTTTGTTAATTGCTCTTGTGAAGTTTTGTAAATCAATTCTAAGTTGATTTTGCCAAGCTTCTTTTCCGTATTGCATCATTGCAACTTCCGCACTAATTCCTTCTCTTAATTGATTTGATTCAATGCTTGGTAAAACGTTGATGTGTTCCCATGCTTTGTCATATTCTTTGTTGTGAATGTAAATCCACGCTGTTGCAAAATGTACCAAATCAATTTTTGAAGAATCGTTTGAATATCTTATAACTTGATATCCACGGTTGATTGCTTTTTGCACGTATTGATTCCATTTTTCGGGATTATCTTTGAAACATTGGTTAAAATCTGCAAAACGACTTAAATGTGCAGTTGCTTGTACGTATCTCATTAAAATTTCGTAATTGTAAGGATGTTTTTCGCATTCTGAATCAAGATAATCTGCGGCTAAAATGGCTCCTGATGTTGAATCTGTGGAATCACGCAATTCATTTGCTTTATTTTTGATTTTTTCTGCTTCTTCTTTGTCGTAATCTGTTGTGTTGGAATCCATTCCAAAAAGTGCGTCTGTTGTAACGTTTAAGGCTTTTGCAATTGGCACAATTTGGGCTGTGTCTGGAAGTCCATTTTCAGATTCCCATTTGCTTACGGCTTGTGAAGTAACATAAAGTTGTGAAGCTAGTTCTTCTTGTGTAAGACCAAGTTTTTTTCTAAAAGTTTTGATGTTGTTTCCTAAAGACATTTTTTCTCCTTGTTTTTGAATTGCCATATTACTTTTTTTATCTCAATGACGAATTGAGAAAAGTTGTGGCAATCTAATTCATAATTCTGAATTCTGAATTCTGAATTATCTTTCACGGCCGTGTTGATTTTACTATAACGGATTTAATGATTTTTTACTAACAATTTATTTTTGGGTTTTTTACAACGGAAAGTTGAAAAGTTATTTTTAGTTGAAAAGTTTTTGGATGATTTATGTAAACTTTGTGTTGCAAAAGTTTGTTAAAAATCACATTTTGGGTGGTTTTGTTGTATAATTTGCTATGTTATAATTTGAAACATAAATTAATTGGCCAATAAAAAAATAAAATTGAGGTAGATTTATGAGTTTAGGAACAAATATTCAGTATTTAAGAAAATTAAACAGATTAACACAAGAGCAATTTGCAGAAAAAATGAATATTTCAAGGCAAACTGTTTCTAGATGGGAAGCAGACGAAGTTACTCCAGAACTAGATAAACTTGTGGAATTGTGTTCTATGTTTTCTTGTAAATTAGATGAATTGGTCAGAGAAAATATGTCTTTTAAAGAAGAGATTTATTCAAAAGTTGAAATTAGAAAAGTTCCTAGTTTTAAAATGGCAAGATATGTGATGATTTCTCCGAATCCGGAAGATGATGTTCAATCTTACATGAGAAAATGGGGTGAAAAAAGTGGTCTTTTGGCTTTTGATTCCAAAGCAAAAATGATTGGTTGGGATTTTCCTTTTGTTTCTCAAGAGCAGCAAACAAGATTTGGACTTCATGGGTATGTGGCCGCTTATGTGATTCCCGAAGGATTTGAAACGAATTGTCCTGGTGTGGAATTTGCTCAAAATCTTGAAGCGGAATATGCGGTTATTACTGTTACAGAACCTTTTGTGCAGCCTTTTGAAAGAATTCCAACTGGCTACAAGCACATTATGGAGTTTTTGCAGGCGAACAATTTTAAAGATAAACAATGTGATGATATTCTTGGTTGTTTTGAACATGAATATGAAAAAAATGGTGTTTATTATATGGATATTTATGTTCATGCAGCAAGTGTTACAAAAGCCGATGCGTATTCTACTTTTAAGTAAGAATTGAAATTAGAAGGGGTAGCGGAAAAGACCACAGCGCAAGCGAGGACTTTGGAGCGAGGGGAAGGCTTTCCCCTCTTAACTTCCTAATTCTGAATTTTTAATTATAGTTTCCCGCTTGGGTGTGCCACATTTGGGCGTATTTTCCGTTTTGGGAAAGGAGTTGGGCGTGAGTTCCTTCTTCTATAATTTGACCTTGTTCCAACATGATGATGCGGTCGGCGTCTCGGGTTGTGGAAAGTCGGTGGGAAATATAGAAGACTGTTTTTCCTTTTGCGGCGGTTTCCATTGCTTTGTTTAATTCGTATTCGGCAATTGGGTCAAGGGCGCTAGAAGGTTCGTCCATAATTAAGATTTCGGCGTCTTTGTAAAATGCTCTGGAAATGGCAACTTTTTGACTTTCGCCACCAGAAAAATCTACGCCTTTTTTGTCGAATTCTGTTGTAACTTGGGTAAAAAGTCCCTCTTCCAATTTGTTTAATTTTTCTTCAAAACCAGAATTAATTAATGAGGATTTTATTTTGTGCATTTTTTCTTCAAGCTCGTCTTCTTGCAAATGATCCATTACAACATTTTCTGCTAAAGATGCTCCAAACATCTGGAAGTCTTGGAAAACAACACCAATTAATCGTCTGTAATCTGCGGAATTATATTCATTTATGTTGTGATTTTTGTAAGAAATTGTTCCCGAAGTTGGATCGTATAATCGCATTAGCAATTTGATTAAAGTTGTTTTTCCCGCTCCGTTGTAGCCTACAATTGCAATGTGTTCGCCTTTTTTTACTTTTAAATTGATGTTGTTTAAGATTGTTTTTCCATCCTCTGTGTATTTAAAAGTAACATTTTTAAGTTCCAAATCTCCATCTGTTGTAGGAATAGAAATTCCATCTGTTTTTGTGAGTTTTGGTTCATTTTTTAAGAAAGTTTTAATTTTATCTGTAAACAAACTGTTTTCTTGTGCCAAAGGTCCAATTTGTGCAAACATTCTCATACATCCGCGAAGCGAACCTGTTCTGTTAAACAAAATTACTGCGTCGCTATAATTTAGTGAATGAAGAATTGCGGCTTTGTAAACTAAATATGTAATGTAAAGTGCGTCAATAATAAAATCACCAACTGCGTAATTTCTTGAAAACATAAGTCCAACCCGTTTTTTTGCAATTTTTTTATGTTCATTGATGATATTATCATTTGCTTCTTCGAATTCTTGTTCTAATTTTGTTCCTGTGTTTGGATGAAGTCTTAATTCTTTTGCGTAATCTTTAAGGTAAAATACGCGGCTAATGTAATCGCGTTTTCGCATGTGAGGATTTATGTCTACACGATTTTGATAATTGATTTTGTTTAATTTTATAGAAACAATAAATTGTAAAACAAAAGAAATTGTAACAAAAAGAATTCCTGCTGGGTCCAAAACTAAATAGAAAATTCCTGTTGTAAACAAGACTGTAATTGCCTGAATTGTAACATTTAACATGTTCAAAAATCTGTCGATTGTTTTTTCTGCTTCGGAAACGCCAAGTACAAAATCATTATAATAAGAAGGATTATCGTAACAAGTTAAATCGATTTCGCTTGCTTTTTGGAACATTTGTTCTTTTAATGCTTTGTAT
>JAFXDY010000165.1 GCA_017521105.1 Treponema sp.
TTCAACAATAATTTCAACACCAAATTCTTTACAGTATTCAAGAATTTTATTAGAAACAGCAAGACGTTTTGTGTCACGGTCAGAAGCTTTTGCAACTTCCGCCCCCATTACCGCATAAGGACTAACAATGCGACTTTCAATGCCAGCATTTTTTGCCCGCTCCAAAGCATAAGCATCTTTATGATCACTTAAAACCAAAACAATTTCATAAGGGCAATCTGCATTTTTTGTTTCAAAATCAATCAAAGCCTGAAGATTAGTTCCACCACCACTTACCAAAACGCCAACTTTCTTTTTCATATAACCTCAATATTCAACATAAAATGATTTTGTCTTAATTGCTTCTATTATACAAATCATTTTTAAAATAAAAAACCCCAAACGCAAAAAAACGTCTGGGGCAATATCTTTTTTTTACATAAACTACAAACTTTGAGCCATGCGCAAGTTGTAATACGCTCCTTTTTTTTCCATAAGTTGGGAAGGTGTTCCACTTTCAACAATGCCCAAATTATCAATTACAAAAATTCGGCTGGCATTTTGAATTGTAGAAAGCCTGTGAGCAATTACAAAACTTGTGCGACCTTTTAGCATACTTGCAATTCCTGCCTGAACCAAAAGTTCAGTTTTTGTGTCGATGCTACTAGTTGCTTCGTCCAAAATTAATATGCGAGGATTAGAAAGCATTGTTCTTGCAAAAGCAACCAATTGACGCTGACCATTACTCAATTCACCACCGCGAGCAGTAAGTGGAGTATCATAACCTTTTTCTAATTTGCAAATAAAGTCATGAGCATGAACAGCCTTACTAGCTTCAATCATTTCTTCTTCTGTAGCATCCAGTTTTCCGTACATAATATTTTCTCTAATTGTACCACTAAAAATGTAATTATCCTGAGTCATAATTCCCATTTGTGTACGCAAAGAATCAATCTGAACATCTTTAATATCAGTTCCGTCAATTAAAATTTGTCCAGATTTAATATCATAAAAACGGCTAATCAAATTTACAACTGTAGATTTACCAGCACCAGTTGGACCTACCAAAGCAATTGTTTCGCCAGCTTTTACAGAAAAACTCAAATCTTTAAGAACATCTACATTTGGAGTATAACCAAAAGTAACGTTTTTAAAATCAACATTTCCCTTAATTGCAGGCATTTCTTTAGCATCCTCTTTGCTAGTTACCACAGCCTTAGTATCAATAATTTCAAAAATGCGTTCTGCACCACTTGCCGCGTTAATAAATTGATTATAAAAATTACTCAAGTTCATAATTGGCTGCCAGAACATTCCCACATAAGAACCAAAAGCAATATAAGTTCCAATAGAAACATTATCAATTCCAAGAACCATAACTCCCACAAGGTAAAGACTCATAGTTCCAACGCCCCAACACAAATCAATCCAAGAGCCAAAAGCATCACACCATCTAACAGCACGAATAAATTCTTTTCTATCATCCCAAACCAAATCTTGAAAAGTTTTATCAGTTTCTTTTTCGGCTCTAAAACTTTGAATAATTTTAATTCCAGACAAATCTTCATTAATAAACGCATTTAAGTTTGAAGATTTTTGTCTTTTTGCCTTCCAATGCTTTTCTGCCATAATAGAAATCAAAAAAACACCAACAATTAAAAATGGCAAAGTACAAAGAGCTGCCAAAGCAAGCTTCCAGTTTTTTACAAACATAATAATCATTACCGCAAAAACAGTAATTAAGTTTGGAATTAAAGTTGTAACCGCATTTTCAATAATATCTTTTAAAGAGTTTGTATCACCAATAATTCTTGCCAAGATTTTTCCAGAAGGCCTTGAATCAAAAAAAGCCAAATCAAGACTCTGAATATGATCATACAATTGTTGTCGCAATTCCTGAATTACTTTGTTACTAGTTTTTGCCATAAAAATCATACGAAGTTTAATTGCACCTATAGCAAGCAAATTCAAAATTCCACTAAAACAAACAATCTTTATGAATCCCGGAATATTATTTTTCATAATGTATTTATCAATGGCAGTTTCTGTAAGCAACGGATTAATCAAATCTACAATTGTTCCAAAAGCCATCAAAGCAAAAACACCAATAATAGTTTTTTTATATTTTAAAAGATATTTAAAAAGCCGTGGCATAGTCTCAAAATTCGACTTTTTTACCAACGCTTCATCAACCTTATAACTATTCATTTTTTCTCCCATCAATTTTTGGGCGCCTGTGGTTGTGCCAACCACACCGGGCTTTTCGGTGTTCCGCTGTCGCTTCATCGTCCTCGGCTATCGCCTGCGGTCGACAGCTTCGCTGCACCTACAATCCCTGGCGCATTTAATACTGTGAATCGTAAGTTTCTTTGTACAATCCACCTTTTGCAAGAAGTTCCTCGTGAGTTCCTTCTTCGCAAACTTTTCCGCCATCCAAAACAATAATTTTGTCGGCTTTTCTAACTGCACTAATTCTGTGGGCAATAATGATTTTTGTCATTCCAGAAAGTTCAGCCAAAACACCTTGAATTTCTTGTTCTGTTTCTGTGTCCAAAGCACTTGTTGAATCGTCCAAAACAAGGATTGGAGTTTTTCTTGCCAAAGCACGGGCAATTGTAATTCTTTGCTTTTGACCACCACTAAGACCAACGCCCCGTTCACCAATTACAGTGTGTTCTTTGTCTTTCATTTTGTCTACAAACTCAGCCGAGTGAGACTTTTCCAAAGCCAAGCGGACGGTTGGTGTTGTCATTGTTTCACGTTCTCCAAGGCGAATGTTTCCGTCAATTGTGTCGCTAAACAAGAAAATATCTTGCATTACGCAAGCCACCGATTTTCGTAAAGTTGCCAATGGAAACTGTCTAATATCAACGCCGTCAAGTTCAATGCTTCCGTCCGAAACATCATACATACGTTTTAGCAAGTTGATAATTGTAGTTTTTCCAGAACCTGTGGCTCCCATAATTCCCAAAGTTTGTCCCGCTTGAATTTCAAATGATACATCTTCCAAAATTTTGTTTTCGCCAGCTTTGTATGTAACATTGTTAAATTTTACCGAACCAGAAACATCAAATGGCGAAAGCAAATCTTCTTCAATTTTAGATTCGTCCAAAATGTCTGGCATTTCGGAATAAATTTTGTTCAAACGTTTAATACTTGCTTTTGCACTGGCAAAACCGTTTGTAAGCCAACCAAGCATTTCAATTGGCCAAATCATACCGCCAACATATTGAATAAAAGCAATCAGTTCACCCATAGAAAGTTTTTCGCCACCCATAAGTGGATTTCCATGAATTACAATCAAACCACCAAGAAGCAAACTAATAACAGAAAGCATTCTTGTAATAATTTGAATCATAGGATTGTATTTTACAAAAACACGACTCAAATCAATATTCAATTCATAATATTTTTGATTGTGCTTGTGAAACTTATTAATTTCAAAGCTTTCACGAGCAAAAGCTTTTACAGTTCTAACACCAGCAAGATTTTCTGCCGCAGTATTGTTTAATTCAGAGTTTTTTTGTGCTAAATCACCAAACAAAACATCAAGTTTCTTTTCCATTTTTAAAGCAATAAAGGCAGCCGCAATCATTCCTGCACAAGGAATTAAAGCCAATTGCCAATTTATTCTGAACAAAAAGAAAATTGTTGTAATTGTTCTAATAATAACTTCTGCCATCAAAATGCCCATGTAAGCGGCAACGTCCCAAATGCGGTCAACGTCATCTTTTACACGGCTCATCAATTCACCAGAGTTAATTCCATCAAAAAAGTTTGCCGAAAGACTTTGAATCTTTTGAAAAAGATTAATTCTTACTTCCGAAGCAATTTTTGAACCAGCAAAATCACACAAAAATTCTTTTGTATACTGAAAAATACAACGGCCAACACCAACAGATAAAATTCCAATCAACAATAATTTTAAGGGTTCAATATTATGAGCCAACAAAACATCATCAACAATGTGTTGCACAAATAATGGAGCAAGTTGATCCAAAAATGTACTTGCTGTCATGGCAACAAATGCAATTATGTAAACAAAAGCATACTTTTTAAAATACCTAGCTAAATTTAATTTGTTCATAAAAGTATAATTCTAAAAATGACTTGAAAATAAATGGCTTAAACCACCCAACAAAAAAGTTCGACACAAACAGCAAATTATGCCGAATACAACAAAGCACACTGGTACATTGTGCGTCCAAAAAAGCGAGGAAAATAAAATGTAAAGATTTTTAGTTCTTAGACTTTGTAAAAAGACTAGGAAGATTCTTTTCCATTTTATTTACGCCGCTATAATTCACAAAAACATTTGTACACATGGGTTATGAACCTCCTTTTCTCTTACAAATTTGATATGATAGCTAAAAACTGATAACTCAAACAGTTTTTATACTCTACTGAAACAAAAAAAAATAGTCAACAGGGATTTTTAGATAGTATTTATATTTATTTAAACCACTTACCGTTGATGTCAAAATAGTTGTTGTTTGAATCAAAAGCGGGATGTTTTGTGTCTTTTTCAGATAAAAGTGGTTCCACGTCCCCTGCAACAGATTTCCAGTCAATTCCGATTGCTGGGTCGTTCCACATTAAGCCACCTTCGTCTTCTGGATGATAAAAATCTGTACATTTGTAGGCAAAAGTTGCTTCTTCAGTTAAAACTAAAAATCCGTGAGCAAATCCTTCTGGAATATAAAACTGATTTTGTTTTTCTGCATCCAAAACAACGCCAAAATATTTTCCAAAAGTTTTTGAACCTTTTCTTAAATCAACTGCCACATCGTAAACTTTTCCTTGCAAAGAGCGAACTAATTTTCCCTGTGGATGAAAAGTTTGAAAATGAAGTCCACGCAAAACACCTTTTGAAGATTTAGACTGATTATCTTGCACAAACTTCATTTTTAATCCAGCCTCAAAAAAATCTTTTTCGCTATAAGTTTCTAAAAAATATCCACGAGCATCTCCAAAAACCTTAGGCTGAATTTGGTAAAGCCCTTCAATTTCAACTCCATCAGAAGTAAAACATTTTTCAAAAGTAAAAGACATGAAATAACCTCCGGTTATTTTGAATTCAGAATTCAGAATTCGGAATTCAGAGTAGAACCAATTACATTTCTGAATTCTGAATTCCGAATTCCGAATTTGCAATGTATTTTAAATATTCGCCGTAGTCTGTTTTGTAACCGCTAGCAAGTTCCAAAAGTTTTTCTTTAGAAAGCCATCCGTTTCTAAAAGCAATTTCTTCTATACAAGAAACGTACATTCCTTGGCGTTTTTGGATTGTGGCAATAAAGTTGCTTGCTTCCAAAAGTCCGTCGTAAGTTCCTGTATCAAGCCAAGCCATTCCGCGACCAAGCAATTCTACAGAAAGTTCACCACGGTCCAAATATTCGTTATTAATAGAAGTAATTTCAATTTCACCACGGGCAGAAGGCTTAACGTTTGCTGCAATATTTACAACTTCATTTGAATAAAAATAAAGCCCCGGAACAGCATAATTTGATTTTGGATTTGCAGGTTTTTCTTCAATTCCCAAAACTTTTCCAGATTTATCAAATTCAACAACACCGTAAGCAGTTGGATCTTTTACAAGATAACCAAAAATAACGCTACCTTTTCCTTCTTCTACAGTTTGACGAGCACGTTTTAATGTTGAAGTAAAACTTTGACCATAGAAAATATTATCACCAAGAACAAGTGCAACAGAATCTGAACCAATAAAATCTTTTCCAATAATAAACGCATCAGCAAGCCCACGAGGTTTGTCTTGAACAGCATATTCAAATTTCATTCCAAGCCATTCACCATCGCCAAAAAGTTCCTTAAAACAAGAAATGTCCCGAGGAGTAGAAATAATCAAAACTTCACGAATCCCAGCCAACATCAAACACGACAAAGGATAATAAATCATCGGTTTGTCATAAAGAGGCAAAATCTGTTTTGAAACAGCCTTTGTAATAGGATAAAGACGAGTGCCAGATCCACCAGCTAAAATTATTCCTTTCATAAAAAAACTCCAAATTAATTCAGAATTCAGAATTCAGAATTCAGGAGATTCTGAATTACAAATTCGGAATTACTATTTTATATTTTTTAGAATTTTTACTAAAATTCTGATTAATTCTTCACAATTAGAATATAGACTTTTGAACATATCGTTGTCTATATATCCACTTTCATTTAACAATTCCAACCAATAGGCCGTTTCTTCAGCTTCTTTTAATGAAATAGTCAACTTTGCATAAAAATCAGCTGTAGACTGAGCTCTTATTGATTCCCTTGCATTAGCACCAATACTAGTTCCAGAACGCAACAACTGCTTTGATAAAACAAATTCTTTTTTCTCAGAAGTCAAAAATTTATACAATTCAATAACTTTAAGAGCAAAAACCTTTGATTTATCAACAATCAAATTATCTTTTTTCAATAAACCTCTCTCCAATAAAAATTCAGAATCTGATTTTTTCTCTAAATTCCGAATTTAATTCATAATTCATAATTCTCTGAATTCCGAATTCTGAATTTTCTTATCTTCCTTGTTCTGTGTAATTTTTTTCTATCCAGTTTTTGTATGAACCATTTAGAATATTGTTTATCCATTCCGGATTATTCAAGTACCATTTTACTGTGGCGAGGAGGCCTTGTTCGAATGTCATTTTGCGTTGCCAGCCGAGTTCGTTTTTGATTTTTGTACAGTCAATTGCGTAGCGTTTGTCGTGGCCTGGGCGGTCTTTTACGTATGTGATTGTTTTTTCAACGTCTTCTACAGATTTTCCTGTTTCGGCAGCTGTAAGTTCAATTACTTTGTGAAGAAGTTTGATATTTTGCCATTCGTTTTCTCCACCGATATTGTATTTTTCACCAGTTTTTCCGTTTTTAACGATGAGCCATACTGCGCGGTTGTGATCTTCTACATAAATCCAGTCACGAATGTTGTCGCCTTTTCCGTATACAGGAAGATTTTTTCCATCACGAATATTAGAAATCATCAATGGAAGCAATTTTTCTGGGAACTGATATGGACCGTAGTTGTTTGTACAGTTTGAAAGTGTAATTGGAAGCCCATAAGTGTGGAAATATGCCATTACAACGTGGTCTGAACTTGCTTTACTTGAAGAATATGGAGAGCGTGGATCATAAGGAGTTGTTTCTAAGAAGTAGCCAGTTTCCCCAAGGGAACCGTAAACTTCGTCTGTAGAAATGTGATGGAACAAAACATCATCACGAATTGTTCCGTCTTCTTTTTTCCAGTAGTTGCGGGCAACATCAAGCAATGTAAAAGTTCCCATAACATTAGTTTTCATAAAAGCTTCTGGACCAAGAATTGAACGGTCTACGTGACTTTCTGCCGCAAAGTGAATTACAGTGTCAATGTCATATTGTTTAAAAATGCGTTCAATTTGTTCACGGTCGCAAATATCAACTTTTTCAAAAAAGTAGCGTGAACCACCATATTGTTTTTCTATATCAGCAAGGCTTTCTAAGTTTCCTGCATAAGTAAGACAGTCAACATTTACAATTTTGCCTTGAAAGTTTGCGTCATCAAAAAGATTTCCTTCTGCAGAAGAAAGTCCAAAAAGATAATGAATAAAGTTTGAGCCAATAAAACCTGCTCCACCAGTAATAAGAATGTTGTTTAATTTACGTGACATAAAAAACGCTCCGAAAAATCAAAAAAATATCAGTTCATTATATATCAATTCAAAGGTGTAAACAAGTTATTTAATAAGGGGCTTCTTGTACTAGATTCTCGGATCAAGTCCGAGAATGACATAAAAAAAATCATTGAAATCCCCGTACTTGACACGGGAAACATATCCAGCAATCTAAAAAGAATTGTTAAAATTTTGTTAAAAATTTCATTTTTTTCTTTACTTTTAAAATAACAGTTTATTATATTTGTTGTATATGTATTCTTTATATTAAACGGAGACTCAAAATTATGAAAAAGTCAGAAGAAAGCGATGTTCCTTCCCTTTTTGCCCAAGTACAGGCAAAACACCCTTGGCAAATTACACACTCAAAAGTAGAAAATTTGCCTTCAACATTATTTGCAACAAACTATGCAAATATCATTTCTAATAAGAACAATGTTCTTATAATTGATGGAATAGTCACGTCCAGAAACACTTACCTTTCTTTATCAAGAAATCAAATCAACCAAGCATTAAAAAAATGCAAAATCAAAAAAGTAATCGAAAAGATTTACATTAATCAATTCGGAGTCCCGTTAGTCGTCCATAGAATAATTGGAGGAGATGTTTACAATTTTACAAAATACGTAGGAATCTCGGTCATCTCTACAGAACAAAACAAACAAATGGAAATTGTCTTAAATTATTGTGGCTTTGCCTTTGGCGGCGAAAACGTAATTTTTGAAGAGTAAGTTCAATTTCGTTTACCAAAAAAAAGGAGTAATTCTAAAAAAAAGAATTACTCCTTGCTTAAATAAAAATCAATTATCTATTCGCAGATTTTAGAATTTAAATGCTACACCAATTTTTGGAGTAATATTAAATTGAGAATGTTTAGAAGTTGCACCACTATCTGACACTTTTTTGTAATCTCCAAACCCAACGAAACCATAATCAATATCTAACCCAGCAGAAATCCCAACAAAGCTATTAAAGAAGTAGGAAAAACTTGCATTTGCACCAAGCCCAACAAAACCACCAGATATAGCTATAGCACTATCAGGATTCCCCCAATAAACAAAATTACAGAAAAAAACAGGTGCAGCTGATAAAAACATTTTATCGTTATCTATAATTTTAAAAGCTGGTCCAATTCTCAAATCCATAGAAAATTGTTTTGCATCTTCAACCATATCACTTCTTTTCATAGAATAACTAACAACAGGATTATCATATTTCAAAGATTGAAAAAAAACTAAACTTACATCCATATACAATCCAACAACTTCAGAAAACATATTAACACCAGAAAGGCCAAAACCAATACTAGTTATTTTTTCGGTAGCTTTCTGAGTTTCTCCATAACCAGAAACTTTCTGAGTGTGAATATCAAATGGAACTGTAAAATTTACAGAAAACATCTTTGTTTCTGCAACCAAACCAGTCGTTAATACAACTGCCAAAAATAATGTTGAAAAAATTTTTTTCATTTTCTACTCCTTTTTGTACATATAAAAAAATTATATACTATAAAAAAAAAAAGTATACATATTTTTCAATTCTCTAGAATTATTAGAAACTTTTAAGGAGTCAACTACGTTATGGAAAACTTATCCAATCATTATCTATCTCTTTTTCATCTCTTCTGCCACTAATTTTACATCTTGGATTTTTTCTTTTGCGGCAATCAAAAGTGAATCATCTGAGTCTACAATAACAACGTTATCCAACCCGATTGTGGCAATTGTGCGTTTTCCGCCGCGAATGTATGATGATGTTGTGTCAAAAGAAATTACGTCCCCTTTGATTACATTTAAGTTTTCGTCTTTTTTGCTAATATCATACAAGGCAGACCAAGAACCAACATCATCCCAGCCTGCATTTAATTTTACAACTTTTCCTTTTGATGTTTTTTCCATTACCGCGTAATCAATTGAATCGCCTTTAATTTGACCAAATGATTCGGCGTTCAAACGAATAAAATCTGATTCAACTTGGGCGTTTTCAAATGACGCAATTGAAAGTTCTGCCATTTTTGGGTTATGAAGTTTTAATTCTTCAATAAAAGTTTTTGCTTTAAAAACAAACATTCCGCTGTTCCAAGAATATTCTCCACTTGCAAGATACTCTTGAGCTTTTTCCAAGCATGGTTTTTCTACAAATTTTTCTAAAGTAAAAACTTCTTTTTCTTCTGCACCGCATTTTACATAACCGTAGCCTGTTGCTGGAAAAGTTGGAACAATTCCAAAAGTTACAAGATTATCATTTAAAGCACTTTCTGCCGCAAGTTTTACCGCTTTTTGAAAAGCTTTTACATCTGCAATAACGTGATCGCTTGGAAGAACTACAACAACTGCGTTTTCATCTTGTTTCATTGCGGCACAACATCCCGCAGCAATTGCTGGTGCTGTATTTTTTGCCATTGGTTCCAAAAGAATTGTGGGCTTTTTAGATGAAACTTCTCCAATTTGCTGAGCAACCATAAATCTATGACCTTCGCCACAAGAAATAATTGGATTTCCAGTTTCTAATCCTTCTAACCGAAGCAAAGTTTCTTGAATCATTGTTTTGTCCGAAGTCAATTTTAAAAATTGCTTTGGATGGTCCCCCCAAGAAAGTGGCCAAAGTCTTGTTCCAGCTCCGCCAGAAAGAATTAGTGGAATTAATGTCATAAAATTCTCCATATTAATGCTAATTACTAAAGTACAATCATTATATAGAAAAAATGCAATAAGTAAAACCATTTAAACAAAAGACATCTTGTCTTCCACCCTTTTTCATACTAAAATATAACACAACATTCTAAAATCTAAAAAACATTGAGGTAAACTATGAACAATTTCATTTTTTTAGGACCACCAGGAGCTGGTAAAGGTTCATTAGCTGTAAAAGTTGCAGAAGATTACAAAATTCCACATATTTCAACAGGTGATATTTTTAGAGCAAACATCAAAGCGCAAACTCCACTTGGAGTAAAAGTAAAAGCTATTATCGATAGCGGTGCTTTGGTTAGCGACGAACTTACTTTTGAATTGGTAAAAGACAGAATTGCACAAGACGACTGCAAAAACGGATACATTTTAGACGGATTCCCAAGAACAATTCCACAGGCAGAAATGCTTGAATCTTTAGTTAGCGACATCAAAGTTGTTAATTTTGAAATCCAAGACGAAATTGTAATCCGCCGTCTTTCTACACGCCGCACTTGTAAAGCTTGTGGTGCAAACTTTAACGTTTTAACACTTCCACCAAAAGTAGAAGGCGTTTGCGACAAATGTAACGGCGAACTCTACCAACGTGATGACGACAAACAAGAATCTATCATGAACCGCATGGACGTTTACCGCGAACAAACAGAACCATTAATCAACTTCTACAAAGAAAAAGGAAAAATCACAGATTTAGACGCTTCTATTGAAACAGACATCCTTCTTGGAAAATTCAAAGAAATTTTCTAATTCTTTCTTTTTCTGGGCGCAGCGGATTGGGTTACCTCGGTTTCACACTTCGCTAGCCGCTCACCGTCCCATGCTCCGCATGCCTTCGCAGCACAGCTGCTCGGAGACTCGCTCAAAATGCTCCACCGGAGCATTTTGCCGGCTTTCAGCCGTCGCTCCCTAGGACGGCACCTTCGGTGGTGCTCAATCTCGGGCGCTGCCAAAAACACCACCTTCTATACATTTGGGGTCTTGTCCATTTTAGACTTCGTCATTGCAATAAAAAAAAATAAAAATTTCCATTTTTTTCTCATCAAATTGCATATTTTTTAACATTTTTTTTAATTATATATATGGAGATTTTTTTCTTATTAATTCGGAGAACGACAAAACTGTCATTCCCGAACGACAAAACTGTCATTCCCGTGCTTGACACGGGAATCTATATGCAAAA
>JAFXDY010000166.1 GCA_017521105.1 Treponema sp.
CGTACAGCAACAATCAGTTCTACAGGCGTAATTATCAACATTATATTAAACGCTGTATTTATTTTTGGGCTTTTTGGACTCCCTGCAATGGATGTAAAAGGTGCGGCCCTTGCAACTTTAATTGCCCGAATTATTGAACTTCTTTGGTGTGTGGTCATTTCTTACAAAAAAGATTACATCCATCTAAATTTTAAACATTTATTTTCTATTAACAAGTTGCTATTTTCTGATTTTATGAAGTGTTTGTATCCTTTGGTTGGTGCAAGTTTGTTCTGGGGCATTGGATTTACTTCTTACACAGCTTTTATGGGACATTTAGGAATAGACGCGGCTGCAGCTAATTCGGTGGCGGCGGTAGTGCGAGATTTGCTTTGTTGTCTTTGTAATGGAATTTGTAACGCTGCGGGAATTATGGTTGGAAATGAACTTGGAGCTGGCGACTTAGAAAAAGGAAAACTTTACGGCGACAGAATCTTTAAGCTTTCTATGATTTGTGGATTAATTATTACAGCTTTAACTTTTGCTTCTACTCCACTTTTAACTTTATTTGTAAAACTAACCGAAACTGCAAAAGATTATTTTGTACAAATGATGATTATTATGAGTATTTACATGTTTGGTCGAACTGTAAACACAATCATCATCAATGGTATTTTTGCGGCCGGTGGCGACACAATGTTTGATATGTACAGTCTTGCAGTTTGTATGTGGGGCTTGGCAGTTCCACTTGCCGCACTTGGAGCTTTTGTCTTCCACTGGCCAATTTACTTAGTTTACGCCTGCACTTGTATTGATGAAGTTGGAAAAATCCCTTGGGTAATTCATCACTACAGAAAATACAAATGGGTAAAAGATTTGACCAGAGCGTAGTTCCGTGTCATTACCGGACCTGTTGTTTGTCATTATCGTGTGAGTTCCGTGTCATTACCGGACGTGTTGTTTGTCATTATCGGGCTCGACCCGATAATCTATTCCCAAACAAAAGATTGTCGTATCAAGTACGACAATGACACAGTTTGCCATTACCCGATAATCTATCCTACCTTTTAAACTCTGGGAACCGTTTGTAGAATTCGTTTTTATCCCGATACATATTTGCTTCGGCTTCGTTCACCATAAAATTTAGGTTAGCGGTAGAAATGGCCCAACAATATCCTATTGCAGCAAAAGGAATTTCATTTTTGTTATTTACAGCAATAAAATCTTTTACAAATTGTTCAAAATGAGTTTCGCTTAAGCCAAGAGAAACAACAATAAATTCATCACCACTCATTCTAAAACATTCATCGCCTGGAAAATTTTCTTTAAGTAAATTAGCAAATGTACAAATTAATTTATCTCCAGCTTCGTGACCATAATTATCATTTGTAAATTTTAGCCTATTCAAATCGCAAAATATCACACCTATATTTTTTTGCATAGAAGCTTCAAGTCCCAAACAGAATTTATTAAAACAATGTCTGTTTTTAAGTCCAGTAAGACTGTCTGTATAAGCCAATTTATTGATTTGTTTGTTACTTCTATCAAATTCTCTGGCAGCTTCATTGAATGACTTTGCAAGTTCCCCAAATTCATTTTTTTCTTCAACATCAACAGAAATCTCATAATTTCCTTTTGCAATTTCTTGAACAGAAGAAGTTATTTTTCCTAGAACTTTTTCCATTTTATTTGTAATATTTGCACAAATCAAAATTGAAATAAACAGACCAATCATAATGATTATTAAACATTGAATAATCATCAATTTTCTGTCTTTATTAATTTCTTCCTCGGGAACCATAATTACAAGTTTCATTCCGTTTACTAAATCTCTAGAAGAAAATCTAATGTTTTCACCAAACATTTTTATTGAATGAGACTCGCTAACTGCATCAAAATTGAATTTTTTAAGAGATTTTATACGTTCAATTTCTAAATTATAATTATCTTTTTTTCTTAATTTTTCAAAACGTTCTGAAAATACAATTTCATTATTTTTATTTAAAAGCATTGCATCGCCAGTTTCAAAAAAACTAATTGCTGCAATTTTTTCTTTTATTTTTTCGTAATCAATATCCATTCCAATTATACCAATAAGATTATTCTGAATAAAAATTGGAATAACATACGAAACCATTTCCATGCCTAAATTTTTATTATAGTATGGCAATAGCCACAAAGGCTTTTGATGCGCAATTGGTTCGTACCACCAACCTACACGTTCTCTATCTGTTGATTTATATAATGCTAAATCTGTTAATTCTGTATTTTCGTATTCACCATGAGAATTTTTTACAAGCCAAACACCTGTTTTATAAGACAACAATTCTGGATTAATTCGCAAATAAACACTCATTGCAGATTCTGTATTCAAAGCTGCATTTTCCAAAACATCGGTCATCATACTTATATATGAGTCCATAAATGTTTTATCTGACCAAAGATCTTTATCTACAGGAAGCTGACTAACAGCAAAACTATATAAAACATTTACAGTACTTTCGATTGACTCAAACCAAAAATTTATTTTATCTGCATTTGAATCCGAAATAAGTTTTACTATTTGATGAGAATCTCTTTGTATCAATCTATTTGCATTAAATAAGCCTACAACAGTTGTTAAAAAAGTTGTTGATAAAATACTAACTGTAAGCAAAATACAAATCTTACGATATAATGCCTTCATATATCAGTTCTTTATTTTACACCCAAATTTGTAATAATGCAAAATTAGATTTTTTTATTACCCAATTTTAATAAATCCTTTGCATTGTTCTTCAGTTTATTTTCAACTTCTTTTTTGGTATCTTCAATTGTATCATTAATTTTATCTGTCAAATATGATTCAATCTCTTTTTTCTTTTTCTCCAATTCTTGCTTCATTGAATCAACATATTTATCACTGTTATTAATTTTTTCTTTAATATCTTTAAATACATTAATTTCAGAAATTGCACCATTTGTCATTTCATTAATTTTTTTAGAAAGTTCTGCTTCGGCTTGTTTTGTAACAGATGCTAATTGAACTTTTAATTCTTGTGAAAAAGCACTAAAAACCTGCTTGTCTATATCAGATTTTATTTTTAAACCTAATCCAGAAGATAAAGTAAAACCTGTTGTTACTTCAAGACGAGTTTCTTTAATTTTAGAAAGAACACTTGAATAAATATCAAAAGCGAATTGTGGTTCAAAAGGAACTGCTGTAATATTCATATCTCGCAAAAAGGCTGTCCCTGTTAATTCAAATCCATCATTTTCAAGAATTTTTGCAGTAACATTTAATTTGCTTTTAGAATTAATATTTGGAACACCTGGTGCAGAACCAAACACAGAAGAAGGCAAATTCATCACATAATTATCACCAGAATAATCTGCTTTTACAATTGGATCCACAGAATCTGTTCTTAAATCTACAACAACATCTGCATTATGATGTATTCCTAATAAATCAAGATTAACATTTACATTGGCAGGTTTTCCAATTCCGTCCATATTGCTAGAAAGATGATTTCCTTCAAAAGAAAAATTTGGACCAGACCCTGCGGCCTTTTTTATCCAAAACTTAGGAGTTGTATCTTTTCTATAAATTACATTTCTACCAGGTAATCTACCACGAGTTGTTTTTTCTACAGTTTTTGTTTCTTCGTCGGCATCATTTTTTGATCCCTTATTTGAAATTTTTATATTACCTAAAAGATCTGTTGCTTTTTTTACATAATGATAATTGTTTCCCAAAAAATCATAAAGAACTTTTTCAAATAAATCTGTAAAAAAATTCGTTCCATCGTCTAAACTAAGTGAAGTAAATTTTGAAATTTCTTTATTAACAACATTCAAATCATTTTTAATTGATGTTTGAATTTTTTGCGAATAATCCTGAACCAAATCAAAATCATTTTTTACATTATTTACAGTATTTTCAGTTTGTTTTTTTAATTCTTTTGTAGAATTTATTACTTCGTTAAAATCTTCAATTAAACTTTTAATCTTTGTTGGATTTGTTTTTATTGAATCATAATCAAAGTTCATTAATTTATTAGATGTTTTCTCTAAATCCTGAATTTTTTGTTCAAATTTTGCAGGAGTTGCTTCCCATTTTTTGATAATTTCTGTTGTTTTATTTTTTACATCTTCAGCTAAGGCAGGCGATTGCAATTGAGCATAGCAATTTTTCAAAATATTTTCAGGATTATATTGTTCAAAAATTCCAACAAAAGAATTTTCAACAATTCCTGCACTAGATTTCGCTTTAGCTTGAAGTTCTTTCATTAAAGGTGAAACTTTTAAATTTTTATTGGCTTTTTTTGCTTCTTTTTCCTTCTTTTTCTGAAGCTTCTTTAATTTTTTTTCTGAAAGATCTCCAGAATATTTTCTGTCTGTATTAGTTGCCACACCAGTAATTGACAATTCATCTGCCACAAACCTAGCTTTTAACAATTGATTTAAATCAAAATCAAACACTACAGAATCAACATAAACAAGATTTTTCATTGGTTCTTTTTTGTTAGCAATTTCAAACTGTTTCATTTTAAATGAAGAATCAAAAAATTTAAAATCTACAAGAGCAATATCACATTTTGCTTCAAAAATTGATTCACAGGTAGCAGTAATTGCTTTTTTTATAATAAAATTCTTTGTCAAAGAAAGAACAAGAACTACAATACAAATAAAACTAATAGTTGCTATTAACGGTAAAAGTTTTATTCTTCCTTTTTGTTTTTTTAATTCTTTTTTAAGTTTCTTTAATCTTGTAATTTGTTTTTTTGTAAAAGTTAAATCTCTTGGAATGGCATAAATTGGAATATTTTTCTTTCCTTTTTTTTCGCACTCAACAAATAAAGATTGAACATATTTTTTATCTTCTGGTACATAAATTTTTGAGTATAGTTTTTTATTAATTTTCTTTTCTGTATATTTCTTTTTGTATATTCCTGGTAATTTTTTAGTAGGAATCTTTTTTGATTCTTTTTTTGTTTTTGCTTTTGCAACTTTTGTTTCTTTTGTAATTGCAACTTCTTTATCTTCTTGCTTTGTAACATCTTTTTCTTTACTCATACATAGCTCCAATTTTTTTTACTAATGGAATTTTTGAAACAATAGTTACAAGTTTTGTTTTTCGCACTATTGGCAAAAGATATGATCTCCATTCTTTTAATAAAAATCTGACAATCCAATATAAAGGCACATAAATAATTAAAGAAGATACAAGAGAACCAAAGACTATTGAATTATTAAACTTTGTAAAACCAACAAAAGGAATTTCGAGTAAAGTTGCAAAAAAAGGTGTTGCAAAATCAATATTAAGTAAATAAAAACCAAATTGATCAAAGAAAGGATCTAAAATTATAGCTAATAAAGAAAATAAAACAGTTGATAAAACAAAAAATACTTTATTAATTCTTAGAAAAAGGAAAAATACTGTCAAAATAACCCATAGGGCATTTTCTTTTGGTAAAAAACCAAGAATCATACCACAACAAACAGCATGTGCAATTTCTCCGGGATGTGAATTGCTGTTAATTGCCTTTAATATTTTAATTAAAAAATCTAACATACTCCCTTACCTATAAGAAAAGTTTTACAAAACATTTTTTCTATATTTTTAGTCTACACTTTCTTTAAAAAGAAAACAAGATTTTTTATTTTAGTTAAAAAAAAGAGGCTGCCTAATAGACATAAATCAGTGTTATTTACAAAATACAAAAGAACTCTAAGGATCATTGTATTAAGTCAACACGACAATTCTTATTAGACAGCCCTTATATTTTTATTTGTGCTTCTTAGTCTAATTTCAAATCTACAGAATAATTTTCATCAGTCCATTCTGGATCAATTTCCATAATGATTGAAGTATCAAGGTTTACTAATTTTGTGAATTTGTAAGTTCTTTCTGTTTCTGGGCAAGAAAAAATTAACGAAATTCCATCATTTTTTTCTGTTGATTCAAGTTTTCCATTACTAAAAATGTATTTAGTAAAATCAAAGATTTTTTCTCCAGTTTTTGCATCTTCCAATTTAAGTGTACCAATACCAAAAACCCAATTAGCATCCCAGTTTGGATCAAGCCATTCACCTTTAAATTTACTAAAATCAATAGCAAACATTCCAGAAATACAAAATACTGACAATAACAAAACTGATAATAATTTTTTCATAAGTGCCTCCTAATATTTTAAAATTATACTTCTAAAAAATAAAAAACACAAACAAAACATTTTTTAGTATGAAATTTTTCTGTCATCTTCTTCGGGAGCTGGACGGAATAAAATGGCAACGTTTCCAATAATTCTAACTAAAGATGCATCTAATTGTTGGCAAACTTCTGTTATTAATTCTTTTTTTTCGTCTTTGTATTCATTGAATTTTACTTTGATTAATTCGTGGGCGTTCAATGAATTATCAATCATATCAACTACACCTTCTGTAACTCCAGCACCACCAACAATTACAACAGGTTGCAAATCGTGGGCAATTTTTTCTAATGCTTTTCTTTGTTTACTTGTAAATTCTATCATATCTTCCATTTTACTGATTATTTTACTAAATGCCAATCCATTACGATTCTATTATAAATTTGTCTGTGTGGGAGGAATTAATCTTACACATCCAAATTTTGTGTCTTCATATTCCAAAAAGTCTTTAATCAGTTTGTTTGCAAAATCAGAAACTTCCGAAAGTCGTTTTGCCTGCTGGGAATTTGTTCCAACTTTTACCAAAGGATTTATGTACCTTTGTTTTACTTTTAAAGAAACGCAAAAATATTCATCTTCTGGTAACTTTTGATTTGCATGTTCAACTTTTGTCATTTTTCTGAATGTGTTGTACATTGTGGCAAATTTTTGTTCTTCTATGCTCAAAGTTTTTTTACTAATAAAAGATTCAATCTTTTCTATGATTTTTGATTCCGACAATGTCATAAAATCTTCTTCTTGTAAAACATTTAGTTCCACAGCCTTTGACATAATTTGACTTAATAACTGCAACGAAAGTTTATTTTCGTTTAATTGCAAAATGTGACCAATCATACAAAACTTTTTGCAATAAAGTTCGGCCATTTCTATAGTTTTAAATCCCAATTCTTCTTTGTTTTCTTCATTTTTTAAGATTATTAAATCGTTGTAAGTTTTTGCAATTTCTTCAAAAGTCCAGCTGCCGTCTAAGGCCAACCCAGAAGGATACATGTATTCTAATCGGTCTGCACTTAAAGACGGAATTTCGTTATCTGCAATTGGGTATATGTGATAGTCCACCACATCCTTTGGTTCAATTCCGTCAGATTTCAAAAGTTTGCACAAAGCAGAATCGGATAAAATCATTTTTGTTGTGGGCTCTTCTGTACTTGTTTGAGTTAAAGCATCGCCTTTTCTAAAATCTGAAACATGACTAAAAACTGTTGTAGAAACATCGTGCAAAAGTCCAGCAATTGTTTGAGTTTTATCTTTTGTAAAATTCCAAATAATTAATGCAACTCCAACACTGTGATCTAATCTGGAATAAAAAAAACGATTTTTATACAAAGATGTCCAATCTGTTCCACACAAAAGTCCAATTCCAGAAAGTCTTTGCATTATTGGAAGTTCTATATATTTTTCTAAAAAATCTGGGAATTCTGGACACAAAATTTTGTAATATTCTTCTATATTAAAAGCTTTTTCTGACTGGGGATGCTCATTTAAAATTGTTTGCCAATCATATTTTTCAAAATAATTATTCATTCTGTACAACCTTTTTCAATTTGTCTTGTTATTACAAAGCTTAACAAATAATAACACCTCGTCATTGCGAAACTTCATCAGAAGTTGAAGCAATCCATAAATAGACTGCCTCGCCTTCGGCTCGCAGCGACGAGTGTTCATAATACGTTTCAAATTTCATTTTTTTTGCACAAATCATTAATCACGCATTCGTCACATTTTGCGTTTTTTGCTGTGCAAATGTATCTTCCGTGAAGCAAAATCCAATGATGAGCGTTTTGCATATATTCAGCAGGAATTCTTTTTAATAATGATTGTTCCACTTGTTCTGGAGTTGTACCTTCTGCTAAACCAATTTTAGGACTTACACGCAAAAGATGAGTATCTACAGGCATCGTTGGTTTATTAAAAATGACGTTCAACACCACATTTGCAGTTTTTCTTCCCACTCCAGGCAACTTTACAAGATTTTCCATTGAATCTGGAACTGTTCCATTAAAATCTTCCAAAAGCATTTTGCTCAATCCAATTACATTTTTTGCTTTATTTCTATATAAACCAATTGATTTTATATACTCTGTTAGATTTTCTTCGCCAAGTTCTAACATTTTTTGAGGCGTATCTGCAATTTTAAAAAGTTCTTTTGTGGCAAGATTCACACTTTTATCTGTTGCCTGAGCCGAAAGCACAACAGCCACAAGCAATGTAAAGGCATTTGTATAATCTAATTCCGACTTTGGAGAAGGATTTTGTTTTTTGAATCGTTCCATTATTTGAACAATTTCTTCCCTAGATAAAAGCAATTATGACTTAGCCTTCCACTATAATTTGTTGTTTTAGTTGATTTACTTTTTCTAAAGGTAGTTCAGTACATTCTGCGATTGTTTCAAGTGGAATATTTTTATGTATCATATTTTTAGCAGTTTCAATTTTTGTTTTCTCAGCACCTTGTTCAATCCCTTGCTCTATTCCTTGTTCTATACCTTGTGAAATTCCTTGTTCTATTCCTTCTGCAAGGCCTTCCCTGTAAGCTTCTCTGCGTTGAACTTTTATGTCTGTTTCATAACTGTATTCAGCAATTAACATATTTTTTATCTCCGTGGACTTGCGCTTCAAGTATTCACTTAAAACACCATTTTGTAATGCTTTATTAATTGCTTGTTCTAACGGTGCTTTGGGATTCTGTTTTTTGCTTTCTCTGATGTAGTCAATTAATAAAGAATATTCTTC
>JAFXDY010000167.1 GCA_017521105.1 Treponema sp.
ACATCAAGAAACTCTGTTATTTATAGATATTTTCAAACTATGTTAGGACATCCTGGTCGAATACCTGGTGAACAAAATATTTTTGTTGATTTGATGAATTCCTTTAGATTTGATAATGAAATGTTGCGTAAAAGTTCTGGGTTTAAGTTAAAATCATTAAATTTTGAAATTACCCACGATTTACATGACTGGGATTTAAAAATGACATTTAAAGTCGAACCTAGATTAATAACAGAAAATGGTGTAACCCAATATAATTTTGATCCTTATATCACAATAGGAGTTGTATGGCGTCCAATTGAAGCTATAAAAACTCAGATTGTTGATGATTATGGAACTTGGAAACTTGAATAATTTGTTTATTAAGTTGACAATTATAGATGTATGTTTAAAATAGAAGTAGGTAAGGAAATTTATTGAATAACGAATTTACAATAGTAGTTCCAGATAATAAAGTGCTTTCTTGTGTGTGTGGAACGAATGACAGTAATTTAAAACTCATTGAAGAACATCTTGGCATTCCTGTCTTTACAAAAGGTAATGAACTTTCAATTGAAAATGATGATTTATCTGTTTGTCAAAAATTTCAATTTATTATTGATAGAATAATTGATGAAATAAATGATGGTTCAAAAAATTCAGAAGATATTGTTATTTCAGTATTGAATACTCAAAAAAAAGTAAATAAAGACGAAATTTCTATTAATATTCCCGGAGCATTTAAGCGAATCTATCCAAGAACTCAAAATCAGGCAGAATACATTTCTTTGTTGCAAGAAAAAGATATGGTTTTTTGTTCTGGGGCTGCAGGAAGTGGAAAAACTTTTTTGGCTGTTGCTCAAGCTCTTTTTTTAGTTTTGACTCGTAAGAAGAATAAATTAATAATTACAAGGCCTGTTGTTGAAGCTGGGGAAAATTTAGGATTTTTACCAGGTGATTTAGAACAAAAACTTAATCCTTATTTGCGTCCATTAAGAGATTCTATGGAATCTGTTTTGCCAATTGAAACTGTAAAGCATTTATTTGAAGCAGGAATTATAGAAGTTGCACCTTTGGCATATATGCGTGGACGAACATTAAATAATGCTGTTATTATTTTAGATGAAGCACAAAATACTACTTGTGCACAAATGAAAATGTTTTTAACAAGAATGGGAGAGAATTCAAAAGTGTTCATAACTGGTGATCAAACTCAAATTGATTTACCAAAAAAGCAAACATCAGGGCTTGTTCATGCTTTGAATGTTTTGCAAAACATAAATGATATTGGATTTATGGAACTAACAACTGACGACGTTGTTAGAAATAATCTTGTAAAGAAAATAGTGAAGGCGTATGAAAATGAATAATAAAAAAAAGGAAAAAGGAAATAATGTATACTTTCAAATTATTGTAGACTTTGTAAAGAAAAATTCTGTAGCAATTTCTATGATGATTTTATCATTTGTTTTAGTTTCTGCATTAAATTTTTTGAATATCAGTACAACTCAAACAGTAGCAAGTTTTGATATTGATGGTTTTGAAATTGGTCAAATTGCAGATAGAACAATTGTTGCAAATAAAACTTTGCCTGCAGACGAAAATAATCCTGTTTCTGTAAAAGAAGGTGAAAAAATTATTAGAAAAGGTTTTGCCATAACAGAAGAAGGTTTTGAAAAACTAAAAAAAATGTCAGAATCTCCTTTGTATATTGATTTTAGAGCCTTTGCAAATAATGAATTGTTTCTTTTCTTGCTAATGATTGGTTGGTTTTTGCTAATTATGTTTTTAATTCCAAATCATCAGCAAATGTTTAGAGAAATATTAGTTCAAGTAATATTTTTTGTTGTGGTTTATTTTGTAGTTGCTTTTGGCCGAAAATTAGATTTTCTTTCTAGTCCTTATGCACTTCCAATGATTATTCCAGCATCTTTGTTTATTATGTTGATTACAATTTTGTACGGAAAAACAGAAGCTCTTATTTTGTCCCTTGTTATGTCTTTTGGTGTTTTAAATGCTGCAAATTGGGCTTTGGAACCTTTCCTATATACTTTTGCAACTTCTTTGTGTTCTGTTGTAATTGTTCATAAAATTGAAAAGAGAATAGATTTGATTTTTGCTTCAATTGTTTTGGCTTTATACAACATTGTAATGCTTGTTTTATTTATTGTAATTTCAAATGAAACATTTACTAATATGGGGCGTTCAATTGTTGGTGTTGCTGTTAATGGATTCATTTCTGGAATATTGACTTTGGGATTCCTTACACCATTAGAAATTATTTTGAATACAGCTTCTGTTTTCCGATTAATGGATTTAAGCGACTTAAATAACCCCTTGATGAGAAAAATGCTTGTAAATGCCAGTGGAACATATAATCACTCTATGATGGTAGCCCAACTAGCCGAAAACGCTTGTAGAGAAATTGGTGCAAATCCTTTAATTGCAAGAGTTGGTGCATACTATCACGATATTGGAAAATTGGAACAATCACAATATTTTGTAGAAAACCAAAAAGGTGAAAATAAACACGATGATATTAACCCAACACTTTCTGCTTCTGTAATTAAAAGCCATGTAAAAAAAGGCGTAGAAAAAGCACAGCAGTTACATCTTCCAAAATCAATTGTTGATATTATTGCAGAACACCACGGAAACAGTGTAATTGCATATTTTTATAATGAAGCAAAAGAAAAAGACCCAACTTTAACTCCAGAAGATTTTTCTTACCCAGGAAATCCTCCTTCAACAAGAGAGTCTGCAGTTGTAATGTTGGCAGATACTGTAGAAGCTGCTTGTCGTACATTGGAAAAACCTTCTGTAGCAAGACTTGAAAAATTTATTACAACTTTAATTAATGCAAAAGTTGAACACAAACAATTAGATAATTGTGATTTGACATTCCGTGATGTTTCAAAAATTAAAGAAGCTTTTGTTCAAGTTTTGGCTGGATATTATCACAGTAGAATTGAATATCCAGATCAGAAAAATCAAGAAGAAAACCCAGAGTCAAAAGAAAATACAAATGACCAAAAAGAATCTAAAGATGAAAAACCTGTTGCAAAAAATGAAGTAAAAGCAACAGACAAAAAAAATGAAAAATAAAAGGTGGGATTATGAGTAATAGAATTTTAATTTCTGTACAAGATGGTGTTAAAGAACCTGATTGGATTAATAATGTAGAACAATTTTGTATAAAAACTTTGGACGAATTAAAATTTGATGGCGAAGAAGTTTCAATTTTGTTTTGTAATGACACTTATATTCAAGAATTGAATAAAAACTATCGAAATATAGATAGTGCAACAGATGTGTTATCTTTTGAAAATGATGAAGAGTATGAAGATGAAGACGGAAGTTGGTGTTGTGTTGGTGATATTGCAATTAGTTTGGATATGTTGCCAGTGAATGCCGAATATTTTGAAGAAGATGAAAATGCAGAATTAAAACGTCTTTTGGTTCACGGTTTACTTCATTTGAATGGATATGATCATTTTGAAGAGCATTTGGAAAAAGGAAAAGAACCTGAATGCGAAATGCTTAAGTTGCAGGAAGATATTTTACAAAAGTTTAAGGATGAAAAGATTATAAAATGAGTTTATTTGATTTTTTTAAGGGGAAAGACTCTAATTCAGAAACTTCGCAAGCAGAAAGTCAGCAGGAAGAAATAATACAAGAAGAAAAACAAGATATGATTGAAGGGGTAGAAGGTCTTTCTTCTACAACTGTCAAAGAAGTAATGATTCCTCGTATTGATGTTGATTTTATTCCAAGTGACTGTGAAAAAAATGAATTAATAGAAAAAATTCTTGCCAGCGGACATTCAAGATTTCCAGTTTATTCAGAATCAACAGATAATGTAATTGGTGTTTTGTATGTAAAAGATTTGTTAAAGTTCATAGCAAATAATGAAGAAATCGATATAACAAAAATTGTAAGAAAACCATATTTTGTTCCAGAATCAAAAATTATTCATTCATTGCTAAGAGAATTTAAAAGAAGACATTTACACATAGCAATTGCAATTGATGAATATGGTGGAATTTCTGGAATTGTTACAATGGAAGATATCATTGAAGAAATTGTAGGTGACATTCAAGATGAATTCGACAAAGAAAATGAAGATATTGTTTTTGTAAGTGAAAACACTTGGCTTTGTGATGCAAGAATTAACCTTAAAGATTTAAATGAAACAATTGAAACTCAGTTCCCTGATGAAGATTTTGATTCTCTTGGGGGATTTGTTTTTGATTTATTTGGAAAAGTTCCAGTAAAATTCGAAAAAGCCCAATGGAATAATTATGAATTTATTATTCAAGATATGGATGGCCATAGAATTAATTTAGTTAAAATTATTCGCAAGACGGAAGAAGAAAAGAAAAATGAATAAAAATTGTAAATTAGTTTGTTTTTTATTAATTTTGTTTGCTAATTCTCTTTTATTTTGTAGTCCTAAAAAAACTGTAAAGCAAATTTTTGATGAAGGCGTTGAATACCAACTTGATGAAAACTGGTATGCTGCGGCTCAAAATTATTTGGAAGTTGTAAATCAAAATCCAGCCTTTAGTCAGGCTTGGTTTAATCTTGCAGAATGTTCTTATAAGCTAGAAGAATTTGATTTAGCTTTGACATATTTGCAAAATGCCGAAAAATACGAAAAAAATAATTCAAAAGTGCAAAATCTAAAAGGGATGATTTTACTTGCTTTGGGAGAAAAAGATAAAGCTCTTGAAGTATTTAATCAAGTTCTTGCTGTATACCCAAATGATATTGATGCCCATTTTGGAATTGCCGAAATTGAATTGTACAATGGAAAATTTACTGGTGCGGAACTTGAATATATTGAAGCATTAAAAAGACAAACAACAAACAGAAAAGCTCTTTTATCTTTAGCTTTAGTTTGTGCCGAAACTGGCAGATTTACTCAATCAGACAAGTATTTGCGTCAGGCATTGCAATATTATTCCGGCGAAACAGAAGTTCATTATATTGCTTCTGTAATTAATGTAATGAAAGGCGACCTAAAAGCTGCCGAATTACAAATTAGAATTGCAATCGAAATTAAAAATGATTACGAAAAAGCATACGAACTTCTTTCGCAAATTTTGTACATGCAAGAAAGATATAACGAAGTAATTGATATTAGTGATTATCTTATTCGAAGAAACAGAAGTAATTCAAAAGCTTGGTACATAAAAGGAATTGCACAAAATAAACTTGGCCTAATTGAAGATTCAATTGACACATGGGCAACTGGTCTTTCCTTAAATCCACAAGATGAAATTATGCGTTTTGCTATGGAAATGGAATTAAGAGATTCTTTGTCTTTAGAAGATTTTAGACGTAGCAAACATGCAAATTTTCACCTTGAAAATGCTCGTCAATACGAAAGTCGCTATGACAACGCAGGTGCAGTTTATGAATATCAAAGAACTTTATTAATAGATCCAATGAATTCAAAGGCAAGATTTGCTTATGCCAATATGCTTGAACTAAATGGAATGTATGAATTGTATTTGGAACAATTAAAGTTTATTCAAGAAAATACACCAGATAAAATTACAAAAAAAGTTTCTGACAAAATAGAAGCTTATGAATCTTTACTTAGTGACACATTAAGCAAAAAATGGAACGTTGATTCTTTTTATTTAGACAAAACTCGTTGGAATATTGCAATTTTTTATACAGACGAAACAAATTCCTTTATTCACGCTGATGCAAACAGAATTGCAGCCCTTGCTGCAAGTGATGTTTTTTCTGGAATTGCAATTACTTCTGTAAAATCACAGGTAACACCAGTTTCAAGTTATAGTGAAGCATTTAAAAATGCCCGCAATAATAAATTTGATTATTTTGTAATTTTAAGTGTTAGCGAAAGTGATGAAGATATTACATTAAAATCGTCATTTTATTCAGGAAGAACAGGAACAGAAATTTCAAAAGAAAATTTTTACAGCACAGGAAATAATAAATTTTCAACAGTTTTAAGACGTTTTAGAAATTCAATTTTAGAAAAACTTACTGTAAAAGGAAAAATCTTAAATCGTAATGGAAAACAACTTCTTGTAGATTTAGGAAAAGCCGAAAACATTGTAGAAAACGCAGAGTTTAAAATTCTTAAAAAGGGAAGTGTAAAAACTGCCGATTCAAATGTTGGTTTAATTTACAAAGAAAGCGATGTTGTTGGTTCACTTGTAATTACAAAAGCTGGAGAAGAGATTTCTGAGGCAGAATTAACAAAACATGGGTTTTATGACAGAGTAAATATTAACGACGAAATTATTCTTGTTTCTTTGCCAGAATCAAAAGGCAAAAACGACGCAAACGGAAATGCAATTGACACAGTTCCGCAAGCAGATGAAAAAGGAAATCCTTTAGTAAAAAATGATGTAGAACAAACAGAAGGCGAAAAATTAGTTTTAGAAATTAGAAATGCAGTTGAGCAACCTTCAATTGTTCAGTTGTTAAGAAACATTTATTAATTTAAGAAATTAAATTTTTACTAAACCTCTTCCACGGAAAGATTTTAAATAATCTAAAATCTTTCCGTTTGTTTTTTTTATTGCGTTTTTGTTGTTCAAGTTTTTTATGAATGCTAAAATGTCTGCATCACTTTTTTGTAAATCTTTTGGAATTTTTTCTTCTTCCATTTCTTGTTTATAAAACCAAATTAGTTTTTCATTTTGCAAAATTGGCTCTGAGGCAATCCAATAAAGATTTTTTATATCATCTTCCAAAAGTGGTTTGTTAAATTCTTTTTCTTTTGCAAGTTCATATTTTTCAATTGATTTTTCTATGTAATTTTTTGGAATTTGTGGCTCTGGAACAGAAAAATCAAACCATTTTTTTATATTTGTTTCAATGTTTTTTCCCTGCATCCAAGCGTTTACAGCAGCATCAAGTGCTTTTCCATATTTTTCGCTTTTTCGTTCGTTTTCAAAATGAAGTCCATCATCTGTTTTTACAGGTTTAAGTTCTTTGTGAAGCCCATTTTTCCATTCACCGTAAACTCTAGATTTTTCTGTTAGCGTAAACTTGTGCCAAAAAGCAGAATCTAAAAGTCCGCAAGCAAAAAATTGACGCAAAGTTTCCATTGAGTTTACTAAATCTTGTGGAGTTTCAAACCAAAATCCATAAATCATGTAAGAATGGACCAAAATTCCCGCTTCTTTAAATGCAGCACAAGCAGCTACAATGGAATCTATATCAGTTCCTTTGTGAATAATGTCCAAGCCTTTTCCTGTGGCAATTTCAATTCCTGCCGAAACACCACCAAGGCCGCTAAATGCCAAAAAGTCGGCCAAATCTGGAGTAAAGGATTTTTCAAACCGAACGTTTCCCCAGTAAAATAATTGGCAATCATTTTTTATGTTTTCCAAGGCAAATTGTTTTGCTAACACCGGCGGCATTGCTTCATCTACCAAATGAACGCCGTAAACACCCTTGCTTTTTGCAGTTTTTAGCAACCCGTTGTACACATTTTGAACATTTGTTGTTTTGTAGCCGCAAACGTAATCTAAGTGAACATCGCAAAAAGCACACTTATGCCAATAACAACCGTGAGCCAAATACGCTTTTATCCAAGTTCCGTCGTTCCAAAGTCTATGCATTGGGTTTTTGTCATCGCAAACTCTTGGGTAAAGAGCAAAATCAATATCAGAATAATCTGGCACATTTTGAAAAGTAATTTTATTTTCAAAATCAATTGCTTCTTTGTGTTTTTGCAAAATTGATTTTTCTGTTTCCTCTAAATCTAGACATTGGCAATCAATAATTTTATTAATATTTTCTGTGAAAAAGGTTCCGTTATTAAGACTGATTTTATTAAAAACCCGCAATTTGTAAAAAGGTGCAAACTGTAAAAAATCATCAAAAGAAAAATCGCTACCAAGTTTTTTTAATGCGTTAAACAATTCAAAATATGAACCGTAGCCTCTGTCAAAACTAATAAAATCAAAAAACTTTCCAAAGTTTGAATCTTGTAAGTTTCGTAATTCTGTGTTTGCAAAACCGCCACCAATACAAACCAACGCATTTGAACAATTTTCTTTAATAAATCTTGCAGTAGATAAACCAGAAACAAAAGTTCCTGCAAAGGGCAGTGTAATACAAAATAAAGTTTGTTCGGTTTGATTTTTTGTAAGGCCCTTTTCCAAAAAGATTTTTTGCAAAAGGGGAATGTAAAAATCGTTTAAAATGTGGGATTTTAATTCTTCATTTATTTTTTTGAAGGATTTATTTTCTGTAGAAACTGCTTCGGCGTAGCGAATTAAAGAAAAATTTTTGTCAAAGGCAAAAGTTATGTAATCTGCTAAATCTGCCAATGCCAAAGATGCCAAAAATCGGGCTTGGTCCACAGTTGGTTCTTCTTTTAAATTTGCCAAAAAAGATTCCATTCTGTTTCCCCGAGGGGCACTGGCAGAAAAAATAAATTTGTGGCTAACTTCTCGCCCAGAGTTTTTGCAATTTAAAATTGATTTTATTTGGTCAATGTAATTTATCCAGGCGTTTTTTGTAGAAACATAACGACGCAAATTGAATGCCGTAAAATCGTCCCCATTTTGTTCCGCTTTGTTTGCAATTTGTAACGCGTTTTGTTCCGAAAGTTCAAAAAGTTTAGAAAGTCCTTCTTTGCTAAAAATTGAGTCAAAAAGTTGAATGCTCAAATCAAGCCATTTTACGCTACCGGAAAGTCCAAAATTTTGCTTAAAAAAGTTTAAAAGATACGCTCCACTTGGGTAAGGCGAATTTAACTGAACAAAGGGCGGCTGAATAATTACAATTTTCATAAATTAAGTATAGCACATAAGAAAAAACAAGTCATGCCAAAGGATTTTTATTTACATAAATAGGGCTACCGCATTGAAAAATCGGTTGGTGATTGTAGATTATTCAAAAAGGTTGTTTATTCTTGTGTAATAGAGGTAAGTTCCTGCACCTTTTCTAACGGCAAAGCTGTACATTCTGCGATTGTTTCAAGTGGAATATTTTTATGTATCATATTTTTAGCAGTTTCAATTTTCGTTTTCTCGGCACCTTGTTCAAGGCCTTCTCTGTAGGCTTCTCTGCGTTGAACTTTTATGTCTGTTTCGTAACTGTATTCTGCTATGAGCATATTGCGTACCTCTATTGACTTGCGTTTCAAGTATTCACTTAAAACACCATTTTGTAATGCTTTATTAATTGCTTGTTCTAACGGTGCTTTGGGATTCTGTTTTTTGCTTTCTCTGATGTAGTCAATTAATAAAGAATATTCTTCC
>JAFXDY010000168.1 GCA_017521105.1 Treponema sp.
AATATAATTCTGAAATTGAAAGTGGTAGCATTTGTACGATAGCAGTTCTTCCTGCTAATGATTGTGTAATTGAAGATTTTAATGAAATTTGCTGACTACCAGTAATTAAGTATTGGCCTTTCTTTTGATTTTTATCGATTCGGACTTGAACTGTGCTTAAAAGTTCTGGAACTCGCTGAATTTCATCAATGATTACAGGTTCCGGAAATCTTGTAAAAAATTCTTCTGGGTCATTTTTTGCAAGAGAACGAACATTCATATCTTCTAGATTTGCATACGAAAAAGATGGAAAAAGAGTTTTTGCTAATGTTGTTTTTCCGCATTGACGAGGTCCAAAAATTGATACTGAAAAATATTCATTCATTAAAGAGGATATGTGTTTTTCAATGGTTCGTTGTATCATGATTTTATTTTAATATGAATTCACGGAGATTTCAAGTGTAAGTTGAAATCTCCGTAAAATATTTAATTTAGGGTTTATTACAAACCCTAAAATCGGCCGAGTCAAGGCCTTGAGCAAAGCGTGCCTTGACCGTATGTATTTTCCCTACAACAATTCTTCAATTTTAGGAAGAATTTCTACGTCAGCAGGGAGCCAATTTACGGTGCGTAGCGTTTCTTTTATGAGCCAGCGGGATGCTTCGTGTTCAATAAGTTGAAGGTTTCCAGAAACAATTGAGCACAAAATACAATGCATAGTCAGGTGGAAAGTTGGGTAGTCATAATCAACAACACCAAGGATTTTTTCGGCTTTAACTTGTGTTGAAAGTTCTTCATTTATTTCTCGCACAATGCATTGTTCTGGAGTTTCGCCTGGCTCAAGTTTTCCGCCAGGAATTTCCCATCCACCTTTAAAATCGCCATAACCACGCTGAGTTGCAAAAATTTCTTTTTGGTGAGTAACAGGATTTTCCCTAAGGATAATTGCTCCGCTTACGGTGATGTGTTTCATATCATTAAACTCCATTTATTTTTGTTATATCAACTTTTGTTATAAAATCATTATATAAATCTTGAGGAAGTTCATGCAAGGCAAAATTCATTTTTACAGGTTTTTCACCTTTTGCAGAATCCTTATGAGTTACAACTTCTCCTAAATAAATATAATCTTGTGCAATATTTTCAACTTCCTTAAATTTCCTTATAAAAAGATGAAGATGAGTTTTTCTTTCTACACATTGGATTACATCTTTTCCTCGGTCTGAATCTTGGGTCATGTAGTTTGGAGATTCCCATTGAAACAAACTTGGTGTTATAAATTTATCGTTGTAATTGATTTCTGCACGAATTGAATCTTCTTTGTATAAATCAACAAAAATAAAATAATCTGGTTTAGCACTTGTGATAAGACCAGACCCTCTAAATGAACTGTGGATTTTTTCATAACAACATAAAGGTGCAATTTGTCTCATTGAATATTTTGCGTATGGCTTAAAAAAAGGAAATCCATAATCGGTTCTTTCAAATTCATCTTCATAACGCATAATTGCATATTCAATAGAATCGAAAATCCAGTCTTTAATGTTTTTATTTTTGAAAAGTTCTTTTACATTTTCATTTAATGAGATTTTATTATCTGAAAAAACAAAACTGATTTCAGAATAACTTTTTTGTTCATTTGCATCCCAATATTTTCCAGAAAGCAAATTGCAAGCATGTTTTATAGTTTTATTTGTGTCTGAAATTTCATAATCAACATATTTTAGTAAAACTTTTTCTAAATCTGTAATATCAATTTTTTTATCAGGATTTTCAAATAATTCTTTTAAAATACACCATTCTTCAATTCTTTTTGCAGGAAGCAATGTATTTAAGAATTTCATAAATGTAGTAAAAATTGAATTTTGTCTTAATTGATTAAGAGAATCGGAATATTCTGAATTTATTTGATTTTCTGCACTTACAACAAATTCAAAATAGGATTGAAACAAAAGATTTCCTTTTTTGATTTTTGTAAAAATAATTGGATCTAGATCAGATGAGGCTTTTAGATAATCTGTTAAACAAGGAATTTTGTTTCCAATATCTTTTCTAAAAGTAAAATATGCTTTCTTTTGATTTAAATCGGACATAAATTTTTCAGAATCAATTTGTCGTAAAATTTGGTCTTTGACGATTGGATCAAAATGAATAAAAGTATCACCGGGAATGTCATTAAAATCAGTTGCAACTTCTCTAAGGCGAGTTTTTTTGTCTGGATTTGGCTCTTTAGAAAATACACTTGTTACTAAAAATGATTTTTGATAATTCCCAATAAAATCCAAAACTGTTAGAAATTCTTTTCCTTTAATTTTTCTAAGTCCACGACCTAATTGTTGTGTAAATACAATTGATGATTGAGTTGGTCTAAGCATTAACACAAGATTTACATCTTGAATATCAATTCCTTCGTTGAAAATATCTCGTGTAAAAATATATTTTAAGTTTGTATCATCTGATTCAAGTTCTTTTAGATATTTTTGTCTTTCTGATACAGAATTATTTCCAGATAAGGCAATAGCACTTCCTTGTCCTAGAATTTTATTAAATTCCTCTGCCATAAATTCTGCGTGCTTTACAGTTGCACAAAATCCTAGCGCTTTTGTTTTATCGCCATCGTGTTTATAAAAATTGATTTTTTCCAAAATATAATCGACACGTTTTGATTTCATTAATAGTGACGAAACTTCGTTTAAATATTCTTCACCATCCTCAGGATTATGTTTTAACGTAGAATAATCAATACCTTCAACTTCTTTTATTCCAAAATAATGAAAAGGACAAACTAAATCTTTTTCAAGAGAATCTCTAAGACGAATGTTTACAGCACGATTAAAATCAAAAATTCCAAAAATATCTTTTCCGTCAGTGCGTTCTGGAGTTGCAGTTAATCCGAGTAAAAATTTTGGTGTAAAATAATTTATGATTTTTGTATAACTGTTATCTGCAGCGTGATGTGCTTCGTCAATAATTATGTAGTCAAAATCATCCTTTGCAAATTCATTTAGATGAAGAGCAAGCATGCTTTCTGTTGCAAAAAGATATTTAAAATTGTTTTTTCCCTTGCCATCAAAAATTCCTGATGAATAGTTAGAAGTTGTTTTTGAAATAATTTTATCAAAGGATTCCTTTGCTTTTATTAAAATATCTCCGCGATGAACAATAAATAAACATCGTTGTGGATTTACTTGCATTGCATCAAAAACAGACATATAAGTTTTTCCAGTTCCTGTTGCAGCGATAGCCAAGGCTCTTGATGCATTCATATTTCTAAGTTTTGCAAGTTTTGTGATAGCTTCACTTTGCATGGAATTTGGTGTTATAACTTCTTCTTGAAAACTAAATATTTCTTTATTTTCTTTTTGAATTTTTTTAGTTTTTGCAAGGTAATCTCTGTATGATATTAAAAATTCATCTGAAAAATCTTTTGAAAAAGGACTTTGCCAAAGTTTATCAAATTCTTCTAAAATAGATTTTGAAAATTCACTTGGTTCATTGTTTTCTGATAATGGCTCATGATTTAAAATATTCCATTCAACATTTTTTTTGAATGCAGCCCCAGAAATATTGGAAGAGCCTACAATTATTGTCCACTTTTCTTTATTATTATTTTCGGGATTTAAAAATAGATATCCTTTAGCGTGGAACCCATTTTCAAAATTTGGCGTGAAAATTTTTAATTTAACATTTTTAAAAGAACTAAGCATTTCTAACGCGTCAGGTTGTGTAACGTTCATGTATGTTGAAGTTAGAATTTGACCTTTAATGTCTTGTTTATCTAGTTCTTTTAGAATATCAACTAAAAGTTGTGCACCACTAACACGGATAAAAGAAACACATATTTTGAATTCGTGACAAGAGGAAAGATTTTCTTTAATTATATTGAAAAAGTTTTTTGTTTCTTCGTTGGTAATAAGATGTTGTTTCATTATTTTATCCGTGATTTAGAGGTGATACTTTAAACGAACGTTTTTTGTGGCAGAAAATAATCAAAAACTGCCCTTACTTTAGGTTCAAACTGTATTAAAACTGCCATGATTTTGTGCAAAAAATAAAATTCTTCCACCCAAATTGCATAAA
>JAFXDY010000169.1 GCA_017521105.1 Treponema sp.
AAAAAAAATCGTTGTCAAAAAATTGACAACGATTTTTTTTAACCAAAGCGTCTATTTTAAGCTATAGATTACTCTACACCTTCAAAATCTTCTGGGAATTCAGCTGTATGATAAACGTTTTGAACATCATCATTATCTTCAAGTTTATCAATAAGTTTTTGAATTTTAATAGCTGTATCTTTATCAACTGCTGTGTAAGCATCTGGAACAAGACCAACGTCAGCAGAAAGAGATTCAAAACCTTTTTCGTTTAATGCATCAGCAACAGCAGCAAAAGCATCTGGAGAAGTTGTAACTGTAATAATTCCATCTTCGTTTACGATGTCATCAGCACCAGCTTCCAAAGCAACTTCCATAACTTCGTCTTCGTTTACTTTTTCTGCATCATATTCAATTGTACCTTTTCTTTGGAACATACGAGATACAGAACCTGATGTACCAAGGTTTCCACCATTTTTGTTAAAGATGTTTTTAACATCAGCAGCAGCACGGTTTTTGTTATCAGAAAGAACTTCAACCATGATAGCAACTCCACCTGGAGCGTATCCTTCGTATACATATTCTTCGTATGCTGCTCCACCGTCTTCACCTGTACCTTTTTTGATAGCACGTTCAATGTTATCTTTAGGCATGTTTGCAGCGCGAGCTTTAATAATTACAGTTCTAAGACGTGGGTTAGAGTCTGGATCTCCACCACCCATACGTGCTGCGATAGAAATTTCTTTAATGAATTTTGTAAAAATTTTACCACGTTTTGCATCTGCTAAACCTTTAGCATGTTTAATAGTGGCCCATTTACTGTGTCCTGACATGGGAACTCCTTATATAATAAATTTAAATACTATTTGATTATTATAATTTACCATAAAAAAACAAGTTATTCAATAATTAACAATAAATATAGAAGAAAAACATAAAGCAAAATTATATTTCCTTTTACTTTACACTATTTTCCATTTATAATGATTATATATTTTATTACAAAGGAATTGTTTATGGACAAAATTCAAGTTACATTTATAAACAACAATCAAGAAATTACAAAAGGAACTTTTGATTACGGAACAAAAGTTTATTCAGTTTTAGACAATTTTAATATTCCAACAGATTCAATTTATGCTGTAAAAATAAATAACGAAGTTCGTTCTTTAGAAGATCAAATTCAGTACACTTCTACAATTGAACCAGTTTTAAATAATTCAAAAACAGGAAGTGCCATTTACAGACGTTCACTTTGTTTGCTTTTGGCAACAGCCTGTCACACTTTATTTCCAGAAAAACGACTTTTAGTTGGACATAGTCTTGGTCACGGATATTTTTACACTTTTGAAAACGAAGATGAAGTTTCTAACGATGTAATTAATCAGCTTAGAAAAGAAATGGAAAAATTAATTGAACAAAACATTCCAATTACAACAAAAGACATTTCTTACCAAGAAGCAACCCAATTATTTGAAAAACTAAATCTAAAAGAAACAAGAAAACAACTTCAGTTCATTTGCGAACCAAGCATAAAAATTAACACAATTAACGATTTTTCTGATATTTATTTTGAACCTCTTGTTCGTTCCACTGGAGTTTTAAAAGTTTTTGATATTTTGCAATATAAAAACGGATTTTTATTAAGATTCCCACGCACAAGCGACCCAGAACGCTTAGATTTGTTCAAAGATGAACCAAAACTTTACGAAATTTTTTCTAAATACAAAGAATGGGGAAAACGTGTAAATGTAACTTCTGCAGCTTCGTTAAATCAACTTATTAAACAAAGACAAATTAACGACTTTATTGAAATTACAGAAACTTTCCAACAAAAAAACATTTCTAACATTGCGTCTCAAATTATAGAAAAAGGCACTGTAAAAGTAGTTTTAATTGCAGGTCCATCATCATCAGGAAAAACAACTTCTGCAAAAAAATTGGCATTAGAATTGCGTGCCATGGGATACCAACCAAAAATTATCAGTTTAGATTGCTACTATTTAGGAAGAGACAAAACTCCTTTAGATGAAGAAGGAAAACCAGATTTTGAATGTTTAGAAGCTCTTAATATTGAATTATTAAATCAAAATCTTGTAGATTTGTTTGCAGGAAAAGAAGTTTGCATTCCAAGTTACGACTTCCACTCAGGAACAAGTTATTTTGACGAAAACTGCAAAATGACATTGGAAGAAAACGAAATTTTAATTATGGAAGGAATTCACGGTCTTAATGATAAATTAACTCCAAAAGTTCCTGCTGAATACAAATTTAAAATTTATCTTTCTGCATTAACTCAATTAAACCTTGATGACCACAACAGAATTTCCACAAGCGACAACAGATTAATTCGTCGCATTGTTCGAGATAACAACTTCCGTGGAAAACCTGCGGCTGGAACAATTGAAATGTGGCCAAGCGTTACACGTGGCGAAGAATTGCACATCTTCCCATTCCAAAATAATGCAGACGCCATTTTGAACACAGCTTTAGATTATGAATTTTCTGTTTTAAGAGTTTATGCTGCCCCACTTTTGCGACAAGTAACTCCAATGGAAAAAGAATATTCAGAAGCAAGACGACTTTTAAACTTTTTGGAAAACTTTTCTACAATTCCACCAACAGCTGTTCCTCCAAGAAGTATTATTAGAGAATTTATTGGTGGTAGTGCATTCCACTATTAATAGATTTTGTAAAAGATTAGTTTTCAGAAAAACTTTTAATACTTGAAAGTTCTTCAATGCGACGATTTTCTTTTTGATTTAATTCAAGTTTGTAATCTTCGTATTGAAGTTCTTTCATTTTTTCTAATGCAGAAGTTTTTTTCATACATTCTGTTAAGATTTTTCGTTTTTCTTCTGTTTCTAATTTTGCTTGTGCCAATTGAAGAAGCAACTGCTCTTTTTGATAATCCAAAAGATTTGCATATTGACTTTGTCCCATCATTTCAGAAAAATCTAAAGACCCCTTTGTAGATTTTTTTAGAGCATCATATTGATTAGCAATTATTGCAAGATTTTCATTTATTTCATTTTCTACAGCAATGCATTTTGAAAGTTCACCTTCTGCTTGCTGCCTTTCAAATTCACGAATTTCTAAAACCTGTTCAAGTTCAAATTTAAATTTCTTCATTTGCAATAGCTTCTTCACCAAAAGATTCTACAAATTCACTCTCAGGAATCTCAATTTCAGTAAGTCTTGAAAGTTCTTTTAAAGTAGATTCCAAAGAGCTTGGTTCATATTCTTCTTGAGTCAAAAATTCTTCAATTTGCTGATGTAAATCAATTGCTTCATCTATAACATGAGAATTTCCTCTAGCATAAATTCCTGCAACAATCGCAGTTTCGTTATTTTGGTAAGTAGACATTACAGTTCTTAATTTTGCACAAGCTTTTTGAGTCATTTTACCAGTAACACGTTTGCTCAAACGACTAATAGAAGCCAAAACATCAATTGCAGGATAATGATAAGCTTGAGCCAATTTTCTACTTAATACAATGTGTCCATCCAAAATACCTCGAACAGCATCTGTAATTGGTTCATTCATATCATCAGAATCTACCAAAACATTGTAAAAAGCAGTAATAGTTCCTTTATCATTTGTACCAGTTCTTTCCATTAGCTTTGGAAGCATATCAAAAACCGAAGGAGGATATCCACCATGAATTGGAAGTTCTCCGTTTGAAGTTCCAATTTCTTGCTGCGCTTTAGCAAACCGAGTAACATTGTCCATCATTAAAACAACATCTTTACCTAAATCTCTAAAATATTCCGCAATGGCAGTTGTTACATAAGCAGCTCTAACTCGAGCAATTGCAGGCTGATCCCCAGTTG
>JAFXDY010000170.1 GCA_017521105.1 Treponema sp.
CTTTGTTAATTGTTGTTTTTGGATTCTTCTTTGCAACAGTTTCTAGCCGCATGGTTGGTTTGGTTGGTTCGTCAAATAACCCAGTTTCTGGAATGATTATTGCAACTTTGTTAATTGTAACTACAATTTTAAAAGCTTGCGGATACCAAGGTTACGAAGGAATGGCAATTGCAATTAGCATTGGTACAATTGTAAGTATTGTAACTGCAATGGCTGGCGATACATCACAAGACTTAAAAACTGGTTACATTGTTGGAGCAACTCCTGTAAAACAACAAATTGGTGAAATTTTGGGTGCAATCGTTTCTGCAGCTGCAATTGGTGGAATTATGTATCTTTTGAATGCTGCATGGGGATTTGGTTCAAACGAACTTCCTGCTCCACAAGCAACTTTAATGAAACTTGTTGTTGAAGGTGTAATGGGCGGAACTTTACCATGGGGATTAATTTTCTGTGGAATTGGTGTTGCAATTGTAATTGAATTACTTGGAATTCCTGTTTTGCCATTTGCAATTGGTCTTTACTTGCCACTTTATCTTACAGCTCCAATTTTTGTTGGTGGAATTATTAGATGGTTTGTAGAAAAACGCAAAGCAAAAGAAGGTGAAGAAGAAGTAAAAGAAGCTGTAAATAACGGTACACTTTTCTGTTCTGGAATGATTGCTGGTGAAGGATTGATTGGAATCCTTTTAGCAGTTTTCGCTGTAATTAAAGTTGGAGACAAATCAATTGGCGATATTATTAACTTAGGTTGCCCACTAGAAAACATTGGTGGCGCATTATTCTTTGTAATTATTATTGCTGCAATGATTTTCTATTCACTAAAAAAATCAAAAAAGGTAACTGAATAAAATGAAACAAAAGCGTGTGTCAAAAAATTTTATGGATTCTGTATTTGTTCCTTCAGAAAAAATCAGTTGGAATCAAAAAGATGGAATCGTTATTTTAGACATTCCAAACACAGGATTTTTTAACAAATTGGCACAGGCTTTTTTTCACAAACCCAAAATAAGCCACATTACGTTAGACAAATACGGTTCTACATTGTGGCTACTTTTGGACGGAACAAACTCTGTTTTTGATGTTGTAAACGCAATGAAAAAAGCGTTTCCACAAGAACAAGACCGCATGTTAGACAGAGTTGTGACTTTTTTTTATACACTCCAAACTAACAAATACATTTCTATAAAATAATTTCAAAAGGGTTATGAACAGCCAAAGCTATTCTATTAAAAACCAATTGTTTTGGAATTTCCAATTTTTGTTCATCATCAAAAATCTTATTTATTTGTTTTAAAGAAAGACCTGTGGCAACTGTACAATGAGGATAAAAATTTTGAGGCAAATATAAATTATTATTTGCAGGCGACAAATCTTTTAACAACTCTGAATGAATTAGTTTATTTAAATAAAACAAAACACTTTCTTTGTTGGCATTTTGATTTTGCGGAAATGCCAAAAACAAGATTTTATTCTTAAAAGAATCTAATTTATTCATATTAAGCATTTTTTCTTTCTTTTCAAAATTATTAAATTCATCCTGAAGTTTTTTAATAACTTTTTTTAAGTTTCCTTTTTGAGTTTCTGTGGCTTTGAACATTCCTAGCGTTATATGAGGTGGAATTTCTTTTTCAATTCTATAAAAATTTTGAGTAACGTCTGCAATTTGCCTTATTAGATTTTTGATTTTTAATTCCGAATCTTTTTCAAAATAAAGGCTCACTTCGTAAGTAATAAAAGAATTTGTTTTTTTATTTTCCACAGAAAACTCCTTGGTTTTATAAATTATTTTTTTGATTTTCTGTTTAACAAAACACAGCAAATTATTATTGCAAAAACAAAAATCAAAATAAGATACCACAAATTCTTAAATTGAAAATCTGTAGAAAGCATTAAATTGTACCCCCAAGTTGCTGGAAAAAGTTTTCCCAAAACATCTAAAAATTTTGGAAGTAATTCTGAAGGGAACATTATTCCAGAAAGCATTATTGAAGGTAAAAAAACTAATTGTGCAAACATTGTAAGTTTTGCTTGATTTTTTACTAAAAGCCCCAAAATGCTTCCAAGACTTAAAGAAACTGCTATAAAAATTATTAACGCTCCGTAAAAAAGTGGTAAATTTTTGGGAAGTTCTGCATCAAAAAGCACGGGAGATATAACAACAATAATAGAAGACATTATTGTTAGGTGAACAAGTGAAGAAATGAACATTGTAACTAGGCCCAAATAGAGTGGGACTCCGTTTGCCTGATACATTTTTTTAATATCACCAGAATATGTTTCTATTAATGAAGGAGGAAGTCCTATAAACGCTCCCATTGAAACGCCCATAACAATCATTGCTTGAATTAAAGTTTCTTTCATTTCTGGCATTACAGATGTAAAAATTCCACCCATTAATGCAAAGAAAATTAATGGTACAATATAACAAGTAACCAAAAGAGATTTACTTCTTATGTCTAATTTGATTTGTAAAAATAATCCGTATAAAAAAGCTTTCATTTTTTTTCCTTATTATTTATCGTTTTTTTGCCATTTCCATGAAATGTTGTTCCAAAGTTCCACTATCTACTTTTATATCTAAAACTTTTTGTCCTTTTGATTTTATTTCTGTAAGCATTTGAATAAGTGAAGTTTCAATATTATCTGTTTCTATAGTTTGAGTACCTTGGATTGTTTTGATTTGTATAAAATATTTTTTTCCAATTTTTTCTGAAAGTTCTGCGGCAGTTCCGCAAAAAGCAATTTTACCTTCATTCAAAATTGCAATTCTATCGCACAAAGATTCAACTTCTGCCATATCGTGGCTTGCCAAAACAATTGTTTTTCCTTGATTTTTTAATTTCCTAATTTCTTGGTGCAAAGCAAACCGACCTTCCACGTCCAATCCGGCTGTTGGTTCATCAAGAAAAATTATGTCTGGATTAGAAATTAACGCCAAAGCCAGATGCAATCTTCTTTTTTGTCCAACTGACATTTGATTATATTGCTTTTTTTCAATGTCGTTTATGTTTAGAGCTTCGAGTAAAGAGGCGTCAATTTTTGTTTTATTCCATTTAGAAAAAAGTTTAATGGCTTCTATTGTTTTTATGTGGGAAGGCAAAGATGATGACTGAAGTTGAATGCCCAATTTTCCATTTACAGAAATTGATCCACTATCATATTTTCGCAAACCTTCTATGCATTCCAAAGTTGTAGTTTTTCCAGCACCATTTACACCAAGCAAAGCAAAAACTTCCCCAGAAAAAATTTCTAAATCAATTCCTTTTATTACAAGATTTGCTCCATAACTTTTTTTTAGATTTGAAACTTTTATTGCATAAGACATTATTAATTTCCTCCCACATTTTCAAAAGGATTTTGCTGCAATGTTGAAAAATAAAATTCCAAAGCCGACTCCAAAAAATCATTAATTTCAACTTGCTTTTCTTCAATCTCATTTGTAGCATTTTGAATTTTTCCCATTTCCATAAGTTTTGGAAGTAGCGACATATCGCCATTGGTAAATTCCATAATTAAATTCCAGTATTCTTTTGTTATTTTTTGACTTTTTTCACTTTTTGGATTTTCATTTGCTCTTTTTAGTTTTAAAAGTTCATCGCTCAAATGATTAAATCTTGCCAAAAAATCAAGCCCAGAATCTTTTGTAAATTGATTTCTAACATGGTCTAAAACATCATCATCAAACTTTTTGATTAGATAATAATACTCGTTTTCCATTTGCAGATTTACGATGATATCTGCATATTTTTTAAAATCTACACTTTGCATTTGCAAAACTTCTGATTTTAATTGTTCAATTGAAGAAAGAGTTTTTTCAAGACTTTGAATTTTATTTTTTATATCTGCCGCTTGGTTTGAAAGAATTTTTGCCACATCTTGCGGAGTATCTAACGATGGCAATTTGTTTTTAATATCATCTAAAGAAAAACCTAAAGATTTTAAAGACAAAATTTGATGAAGTAAAATTAAATCTTTATCTGAATAAAGACGCCGTCCACCTTCACTTATTGAAGAAGGCGAAACAAGTCCTTCTTTATCATAATATTGCAAAGTTCGAACTGTGACGCCCATTTTTTTTGCAACTTCCCCAACAGTCATATATCCATGAGAATTATTTTTTTCATTGCTCATAACTAACCTCTGATTATATTATAATTCATGACGCTACGTCACAAGCAAGAGGATTTTTAATTTTTTTTGATTTTCTTTATTAAAGAGATTTTACACTTCTGTTGTTTTGCATTTTAAATTGCTTTTTGTGTTTTTTACGGCAATTTGAAAATCATCTTCGTAAATTACTTCCCCAGGGATTTCTTCTGTTTGAGTCTTGTATAATTTTACACCATATTTTTGGGCAAGTTCTCTGTAAAAAGTCATTTGGTTGTAAATGTTGTTTCCTTGTGGAGTATCTTTAAACCAAGTTGTGGCTTTGTCAGGATTTCCTTGTTCGTAAAATGGAGGAACTGGCAAAACTTTTTCAAAATAGGCTTTATTTTTGTAATATTCTTTTTCTTCTTCTGCAGAAACAGTTTTTGATTCAACAAGTTTCCAAATTGCAGTAAAAATGCCACGAGGCTGCCCCGTAAGATAGGCAATATCTTTTGTATGAACGCGAAAATAAGTCATGGGTGCTCCTATAAAAAAGTCAATTTAGAAAATATCAATTTTCGAAATTGACTTTTTGTGCTGTTTTGTAACAACTGGTTGTACCGCAGCGGGCTTGACCCTGCCTACAATCGAAGAGCCGTTAAGAAAAATGCGACAGCATTTTTTAGGCTCATCGAAATAATGGCTCGGAACAATTGATTGTTCCGCTGTCGGCTACGAACCTTTGTTATGGCTTTTTTTTACTCCATAAATGATTTAATTCTACTTTTTGTCTTATAGAATATATTAGTTATCCCAACCTGCGATTAATTCTTTCGCTAAATCTTTAACTATTTTTTCTTTACTATTCGTATATTTTTCAATATATTTTTTTGCCTTTTCACATTTAATTTTTGATAGAGCAATTAAATAAGTCCGAGCGTTATAATCACTATAGGAACTTTCTTCTTCGCAAGCTTTAATTATTATATCTACAGAAGATTCATCTTTTAAATTTGCCAGTCCCATAACAGCATCTCTTTTTATAAAAGTATCAGATTTATTATTTTCTAAAATTTCCAGAAATATCTTTTTATGATTTTGTTTTGGGAAATTCGACAGATATTCAATCGAGCTTCTTTGCCAATCCAAACTCTTTTCTATCTGGTATATTTTTTCATAAGTAGATTGAAGCGAGTCTATTTTATTTTCTACCAATACATTGGTGATTGAAACTACTCTTTGTTCTGGATTTTCCAACATTCCTATCAGTTTATTTATAACTTCAACAGGTTGCTTTCCTTTTAAAATATCCACAGTCCAGTACCTAACCGAAGAATCTTCACTATCTAAGTAAGCAAAAATTATATCCATTGACTCCTGGTCGTTTCTACCTTCCAATACTTTAATCAGGTATTTTTGAATTTCGGTATATTTTGTAGTTTTTAATGCTTCTTGAACATCTTCTAATACATCATCTGAAAATAAAAGTTGTTGTGCAGATGTACTAAAAAAATATTTTTCAGGAATCTCTTTTGTAGAAACTAAGTGCAGCCAATATTTTATATTTTCTATATTTTGTGATTCATAAAATCCGTCTAATAGCTCCTCGGAAACAGAACCTTCTTTTTCCAATAACTGTTTTAAATAATCAACATCTTCTTTTGTAGGGCTATTAGCTAAAGCTTGAATTGCAATACTTCGAGTTTGTGGATTATCTAGTAACGGAATAAAATCATTTTTTAGGTTGCCAACTCTAAGTTCTTTTACAGAATAAATTGCATACCCCTTTATACTATAATCCCAGTTTTTGACTGCATCTAGTAATAATTTTTCGGTTTTCTTATTTTTACCAGTAATCGAAAGAATTTGAGCGGCGAGGATTTTTGCCCTTACATTTTCACTGTTAATTCTATCGTAAGCAGTTTTCTGTAAAGATTTCTTATCCAGCTGAATATACAAAGGAATCATATGACTGTCGCCAAAATTTTCGTATTCTACCAAAAAATCAAACAAAGCGGTTGTATGTTTGGTTTTTAAATGCATCAAAGCCATAGCAGCCCAAACAATATTGGCCTCGGACTTTTCGGTTTTAATTCTTTCTAAAAGCCTTTTTTCAAATTTTTTATCACCAGCCCCAGAAATAACCAGATAAGACAGTAATCGTTGATTGTCATTTTTTGAGTTAAATAAATTTTCTATATTATTTTTATAACTGCCAGTTTCTTTAAATTTTGACAATGGATATTCAACAATTTGATTAGTATTTTCCACGAATTGCGTCATATCATAGTAAGAGTCCAGGAAAAATGAATATGATTGAAACATGTTATTTAAGTCTGCTTCAGTAAACTCAGTTTTAGTTGCATTGATAAAATCTTTTTCAAAATCTTCAATATTTTGCCCAAATAGAGCAATTGAAAAGAATGTTGTTAGTATCATTGATAAAATAATCTTTTTCATTTTTTCCTCCTAAAAAAGCAGGCAAGTGGCCTGTCGCCATAACATAGTAAAAAACAGCAGAATATACAAAGTTAGCAACGCAAACTTTAGAAGATAAAAACTGACAATATTTCTGGCAGTTTTTATCTTAGTTCCTTTTTTATTTGGTAAATACTAGAGGATAATTTTCGGGAGTTTCAAGAGATTCTTTTTCAATGTCTATATCTAAAACTTCCCAATGAAAATTTCCAAAGGCATCAACTGTAAAATCATTTATTTGTTGAACTGTAGCAGTATAAAAATCTGGGTAATTCTTAAAAGAAACAAAATATTCTTTTTCGCCATCAAAAATCCAAAAACCGCGAGGAGAAATATTTTGAATTTCTGCTTCACCGTTGGCAGATGAAACATGAATATGTTTTCGAGTTTCTTCTCTAAAAACTGTTGGCATAGTTAAAATATATATTGCATTTTCCTTTTTTTCAATCAAGTTTTATTCGGGTGTAGTATTTTTGTTCATCTTGGTGATGAATTACGGCTCCGTTTTTTAACATGCACGAAAGGCTTGCGGGATTTGTGATGTTGCAACGTAAATATAGTTCAGTTTCGCCATATTTTGCAAGGATTTTTTTTGCTTCAATTATTGTAAGACGCAATCCTTCTGTTCCAAAACCTTTCCCCCGATATTCTTTTTTTATTTGGTATCCAATGTGACCAGCTCCGTCCCGTAAAGC
>JAFXDY010000171.1 GCA_017521105.1 Treponema sp.
GAAGGCAATTGCTCTATCCAGCTGAGCTAAAGCACCGTGAAAATTAATATATACTATTTTATAAAAAGATTCAAGTAGACAAACATGAATAATTGCGATTTTCCATCTAATTATCAGGTGAATTAGCATCAATGGCAATAGCCCCAAGGTAAACAATATTACTGTATTGTTGTTCAAATGTTACAGTTCTTCCCAAAGCAACTGCATATAGAGCAACATACCAAATCCCATCAGAAGGCACCGATGAACCATAAACATCAGCATCGCCGATCTCTGGAACTTTATCAAAATCACCTGTTCTTCCAAAATTAAAAGTATAATTTCCCACATTTCTTACAGGAATAGTTCTTGTTGATGAATTATACAATGGTTTTCCTGAAAGAGTAATTCTAGATTCAAAATTTGGAATATCTTGATAATCTGTTAAACGAATATATACTAATTCACGAGGAATTGTATTAAAAGGAATTAATGCAGCCTCAATTGGGTAATTTTTTATTTGTAATGGTTGGTATGAATAAGTATGGATTAATTTTGATGCAGCGGTAGCACTTGTTTCAAAATCTTCCGCTAATGCATTCAAAGTACTAGTTTGGGCAATTACATCATTAGGATTGGAATAAATTTTATAATAAACATTAGTTCCCAAAAAAACAAAATCATCAGGATAACCAGATAAATCACAATTTGTATCAAATTGAAAAAACTTGTATGAATAATCTTCTGTATCAACATTTGGCCCAACACCAATGCTATAAGGTGGTTCTACAACAACAAAAGTATCTAAACCACATGAATTTAAAAATAAAAAAAGGCCTGTAAGAAAAATAAAGAATCTGATTTTTGATTTTTTATTTCCTAACATGACCTTTCCTCTATATTAATAGCTTACAAATGATTATTCAGCTTTTCCTTCTGACTGTAAAGCAATAATTCTAGTTTTAGCCATTTTTGCCCAAGTATCTTCAGGAGTTGAATCGTTTAATTCTGTATAAACTTCAACAGCTTCTTTGTATTTTCCTTGTGTTTCTAAAATACGACCATAACTAAATTTTGCATGAGTCAAAAGTAAGAAATCTTCGTATTCTACAGCTTTTTTATAATTAGCTTCTGCATTAGCAATGTCTTTTAATTCTTCATAACAAACAGCAATGTTATAGTATGCCAATGGAGCAATATAAGATTTATTTTTTAAAGAAGCAGCTTTTTCATAAGCCTTAATTGCATCTTCAAATTTACCTTGTCTAAAAAGTAAATCCGCAGCAAGCAAATTAGCTCTTGAACCAACAATACCACTAGAAGTTCTTAATTCTTCTAACTTAGTTAATGCGTCGTTGATTCTTGTTTGAATTTCTGCATCTTCTAAAGTTGCAGAATCATTTGTTAATTCGTAAGTAATTTGATCAAGTTTTGCAAGATTATTTCCTTTTTGATTTGTCATTACCAAATTGATTACAACAAAACCAATTAAAGCAACAAGACACAAAATAAGCACAACCATCAATGCTTTTTTATTTTTTTCTAAAAATGCATTTAATTTTTTACCTACGGTAATTTTTTCTACTTTATCAGCCATTTTTTTAACCTCAAAAATTATTTATCACGGATTTGTAATTCGTTTATTAATCTTATCACATAAGTCCGTTGAATTCCTAGTATCTTGGCAGTTTTTGTTTGATTCCAGCCGTTTTCTTCTAGTATTTTTTTTACATATTCTCTTTTAAAAGAGTCTATTGCAGATTTTAATGATTTATCTGTTAAATTAATATTTGCAACATCCATAGAATTAGAATTTTGCAATCCTAAATCTAAAACAGATATCGTTTTATTCTTTCCAACAACAAAAGCACGTTGAATAGAATTAATTAATTCATCAATATTCCCAGGCCAAAAATAATTTTTCATAGCACAAAGAACATCTTCAGAAAAATCTTCAAAAACAATACCAGATTTTGTTTCAAAATGCTTTTTATAAAAATTTGCAATTTCACAAATATCTTCTTTTCTACTTCGTATTGGCAAAAAATTCAAAATTATAGAACTAATAAAGTAATATAAATCTCTATTAAACAAATTATTTTGAACCATCTGCTCCAAAAAAGTTTCTGTTGAAGAAATAATTCTTACATTACATTTTGAATCAGTAATCTCTTTTAAAAATATTAATAAGTTCTGTTGCAATTCAACCTTTAATTTATCAATATTTTCAAAAAAAACAGTTCTACAAGAATCACTTTGAATTAATAAGTTATTTTTTAATTCATTCAATTTATTGCTAAACTCAGAACCATAAAAACGACAATTAATTACAAAAAAATCTTGAAAATTTTCATTATTTTTAAGATGTACGCTTTCTGCAAATAATCTTTTTCCAGTTCCCCTTTCTCCAAATAATAATACATTTGAAGAATTATTAGAAACAGTATCAATCAACTTGCATATTTCTTTAGCATATTCTGATTGCCCCAAAAAAGGAGTAACAAGTTTTTTCTTGCAATTTATTCTATTCAAAGTATAACTAACCAATTATTCAACTTGTAAAACAAAACGCACTGCAGGTTGGAATACAACTTACAATGCGTTCATTACAAGAAAACAGATAATAATTTTTACAAATTATTATTGTTTCTTAGAATTAATCATATCAGCAAGTGTAAATGCTCCACCATCATCATCATTAGAAGAAGATGACATATATTGTGAAATTTCATCCATTGTTTGCTTTTTCTTAAATTCTTTTACAGAGAAAGCAACTTTTTCTTTTGCTGCATTTACATCAACAACATATACGTTAATTTTGTCACCAACTTTATATTTAGCAACAGCATCTTCGTATGTTTCTTCTTTATTTTCTGGAAGGTTTGCTTTATTAACTAATCCTTCAATTCCATTTGGAGCTTTTACAAATACACCAAATTCTGTAATAGAAGTAATTTCACCTTCTAATGTTGAGCCTGGTTTGTATTCAGCTGCAAATGCTTTCCAAGGATCATCTGTTAATTGTTTAATACCAACCTTAATATTGTGAGCTTCTGGATTACATTCAAGAACGATTACTTCAACTTCTTGATCTACAGACAATTCACTTCCAGGGTGTTTAACTTTCTTTAGCCAAGAAATATCTTCACCATGTAAGAAACCATCAATACCTTCTTCAAGTTCTACAAAAGCACCTTTGTTAGTAAGTTTTACAACTTTACCTTTAACTTTTGTTCCTTCAGCATATTTTTCTGTAATTGTATCCCAAGGATTTTCGGTAACTTGTTTGAATCCCAAAGAAACTCTTCCAGCTTGAATATCATATCCAAGAATAACAGCGTCAACTTCTTGACCAACAGAAACCATATCACCTGGTTTATTAATTTTCTTTGTCCAAGAGAATTCGCTAATATGAACAAGACCTTCAATACCTTCTTCTAATTCTACAAATGCACCAAATTCAGTAAGTTTTGTAACTTTACCTTTAACAACCTTGTTTACGCTATATTTTTCATCAAAATGAATCCATGGATCTTCAGAGAAATGTTTTAGAGAAAGATTAATTCTTTTTTCTGCTGGATCAAGACGGATTACTTTTAATTCAATTTCTTGGCCTTTTTTAACAAAATCTTTAGGACGAGCAACATGACCCCAACTCATATCATTGATATGAAGAAGACCATCAAAACCACCTAAATCAATAAAAGCACCAAAGCTTGTAAAGCTCTTAACAGTTCCTTTTACGTTATCACCTAATTGAACAGAACCAAAGAAAGCGTCTCTTTTTGAGTCAATTTCTTCTTCCAAAAATCTACGGCGATTAACAACAGGATTAAGCTTATTATCTGAATAAAGACGTTCAATATAGAACTTAGATTTTACACCAATTAATGATTCTGGTTTTTCAATCTTATCTGCATCAGCTTGACTAATTGGCAAGAAAGCAGCTTTGTCAATTCCAAGATTAACTTCGTAACCACTTTTTACTAATTTAGCGATTGTACCATTTACAGGTGTTTTGTCTTTAAACGCTTGTTGAATTTCTTTTAAGAAACGTTTTGAATCAGCTTTTTTCTTTGATAATACAGGACCATTTTTATCATGACCGATTAACAAAGCTCTAACAGTATCCCCTTCTACCGGCAGACCTTCTGCGAACTCCTTAACAGGGATTAAACCCTCTGACTTATCACCAATGTCAACATAAACATAGTCTTCAGTAATCTGAACGACAATTCCTTCTACCATCTGACCAGCTTCTGGCACATTGATGTTTTTCAGAGATTCCTCTAATTGTGTCTGAAAATCGCTCTTGGAGTTCTGAGCAACATTCTTTTCCACTTCCATTTTTTCCATTGTAAACCCTTAATTTTATGAAATTTGTTTTAATATTATCTCACAAACATTGTCTATCGTCAAGGTCGAAGTATCAATATATAAAGCGTCCGGAGCAATTTTTAAAGCACCTTCTTTTTTATTTTTATCAATTTCGTCTCTTTCTATAATAGACTGTTTGATTTCTTCAAAAGATAAACTACTAACACCCTGATCAAAACGACGCTGAGCTCTAACTTCTGCCGAAGCATCAAGATAAACTTTATATTCCGCATTAGGGAACACAACAGTTGTCATATCACGACCTTCACAAACAATGCTCAAACTTTTTGTAATTTCCCGCATCAAATCATTTACTAAATGACGAATTGGAACAATTGCACTAACTTGTGCCACATTTTTTGCAACTCTATCATCATGAAGATGAGCAGTTACATCAGTTCCATTCAAAATAAAATGACTTTCTTTTGTATATTCAATTTTTTGTTTTTTACAAAATTCTACAGTTTTTTCTTCATCTGAATAATCAATTCCTGCATCTAAAATTGCAATTGTTAAAGTTCTGTAAAAACCACCACTATTCAAAAAAGTAATATTTAATTTTTCTGCCAAAATAGAAGCAATTGTACTTTTTCCAGTTCCCGCAGGTCCATCAATAGCAATAATCATAAAATCCTCTTTTTATTATTTATTTGGGCATTTTTTGTCTATTTTACAGCCAAAAAGTTGCATTATTCGCATAACTTCAACAAGTCATCAATTTCTTTTTTTGTTAAATCTCTACTTTCGCCAGGTTTCAAATCATCAAGATTTACACAACCAATTCTAACCCGAACAAGAGATTTTGTTCCAATGTTTTGGCTTTCCAAAACACGTCTAATTTCTCTATTTTTTCCTTCAATCAAAACAATTTTGATTTTTCTAGGTTTTAAAATTTCACATTTTTTACATTTGTAAAATGAATTTTCAATTCTAATTCCTTTTTCAAATGCTTTTGTAAATTCCACAGGAACATCCTGACTAGTTTCTACAATGTATTCTTTTTCTAACTGACTTGAAGGATGTGAAAGTTTTGCAGCAAAATCTCCATCGTTTGTAAAAAAAATCATTCCTTTGCTGTACATATCAAGGCGGCCAATGTTGTAAAGGCGCTCTGAATATTTTTCTTTTAATAAATCTACAGCAGTATCTCTACCCTTTTCATCAACAGAAGAACAAACATAACCTGCAGGTTTATTCAATAAAACATATCGTTTTGTTTGTTCCAAAAAGATTTGATTTCCGTCTACAAAAACTTTATCATCACCAGAAACTTTTGTTCCCAATTCACAAACAACTTTTCCATTTACGGAAACTCTTCCATCTAAAATAATTTGTTCTGCGGCACGTCTACTGGCAACTCCACAATGAGCAATATAAACTTGTAATCGTAAACTATCTTGCGAGTTCAAAACGTTCCTCTTCAGTTTCATCAAGTTTTGGCAATTCGGCAATTGAATTTAATCTGAATAATTTTAAGAATTCTTTTGTTGTTCCAAATTGAGTTGGGCGACCAGGTGCATCTTTTCTGCCAACTTCTTTAATCAAATTGCGTTCTATTAATAGTCTAATCATATTATCTACACCAACACCACGCAAAGATTCAATTTCGGCTCTAGTAATTGGTTGTGAATATGCAATAATTGAAAGAGTTTCCATTGCAGATTTTGAAAGTTTTCCTTCTCTTTTTGAACCATAAAATTCTTTTAAAACTTCCCAATATTCTTTTTTTGGAGTAATACACCATCCGCCAGTTACCATAGAAAGTTCAATACCTGAATCTTCTGACGCATATTTTTCTTGTAAATTTTCAATACATTTTTCTACAACTTCTTCCGAAAGTTGTGCCTTATTTGAAAGAACTTTTACAGTTAATGGTTCGCTTTCTAAAAATAAAATTGCTTCACACAAGGCTGTTTCTTTATTAAATTCCATACTCTTTTCCATAATTAATAATTTATTATTTTTTTAACTTGTTTACAACTTTTAATTTGAAGTTAATTCTTCTTCCGAAGGGATGTATCGGTCTTCCTCTTCTCTAGCACAAATTTTTATATCGCCAAAAAGTTTATTTTGAAAAATTGTTATCATTCTGAATTTTACAGCTTCTAAAATTGCCATAAATGCACAAATAATATCCATTGGGTTTCCATCACGAGTTAGCAAATCTGTAAACATACATTCTTTTTTATCTTCAATTAATTCGTTCATTAAAGTAATTTTTTCGTTTACAGAAATTTCTTCATACATATTCAAAATCTTTTCATTTGAATACTGACTCATAATAGACTTAAAAATTGACTGAAGTTGTTGCAATAAATCCCAAGCTTCAACTTCTTCCCACATTTCTTCGTCATCATCAAATGGAAGAACTCTTTGAATTTTTTTACGTTCAAAATTCCATTCAGAATCGTCTTCCTGTTCTTCCATTAAGGCAGTAAGTTTTTTAAATTTTTGATATTCAATCAATTTATCTACAAGTTCTTGTCTTGGATCCTCTTCATCTTCATCATCAAACGCAACTTCCACAGGCAGTAACATTCTACTTTTAATATATATCAATTTGGCAGCCCAACTATAAAATTCAGACAAATCGCCTAAATCTGTTTGAACAGCATAGTCCAAATATTCAAGATATTGTTCTGTAATTTGAGCAATTGGAATATCGTAAATATTTATTTTACTTTCATGAATAAGAGCCCATAACAAATCTAAAGGACCTTCAAATTCGCCTACTTTATACGCATGTTTTTCCTTTGGTTCTGCAACAAGAGTTTCAGTATTCATAGCTTCCATGACAACCGCCTTAATCTATTTTTTCAATTGATGATGAATCAACATTTTTCAAATAAGATTCATATTCTTTTACTAATAAATCATCGGCATTTTTTTTCAAAACCTCAAGTAAAGGATACAAAACAAATGCTCTTTCTTTTACTCTTGGGTGAGGAATTTGAAGAATTTCTGTATTTATTTTTTGATTTCCAAAAATTTCTATATCAATGTCTAAAGATCTAGGGCCAAAACGAATTTCCTTTGCTCTATCACGTCCAAAATCTGCTTCTATTTTGTTAATTTTTTTTAAGAATTCAAAAGGATTTTCTTCGTCTAAAACTTGCCCCGAAACTACCATATTGTAAAAATCATCTTGATCTTCAACATACATTGGTTTTGTTCTGTACACAGAAGAAACTTTTACATCTTCCATTATTTCTTTTAAAGCAGAACAAGCCTTCTCCAACAAAGTTAGAGAAGACTCGTTGTGAAAATTCGTGTTAGAACCAAGTCCTAAGTAAACTGTTTGCATTTTAATTAAAACAAACCGTCAGCTAAAGATTCATCTTTGTTATCTGCAGAAGTTGCAGCGGCAGCTGCCTTCTTTGATTTTTTTCCAGAATCTTCATCTTTATTTTTTATTGTTTGTCCAGGAAATACAATTTCGCGTATTTTCTTTTCAACTTCGGCAGCAATTTCTGGATTCTGTTCAATGAACTGAACAGCATTTTCCTTACCTTGACCTACTTTAGTTTCGCCCATTGTATACCAAGCGCCACGTTTATCAATAATTCCGTGTTTTACAGCAGAATCTAACAAGCTGGCACTAGCAGAAATACCTTTACCAAAATAAATATCAAGTTCACACTTTCTGAATGGAGGCGCAACTTTATTCTTAACAATTTTTACCCTAACTCTATTTCCAATCGCGTCTTCATCACCCTTTCCATCTATCGTTTCAACACGACGAATTTCAAGTCTAACCGAAGAATAAAACTTCAACGCTTGTCCACCAGTTGTTGTTTCAGGATTTCCAAACATTACACCAATTTTCATACGAATTTGGTTAATAAACACAACAATACAATTTGACTTTCCAATTACAGCTGTTAATTTTCTCAAAGCCTGGCTCATCAATCTTGCCTGCATTCCCATAACAGCATCACCCATTTCTCCTTCAATTTCCTTTTCTGGAGTTAACGCCGCAACAGAGTCTACAACAATAATATCAACAGCACCACTTCTAACTAAATTTTCTGTAATTTCAAGAGCTTGTTCACCAGTATCAGGCTGTGACACCCACAACTCGTCAATATTAACTCCCAAGTTTTTAGCATACACAGGATCCAAAGCGTGTTCCGCATCAACAAATGCTGCAACACCACCCATTTTCTGTGCTTCTGCAATTGCATGCAAAGCCAAAGTAGTCTTTCCCGAAGACTCTGGACCATACATTTCAATAATACGACCTTTCGGATAACCACCAATACCTAACGCTTCATCCAAAATAATCGATCCCGAAGGAATTACTTCAATACCGCTTACATCAGCTTTGTCTCCAAGCTTCATAATTGCACCTTGACCAAATTGTTTTTCAATTTGCAACTTTGCAGCTTCCAAAGCTTTCATTTTTTCCGCAGTATCCATTGTGGAATTAACACTTGCCATATATACCTCACTAATTATTCACTATATATACAATAAAGATTTTTTGCAAAAAACATGCAATCTCACAGAAAAAAAAATCACTTTTTTCATAATTTTTTTTATTTTTTTACACTTTGATAAACAGCTCTTCCATTTAATACAATATTTTCATCTTGATAATCAATTTTTCCAAGAATTTTCACAGCTTGATCTGGCAAAATTGAAGGCTCCCTTTCAAAATAAACAGTTACAATACCATCAACATTTTTCATTGTCTCGTAACCAACAAGCAATTGACAAGTATACGAGCCATCGGCATTTACAATAGAATTTGAAATTCTACCATCCCAAGAAACCCAACAATCCAAATAAAGCATTGGCTCTTTTGAAACTTCACTGTATGAAAAATTATCTTTTAATGTATCAAAAGTTGGGATTTCAAGATAACTCATCAAAACCTGACACTTTTGTTTTATAGAAAAAGCCGCATTGGAATTTAACAATTTATTAATTTCTTTTTGAGCCAAATTGTCGTTGTGACTTTGAAAATAGCCAATTGCATCTTTGTAACATTTTTCAATTTCTTTGGAAGTTAAAATATAATTAAAACTTTGAGAACTTAGGTCTTTTTCTTGTGGACTTTCTTTTTCCACTGCAGTTAAAGCCAAAGCTTCAAGATTTCCTCTTTTCCCGTTATACACTTGTTTTGGAAAAAACAAAATAGCCAAAACAACACCCAAAACTGCCGCCCCAACAGGAATTAAAAAATAAAATCTCCTATTTGGATTCGCCCCCAATGGTGGATAAAACTGCTGAATTACACCAGTATCAAAACTTCTACAAATTGTATCGTAATCACCATTAACACGAATAAATTCAATAGCATCGGCAGCAATTTTATTTGAAGGCTCGTTATCTTTTACATCAAGATAATATTGAAGTGCCCTTTTTGTATCACCACGACGCAAAAAGATTATTGCCTGTCCCAACAACAACCGAGTATCTGTAATTTTTATTTTTCTTGCTTTTTGAAAATACGTAGAAGCAGAACCAAAATCGCCAATGTACAAAAAGGCAGTTGCAATCATTATGTAAAATTCAAAATCCTCTTCGTAAACATCTGCCTTACTCTCTAAAAGAGTAATTGCTTCCGAGAATTTTCTTTTACACATTTGCTTCCAAGCTAGATTAATAACATCTGTAGCCATTTATTATTGCCTCAACACTTCCAAAATTGCATCAAGTTCTGCGTTTAGCATCAATAATTCTGTTCTATTTGTATTTGCACCATCATCTTCAAGTTCAGAAATTCTATCAATTAAAGACTGAATGTACTCTTGTGTAAATTTTTCTTTTGATAATGTAGTAACATCAAATTTTACATTTGGAATAAATCTATCTTCTTTTACTGGTTCTGGCTCTGCATAAACTTCTTTTTTTGGTTCAACTATAACTGGAGTACTTTCCATTGGAAGATTTTTTTCTTTTGCAAGAATATAATCATAACCGTAAGTTTTAGCACCATCAGAAGCTACTGCAAGATAAAAACTTTCTGTAAAACTTGCCTCTTGATTTAAATTCTTTTCAGGCCAAATTACACATACAGCAGAATCATTATAAGACAAAACGTTATCAAAAGTTTTTTTAGAAGAAACAGTTGGTTCCCAAGAATTTGATTCAAAAGTAAGTTTATTAGCCAAAACAACAACTTCTGGAGAAGTAATATCTGCACCATCCAAAAGTATTTGAACAGCATTATTATCATTTTTAGAAACAAACCATTTTTCGTTTTTCATTGTTCTGTATAAAGTTTCATTTTTTATACCAACATCATTAGATGTGTAAAAATGGTATTTTTTATTTTCGCCAAAGACAGTATCTAACACACATTTTAACGCAAAGTTATTTGTATTTTTCGAAGTGTTTTTTACACTTGCAGAAATTTTTACCATATCAAAATCGTTCATTGGCAAAGATTTTAAACATTCAAAATTAACAACAACTTCTGCAACTTTTGGAATTGAATACGCAATTTTAATTCCAAAATCTGTTTTTAATGCAAAAATTTCAATATTTGCATCTTTATTCAAATTATAAATTTTATTTCCTTGTTTTAAGAAAAATCCAGAAGAAGAAAACTCATTAGAAACTGAAAAAACAGGAATTTCGTTATTTTGACTATTTACTACATAAATATTGAATGTTCCTAACTTTGTTTTTCCATAAAGTTTTACTTTTCCAGCAGAAAAATCAACATCTTTTCCTTTTACACCAATCCAGCCAATAAAGCTATTGTTTTCTTTTTCGTTTACAACTTCTTCAACAGGAGCTGCAACTTCTGGTTGTTCAACAACTTCCTCTGATACAGCTTTTTTTGTTGAAGCACAAGACACAAAAGCAAAGCAAAGAGTCAAAGAAATTAAACAAAACCTAACAATTTTTTTCATACAAACTCCAAAACAAAGTATTTTAATTTTCATCCAAAAGATTTTGAACTTTTTGTGCTTTTTCTTTTAACGCTTTTATTCTTTCTTTAGTTTCATCATAAGGTTCAAAACTTGGAACTTCTTTATCCATTGAATTTATTTCTATTTCTTTTTGTAATTCAGCTTGCTTTTCATACTGCAAATTCAACTGATTTTGCAACTCAGCAATCTGTTTTTCTAAATCTTTTACATAACTTTCCAATTCAGCGTTTTTCTGTTGTGATTCATGTAATCTATCTTTTGCAGAAGAAACAGAATCTGAATTATACAATCTAAGTTGACGTTCATAATCTTCTTTTGCTGCCAAATATTCTTCACCAGTTTGTTTTAATAAATACAAAAGTTTTTCTTCTCTTGAACGCTGCAAAATTGATTCAATTCTATATTGAGAAGCAGCAAATTTTGGAGAATTAGGAAATTCTTGTACAATTCGTTCATAAATTGATTCAGCTTCGTCATATTTGTAATTTTCATACAAAGATTCTGCAATATAAAACAAAGCGTAAGAATACATATCATCGTTTTTGTATTGATGACAAAAATCGCTTAAAACAACAACAGATTTATCATATTCCTTTAAATTAAATAAAATCTTCCCTTTTAGATAAGTCACTCTAGAAATATAAATTGAAGAAGGAAATTGTTTTAAAAAGTAATCACAATCATTTAATGCAGCTTTATACTCCCCGGCTTCAACTTCAGAAGTAATCAACATATAATAAGTGTCCGGTGTTTCATAATCTTCATAAGCAACTGCTTTTTTTAGCATAAATATTGCATTTTCCCAGTCTCCCAAAGAAAATGATTTACACCCTTCTACAAAAGCATAAGATCCTGTTTCGCTAGAAAAACAAGGGCCTACAGAAAGTCCTAATAAAAATAAAAAAGAAAAAACATTCTTCAAAAACTTACGCATTACACACTCACCATTTTAAAGATCCATTAAAAAAAGCCGAACCTGAAACAACAATATCTGTTCCAGCATCTAAAACCGTTTTTAATGTATCCGAATTAACACCACCATCCACAGAAATTTTAAAGTTATAACCTTTTTCTTCTCGGATACGCTTTAATTCTTTTACTTTTTCTACACAAGAAGGAATTAAAACCTGACCTCCATAACCTGGATTAACTGTCATCACTAAAACAATATCAACGTATTCAAGTAACTCTTTCAATGCAGCAACAGGTGTTGAAGGCACAATTGAAATTCCAGCTTTTTTTCCTAATTCATGTATATGTTGAATAATTCTATGTGAATGAACAGCAGCTTCTAAATGAAAAGTAATCCAATCTGCTCCAGCTTTTGCAAAAGATTCAATCTGCAATTCTGGATTTTTAACCATCAAATGCACATCAAAAGGCAATTTTGACAATTTTCTTACAGAGCGAACAACAGGCTGCCCATAAGTAATCTCTGGCACAAACTGACCATCCATTACATCAATATGAACTGCTTTCCCACCATAATTTTCTATTTTTTCAAAAGCTTCAGTTAAGTTGCTAAAATCTGCAGACAATAACGAAGGTGCTAAAATTTTAGATTCCATAATTACAAACATTTTAACAAAAAAGTCGTTTATTTACAATCTAATATTTTCAATATATGTAATTATTCAAAAAAATTAATATATAAAAAAAATACTTGACAGATTATAATATTCATTGTATATATTTTATCCCATTTTTTCTGAAATTCAATATTTTTTATTGATTAAAAAAATTCATTTCTGTATAATTATTTATAATAGCTATGGAGACTCAAACTGAACAAAAACTAAAAGAAGTTTTGCAGCACATAAAAAAAGGCGAAGCACTTTTAGCACAACAGCTGATAGACCCTCTTCTTGATTACGATATTGAATGCAAGGAGTTAATCTACACAAATAGATGTTGTATTTTTTTGGTTGACTCAATAAAAAGAATTAATGCCATTGAAGACAAATATGTTCAAAGCGAATCTATTCTTCAAGAATGGAAGTCTTTTCAGGCATTTATTGCAAGAGAAAGCATTGAATTTGAAGATGCTTTACTAGCGGTGCAACACGGATTCTTTACAAATGCTTTAAAAAAATTAGAAGTTCTTTTAGACGAAAGAGATTCTTTACAAAGAGCTGAAATCTACAGAAAAGTAGGTATTTGTTACAAAAAGTTAGGGAATTTTGAGCAGGCTCAAATATGTTTATCAGAAGCAAATAAGATTTATCCTAATTTGGCTCCTGTAGTTGCAGAATTAGCAGACTGCTTTTCACTATGTGGTGAAGATAAATTCGGAAAGGTTTTATTCAGAGAAGCTTTCTTTTTAAGTCCAGAAAGTATTGATATAGACTTTTTAGATTCACAGTTAATCAAATGTCTGATTGATATTACAAAACAAAAAGGCTTTACAGGAAAGTTCATTAATTTATGGGTTCCAATTAACGGAGTTTTAAACGGTGTATTCAATATTCGTCGTCAATTAAATTCCCAGGAAGTAATAAAATTACGAAAAGATATTTATGCAATGGAAAACGAGATAAAAGATCCATCTTGCAACGAAAAGGTTCTTACTCCACTTCTATTAAATAAATATTTTTGGCTTGTTGATCATTATATTCAAACACGAGAATCACCATCAAAAATAAACGATGTGTTATTAAAAATTCGTTTACTTGATAGCAACGTGTATGAAAATTACGTCAAATAAACAAAGCCTAACAAATTAAAAATATGCACATAGGTGCAAAATTATAAAATAACAAGGCAAAGAGGTAAAAGATGGCAGAAGGTTTAGTAGAATCAGTACAGAGCATGCTCAAAGAAGAAACATGGACTCGTGCAACAATTAGTAATTACACACAAAACAACCTTAAAGAATTGGCTAACATTGTAGAACAAGCAAAAAATGAAAATGTTGTAGATGAAATTCAGCAAATTTGTGAAGAACATCTTTTACATTCAAAAGACAGTATTATTGCATTGTACCTTTCTGGTATTTTTGCATTACAAAAAGGATCTCTTGATAATACTCAACTTATCAACCTTGTAGACATCTTCCAGAAAAACCACAAAGAAGCAATTGTAATTTACCTTTGTGAAAGCATTCTTGAAGATGATCCAAACAACATCTTTGCTCTTAGAGTTCTTGCTAATCAATACAAAAAAAATGATAAAGTTTGGGATTTATACAAAAAAATCATCAAAATTGACTTTACAGAAGCAGATTTAGTAAAAGCATTGGCTGAACACTACGAAGGTGCAAAACAAGAAAATGCAGATGGAACAGAAGTTGAAGTTTCTGAATCTAGCGACGAAAAAAACATTGATTTAGCTATTGAATATTACCAAAAAGCCCTTTTAAGATACATTAACGCAGGAAACTATAATGCAGTAAAAGAAATTTGGGCAAAATTACTTCAATTCATTCCAGAAAAAATTGACTTTTTCCAACTTGCAAAAAGAAGAATTGCTAAAACTTTAGGCGAAAACAAAACAACAGATTTAATGCAAGATCTTTGTGATTACTACAGAACAAATCAACTTTGGGACACAGCAATATCAATTCTTAAACAAAATCTTGAAATTGATCCAAAAGACAACAGAGCAAGAAAAGAAATTGTTGAATGTTACAGAGGAAAATACGCAAATCACAGTCATTTGGAAGAATATATTAAATCTTCTAACCTTACACAAAACTACAGAAACGTTTTTGAAGCTATTACAGACTTTGAAAAACATATCGCTTTTGATAAAGGAAACTTTGTTTTCCACAACAGTTGGGGCGTTGGTATTATTACAAAATTAGAAAACGACAAATTAGTAATTAACTTTGGAAAAGCAAAAGGAAGTCACGAAATTTCTTTAAAACTTGCAATCAATACATTAAAACCACTTGCAAAAGATCACATTTGGGTTTTGAAAGCTACAACGACAAGAGACAAACTTGTAGAAAAAATTGAAAGCGACAAAAAATGGACATTGAACACAATTATCAAAAGTTTTGACAACAATTGTGATTTCAAACGCATTAAAGCAGAAATTTCACCATTATTAGGCTCAAAATGGACATCTTGGAGTTCTGCAGCTAAGAAAATCTTAGAAACAGAACCAACTTTTGGTATTAATCCAAACGATATTAATATGTACACTGTAAGAGATACAGAAATTTCTCCAGAAGAAAAATTAAAAAATGAATTTACAGCTCAAAAACAATTCTTTGCTCGCGTAGATATTCTTATGAAATATTTTGACAATGAATTAACTGATAATTCAAATGAATTCTTTACAGATATGTACAGTTACTTCACAGGCATCTTAAAGAATATTACACACGTAAACGAACAAACAATTGCAGCTTACCTTGTTGTAAAATCAATTTCTACAATCGACAAACAATTTGCATTCCCTATTAAAGAATCTTTTGCAGAATTATATAGTCGCATTGAAGATCCAAGACAACTTTACGAAAACTTAAAAGACACAAAAAATACATCTTTAAGAAAAGACTTTATCAATTGTGTAAAAATGCTTCCTAACTGGAACGAAGAATATATCAAACTCTTCCCTATTGTTTTAGATGTAACAATGTTAGAAAACTTAGTTGATTCTAACTTTACAGAAGATGTTCAAAAATTAGTTTGCAAAAGCTTTGAAATGTACAAAGACTACAGAGAAACTGTTTTATTCTTCTTCAAAGAATGTCAGGAAAAAGAATGGTTCAAAAATGCTGGTGTTCCATATGAAAAACAATTAATTACACTCATCAATATTATTGAACTTACTTTCCGTGAAATTAACAGCCACGTTAATTCTACAGAAAACAAAAAAATCAATAAAAATGCAACTTTATTACTTTTCAAAGACAACACTATTTTTGATTATATGTTCAAAAATAATGAAGATACAGTAATGAAGTTGTACACTTTAATTGATGACATTACAGATTTAGATCCAACTTACAAAGAACTTACAAGAGCTAAGATTCTTGAAAAATATCCAAACGTAAAATTCCGCGTATCAGAAGAAAAAACAAAACAGTCTAATGGTATACTTGTTACAGCGGCAAAACTTCAAGAAAAGAAAGCAGAAATTGAAAGAATTCGTACAGTTGAAATTCCAAAAAATAATGATGACATCAATGATGCAAAAGCAAAAGGTGACTTAAAAGAAAACCAAGAATACAAATCTGCAAAAGAAAAACAACACATTTTGAATTTAGAACTTTCAAAATTAACATCAGAACTTGCAAGAGCAATTGTATTCGATCCAACAACTGCTACAACTTCTGTAATTTCTTTTGGAAACACAGTAACTCTTACAAACAACACTTCTGGAAAAGACGAAACTTACACAATTTTGGGCCCTTGGGAATCAGATCCAGAAAACAAAATTATTTCTTACATGTCTCCATTGGGAAATGCTTTCTTAGAAAAGAAAGTTGGTGAATCATTCAAAGTTACTATTAACGACAACAAATACGATTATACAGTTAAAGCAATTAAAAAAGCTGACCTTTAATTATATTTAATGTTTAATGGTGATGAATATGAGTTACTTTAATAATAAAATGTTAGAATTAATCCCAGGTATTTTTGTAATACCTGGTAACACAAATATAGGTGTGATTACAGATAAAAAAGATTCACTTACTGAAGTGTATATTGTTGACTCTGGTAACACAGAAGTTGATGGCGAATATATACTTGAAACATTAGACGAATATTTTAAATTTTCTAACATTGAATATAAAGTAAAAGCCATTATTAACACACACGCTCATGCGGACCACTGTGGAGGAAATGCAATAATTCAAAAGAACACACAGTGCGAAGTATGGGCTTCACATTTTGAAAAAGGTTCATTAGAAAATCCAAATTATCATACTTCAATTTTATGGGGTGCAATTGCACCAAAAGAAATTGATACAATTTACTACAGACCAGAACCTTGTACATTTACTAAATCTTTTTGCGAAAACGATGAATTCCTTTTATCAAACGGAACTAAAATAAGTTATGTACATCTTCCAGGACATAGTTTTGAAAGCTACGGTATTTTATGTACATCTACAGATGGGAAAAACACACTTTTTGCCGGAGATGCAATTTTTCCAAGAACGGAAATTGGAAAATTTAACTTACCTTTTACCCTAGATTATTCAAAATTTTTAGATTCTTTGGACAAAATTGGTCAAATTGAAAATTTAGAATGGTGTATTCCAGGTCATGGCGATTTTGTTTCTAAAAACATACACGAAACAATTGAAATAAACAAAATTTCAATTTACGAAATTGAAATTTGTATTATGAGATTATTCAAGCTTAATAATAAAATGTCTACGGATTTAGTTGTAAAAGAAGTTGCTGATGCATTTGACTTAAAAATGAACGTAAGACAATATTCTTTAATTCACTTTACAATCAAATGCTTTTTAACAACACTTAGAAACAACGGTTCATTAAAAATGGAAATTTCAGACAATATTCTTTATTGGAAAACAAAATAATTAATCTTCAATAAAATTGTCCAAAATATTTATACCGCTAGAAGTTCCAATTCTATTTGCACCAGCTTCAATCATAGCAAGTGCCATTTTTGTTGAACGGATTCCCCCCGAAGCTTTTACACCAAAACCCGCTCCAACAACCTTTCTCATCAACTTAATATGATATTCGCTAGCACCATTTGGCAAAAGATTTCCATCTGTTCCCTTTGGATTTGCAAAACCTGTTGAAGTTTTTACAAAATCGGCCCCAGCTTTTTTAGCACAAAGACAACAATTTTCTATTGCATAATCATCAAGCAAACAAGTTTCCAATATTACTTTTACAATAATTTTTTTGTTTAATTTATCCCCTTCTCTTCTAGCAACTCTTACCACAGAAGCAATATCACTACTTACATAAGAAAAACGGCCTTCTTTCGCAGCCCCAATGCTAATTACCATATCAATTTCATCAGCACCGTTTCTAATTGCGTTTTTTGTTTCTGTTGCTTTATCTTTTGAAGTTGAGGCTCCCAAAGGAAATCCTACAACCGAACATACTTTTACATCTGAATCAGCAAGTTCAGAAGCAGCAAGAGGAACGTAAATTGAATTTACACAAACTGATTTAAAACCATATCTTTTAGCTTCCAAGCATAATTGCATAATATCTTTTACAGTTGCATCTGGAGCTAATAAAGTGTGATCTATATAAGAGGCTAATTCTATTTTTGTCATGATAAAAATTATACTTTATGATAGATTTTTTTACAATGAATAAACAAGAATAAAACATTATATTACTTGCGAATTCTACATCTTTACAGTATATTAAAATAGATGCGTAGCATCAAATAAAAACATTTTCCATCTTAAAAAAAAGATATTTTTTAGGGAGCAAAAGTTATGGCTTTTAAAATTACTGATCAATGTGTAAACTGTGGAGCATGTGAAGGCGATTGTCCAACAGGAGCAATTTCTGAACAAAATGATGCTCGTGTAATTGATGCAGATAAATGTATCAGTTGTGGATCTTGTGCTGCTTCATGTCCTGCAGAAGCAATTATTGAAGAATAATATTATTTTTATTCCCAAAAGGGGACGTCTAAAAAGTAACGTAATACAAAATTTATTTGGATTAAGACTTTTTAGACACCCTTTTTTTTTGGCCAATTTATGAAAAAAAAGTTATTTTCTGTTCTATTAGTAACAATCTTCTTTTTTTCAATTTACTCCGATAATTTTGATTTTGAAAATACAGTTTCGGTATCTGTTATTAACACAAAAGAAATACCACAATTAGAAACACTTACTCGGCAAACAAAAAAATATAAAGAATTAAAACTTACAGACCCATATGAAACTTTTTCAAAAGAGATAGAAGAAAATTACAAATTACTAGCATCAAAAAAAACACCAAACATAAATTTTTATTTATACAAAAACACAGAATTTAAAACACTTTTGCAATTAGCAGCCAGATGTAACTTAACACAAGAAACTTTGGCTACATTAAATAGTATAGAAAATCCTTCAGAAAACATCATTGGGAAGACATTTATAATTCCTACTTGCCCAGGCCTTTTTTTAAGAAATTCTGCAAAAAAAAACAACTTAGAAATACTTTTATTTGAAAATTATCAATTTGAAACCTTAACAAAAAAAAGGATATGGTATAATATTGATAATGTGGAGTTTATCTTCCTGCCTAACCAAAAACTGTCACCTACAGAAAGAGCATACTTTCTTGACTGTGAACTTCAATTGCCTATAGAAAAAGACTCTTTTTGGATTTCTTCCGACTTTGGAAAAAGAACGAATCCATTTTCTGGAGAAATTAAAAATCATAAAGGTATTGATTTAGCAGCAAAAGAAGGAACACCTGTTTACGCAGTAAAAGATGGTCATGTAGCTGTAAAAGTTAATGAGGATGATGTTTTTGGCAATTATTTGATTTTGTCACACGACAAAGGAAAAATGACAAGCGTATATGCACATCTTTCCAAAATGGCTGTAGAACAAAATGAAATAATAAAAAAAGGTGCATTAATTGGCTTTGTAGGAAAAACAGGAATGGCCACAGGGTCACATTTGCACTTTGAAATTAGAACAGGTGGAAAAGCACAAGACCCACAAAAAATGTTAAAATTTTAATATGAAAAAAAGATTTAACTTATTAAAAAAATTTATTTTTCTCTTAATTTTAGTTTCATTTAACTCACTTTATGCAGAAACATTTAGAGTTAGTAAAGTAAAAGTAATTAACTTAACAAATACTACTTCAGAAATGACTGCAAAACTTGGCATTAATGAATCACTAGCAATATATTTGCCAGAAGATAAAACTTTTATACAAGGCTTAGAAATTAAAATGGACATACCATCTGCGGTTGCTTCATGGCCAGATTGTGTTGCTTGCTCTATTTATAACAAAATTTCTCCTAAACCAACAGAATCAAAAATTGACTATTCTGGAACAAGATTTTTTGTAAGTGCTTTACCAAACAGACTTTCGTGGATTTTACAAATTCCACTTACAGAAGAAAACACAATAAAATCAAACAATTATACTAAAAAAACAGAAGTATTAAAAAACATAGAAAACAACGTTGTATTTTTAAGATTGCAACCTGTAATGAAAGGAGTTCCAACAGAAACTTTGGAATCAATAATTTCAATTTCTGTAAAACCAATATTAATTGACAAAGGATATTTTTCACTTTCATTAAATCCAGATGTAGAAACACAACCTTGCACAGTTTACATTGACGACAATTTTGTAAATTACAAAAAAGGCGAAAAACTTTTATTATCTAGCGGAATTCACAACATTTCTGTAATTTCAGATTATTATAGAACAGAAGTTCGTAAAATTAGAGTTGAACAAGCCAAAACAACAGATTTAACTATCGATCTAAAAAGTCTAGAACCTACCCTTCTAATTCAAGCGCCAGAGGGGACAATTGTTACTTTAGATGACGAACCTTGCACAATATTTGGAACAGATTTTCCTATTACAGAAGGTGAACACAAAATTAAGTTTTCTGTGGGTGATTACGAAATCTTAAGAACAATAAATGTAACAAAGGGAAAAACTTACACTGCTAATTTTTCTTTAGATTTAGACATTACCGAAGAATAATTTTTTTTATTTTTTTAATTAATTTTAGTTAAGTTTTTAGGTATTTAGGACGATAATATTAATATCGAGGACATTTTCCCCTCCCACCCATGTCCTCGATTGCCTGATGGGCATGGCACGGTACAACTATGACCGTGCCTTTTTTTTTCAAAAAAAATAATTCAAAAGGCGCAAATTCCTATAAATCACCTATTATTTATTGAAACATAACGCAAATTCTACTATATTATAAAGGATATGACAAAAACAAAAAAATCGCCAATTATTGTTACTGCTATAATTTTCATCTTTATGATTCTTTGTGGATGTTTACTTGGATGGTGTTTAGCAGAAACTAAAAATATTATTAATTCAGAATACATTACAGAATTTGATACAGCTCTCCCAACAAAACTTTTAGATATTAACGGAGAACTCATTACAGAATTTGCTTCCGATGAAAAGCGTGAAATCATTTCTTATCAAAGATTGCCCCAACACATGATTGACGCCTTAATTACTCGCGAAGACAGAATTTTCTTCTCTCACAATGGCTTTAGTTTTAAAGCTTTGTTTAGAGCTGTTGTAGGACAAGTTTTTGGAAAATCACTAGGTGGTGGGTCTACCCTAACTCAACAAATTGCGGGAACTTTATATTGTGACCGTACAGAAAAATCAATTAAACGTAAGATTAAAGAATTGTGGTGGGCTATTCAAATGGAACGCCGTTATTCAAAAAATGAAATTCTGGAACTTTATTTAAACAAAATTTATTTTGGTGGAGGAACTTACGGGGTAAACGCCGCTTCAAAATATTATTTTGGGCACGATGCTACAGAAATAACACCAGCAGAAGCCGCAATCCTTGTAATTCAACTTTCTAACCCTGCTTTTTATAATCCATTCGATCACCCTAACAGAGCTATGGACAGACAACAAAATGTTTTAAACTCAATGGTTGATTTTGGATACATTACACAAGCAGAATCAGAAGAATCATTTAATAACTATTGGGCAAATTTTGACTACACAAGAACTTCTTCATCTGCATATATGATGAGAGATGATAAAGCACCTTGGTTTAGCGAATATGTTCGTCGTGAATTAGGAAATATGATTTATGGTTCTGATGATATTTATACAAGCGGGTTCACAGTAAACACAACATTAAATCTTGCTCACCAAGCAGTTGCACAAGATGTAATGAACAAATATATTAAACGTGCAAATACTTTATATGAAAGAGATAACTCTTCTAAATCAAGCATGGCATACAGTACTTACATTCCAATGACAGAATTGCTGTCTTTAGTGTTCAATATTCCTGGATTAAAAGTAAGTGAACAACGTGCAGAATTTGTTGCAAATAATACATTCATCAAAGAAATCACTCCTGTTTTAGACATTGTTTCTATGATGACAGGTTCAGACAAGTTAAAAATTAACATTATTAATCGTGCAAATGCAATTCAAAAACAAAATAACGAAAAAACAACAATTGAAGGAACAATGATTTCCTTAGAAAATGAAACTGGTTATATTAACGCTTTGGTTGGAGGAAGTAAATTCGATCAAGAAAACCAATTCATTCGTGCTGTACAAGCAAAAATCCAACCAGGTTCAACATTTAAACCGTTATATTATTCTGCTGCAATTGATTCAAGAAAATTCACTCCAGCATCAGAAATTTCAGATACACCAGTTGTTTTCCACACAGCCGATGGAAAACCTTATATTCCACAAAACTTCCGTGGTGAATGGATGGGAAATGTACCTTTGTGGTACGCATTAATTCACTCTATGAATGTTCCATCATTAAAAATTCTTGATGGAATTGGTTTTGAAGCAGCAATTAACAGAGCTGTTGATTTACTTGGAATTACAGATGACGAACTTCCAACTAGAGCCTTTGTTCCTGGTTACCCAATTGGACTTGGAGTATGTTCAGTTCGTCCTATTGAAATGGCTAGGGCTTATGCAATTTTTGCAAATGGTGGAAAAGAAGTAACACCAATGGCAATTAGAACTGTTGAAGACAAAAACGGAAACGTTATTTTAAATCCAGAATTGGACATAAGAAAAGAACAACTTGCAAAAGGCGAAAAAATTCAAGTTATTTCTCCTCAAAATGCTTATGTTATGTCAAAACTTTTGGAACAAACTGTTAATAATGGCGGTACTTTGGGCGGTCAAAAATGGAAATTTGAATATAAAACAGAAGATAAAAAAACATATAAAATTGCTGCAGCTGGTAAAACTGGTACAACACAAAACTGGGCAGATGCTTGGACTTGTGGTTTTACTCCTTACTATGCAGCTGCATTCTGGTTTGGTTTTGACAAGCCAGGACAATCTTTAGGTTTGAATATTACAGGTTCGACTCTTGCCGGATACGCTTGGGGTGATTATTTTAGAGAAATTCACAGAGGAATGCTTGGAAAAGAATTCCAAAAACCACTTACAGGTGTTTTTGAAGCTACTGTTTGTTCTGTAAGCGGACAAATTCTTACAGAAGGTTGTGGAGACCACAAAACTACACAAACATTCTTACAAGGAACACAACCAACAGAAATTTGTAGTGTTCACTCTGCTCAAAATAATACATTCTTATCTATTAGTCGTTTGGAAAAAGAAATGTACAAATCTGGGGTTAGAACTAACTTAAATTTTGATTCTACCCCACTTTCTTTAGACTTAGACTTCTTAAATGCAACTTCGTTGGAAGATTTTGAACAAAAACTTGACACTTCGGAATTTATGAACGAAGATTTAGGTGATGATTTTATTGACGAAGATGAAAATTCAATAGATAATTCAAATAAGGTTTACGACTACAACTATTTAATGGAATAAGATGTTAATACCAATTAAAGACATAAAAATTAAAAGAAGAGTTCGCAAAGATTTAGGTGATTTAAGTGCATTAAAAGAGAGCTTAAAATTATATGGTTTAATGAATCCCATTACATTAAATAAAAAATATGAACTAATTGCTGGTGAACGAAGACTTCAAGCTGCAAAACAACTTGGTTGGACAACAATTAACGCAAACATCATAGATAACCTTTCTGAAATTGAACAATTAGAAATGGAATTAGAAGAAAACAATCAAAGAAAAGAATTTACAGATGCAGAATTAATGGAAGGTTACAAAAGATTAGAAAGATTAAAAAATCCAAACTTTTTTTACAGAATATTTTTATTTTTTAAAAGACTGTTTGAAAAAATTATCAATTTTTTTGCGAGTAAATAATGAACAAAAAATCTATAAAAATTTTATTAATATCATTAATACTTTTTTTGTCAACAACAAACCTTTTTTCTGTAGGAGCAGGTTTTACTGTTGGTGCAACACCTTCAATTGCATTTGACACAATTACAGAAGAACAAAAGATTTCAACAGATTTTTTATTTTCTGCAGCAGGAAATGTTAGAGGTTCAAGATTTCCTTTTGTATTTGCAATGGGAATAGAAGCTGGATTTTTGAACAAAGAATTTTCACTTGGTGCAAACCTTGCTTTTGATTATTGGGTTATTGATTCTCAAATAAAAAACACATGGAGCATTTATTCTGGTTGTGGACTTGCAGCAAATATTTTGTTTGATTTTAGCAGCAATATGAATTTTGGTTTTGGTCCAAGATTTTTTGTTGGTGTTAACAAAACTTTTTACGATGGATATCTTGAATTCTTTGCACAATTAACTGCAGTTCCATTCTTTTCATTTGATAACCACAGCAATAAATATTTTGCAATTCAAATTCCTGTTGAAACAGGTTTAAGATTCCATTTTTAATATTGATTCAAGATATTTTATAACAGGCTCTGTATTTTCTTTTAGAAGATATGGAGCATTAATTACAAGCATTCCGCTTCCGTACAATCGAGGAATTTTATTTACTTCTGCATTTTCAGCTAATTCAACTTCGGTATGAGAATCTTTATCTGCAATGCATAATTGCAAATTAACAATTTCTGTATTTTGATTATTTTCTTTTACATTATTACAAATTGATTGAATCATTAAGTTAATATCATCTTGGCGATATTTTAGTAATGGATACCAAAGTAAAATTATTCCATTTGACCATTTTTTATTTATAAAAGAAATAGTTTTTGCTGCAATTTCGTAATCTTCTTTTTGCTCATAACTTGGATCAATTAAAACAGCTCCCCTTTTTGTTTTTGGTGGAGTAAGGGCTTTTATCATTTCCCAACCATTTCTGTTATGAATTTGAACATTTTTTGTTGTTTTATAAAAATTATTTTTTAGGTTTTGAAATTCTGTTGGATGAAGTTCACTAAGAATTAAAGTATCTTGTTGGCGAATAAAAAATTCTTCAATTTTTGGAGAGCCAAAATAAATGTTATTTTTTAGATTTTCTTTTACAACTTTTAAATAAACATCAAGTTGTTGGTGAAGATCATTTTGATTAATTAATTTTAAAATTCCGTTTTGAGCTTCTGAAGTTTTTAAACTTTTGTTATCAAGCAAATCAAAAACACCACTAGCTGAATGAGTGTCAAAAAAAGTATATGGCTTTTCTTTTTTGTTTAAATATTCCATCACATAAGATAAAACAAAATGTTTTAAAATGTCCGCATGGTTCCCTGCATGGTAAGAATGTTGATAACTAAGCATACGGGAATAATAACACAAAAAAGAAAAAAAAAGTAGATTTGTTTTAAACACTTTGACTAAAAAGAAAATTGAAACTTTGTTGATAAGCTTACAGTCGAGTCGTGTCTGTCAAAGTGCGGTTGTGCTGCTAAAGAAAAGATTGTATCAAAATTGTTTTCGCTTTGCTCAACAATTTTGAAGTA
>JAFXDY010000172.1 GCA_017521105.1 Treponema sp.
GCAAAAACTGAATAATTTGATTCTTGAAACAATGTTACAACAAAAGATTCTCTTTGATTTCCCACATTGCCATTCAAAACAGAATATAAACAAGGATCAGCAAAAAAGATTTTTGCACCAGAACTTTTTGCTTTATTATCGTTTTTGAATCTGATTATTTTTAAAACTCCAACAGCTTCCATCACTTCCAAAAGTTGATACAATTTATCTGTGCCCACATTCCAATCTGCACACAAAGACCTAACTTGCAAACGAGGAATTGCTGCTTTTGAAAGAGTTCCAACAATTGAAGTCATTAGTCGTAAATTATCATCTGTAATGTGAGGAACAAAAAAAGGCACATCTGAAGCAAGTGTTTTTTCTAAAATTGCAAGACTTCTTTCGTAATAATTTTTTTCTTGATAAAAAGGACGTGTTCCATGATTTTTATATTCTTCAAATAAAGAAAGAATTTTTGCATTAGGTTCCAATGGTAATTTTTTGTAATTAAACGGATCTACACATTCATACTCAACGCCTGTTTCTAAATAAAGAAATTCTCTAAACGATAAAAATGGCATGTGAACAAAAACATATCTTCTAGACATATCGGCAGTGCCCTGACGTAAAATTAACGAAGATGAATCACTAGCCCAAACATTCCTATCTGGGTAATCGTCATAAAGAGATTTTAAATGTTTGCTCCAATCTTTTGCAAAGTGAACTTCATCAATAATAACACCATCATATCCTTCCATAAAAATTGCAGAAACAAGATTATAAAGATTTTCTCCACTAAAGTTTGGATTATCAGCAGAAAAATACAACATTCGTTGATTTGATTTTTGAGCATGATACAACAAAAAAGTAGATTTCCCAATTCCTCTTAAACCTGTTAAAATCATATTTTTAGGAAGAGAATTTTTACTTTGATATTCAACGGTCCATAAACGAACTCTTTTTGGAATATCCATTAGTTTTCTATTCATTACAGTTTCTAATTCTTTTATTGTATCTAAATAAGTCATAAATATAATATACACTTACACCGTTCCTGCGTCAAGAACATTATTAAAATTTCGTTCTTATCGTAGGTACATTTTTTTTAAATCACTACTTTATAATTGGAATTATTAAAGGCAGAAGAACACTACGAAAAAACAAAGAAAAACTAGATTGCCACTCACTTTTTTAACACTTTTCAATTATAACTGCGTAATTTCCATCAACAAAAATCACTTCCCCAAAAGCGATAAGGCAATCATTTTTATAAACTTTTACTTGAGGAAAATCTACACTTTGATTTAATTGCAAAATGTGATTAATTTGGATTTTTTCAATTTGGTTTTCTTCAATTTCCCGATCCCCTAATCTAAAAGAAATAAAATCTTTTTCTTCCTCAAAATTAGTTGCAGGTTTTTCTTTTGAAAGAATTTTTACAGCAAAAGCTCCATCTTCTGTTGCACAAGCAATTCCAGTAAAAGCAATTTGATTTTTGTAATAAACATCAAGATATGGAGTTTTGTATGATTGGTCATATTTTTTATTAAAAACAAAGATTTTCCCTTTTTCCAATTCACATTCTTGATTTTTTATTCGCCCAAATTCCACAAAAAGCTTTGGCGAAGTTTTTAATTTTTCACCTTCAACAAACTCAATATTTTCTGCCTTTATATTACAAAAAACATATTTTTGAATTATTTCTGATTGTAAAAAATCTTTTGATATTAAAATATTTATTAATCCTGAATTTCCATTTGGTAAATTACACAAAACAGAAAGTAAACAACACATTTTTTGAGGATTCACAACAAATTGATTTTTTACAGAAGGATTTTTTGAACTATTTGTAAGCTCTGGAATTGGCAAGTTCAAATCATCTGAATTTTTACAATTTCTAGAAATTGCCTCGTTCAAAATTGCATAAATATTATTTAAAACTTTTTTTGCAAAAAATTCTCCCACAGAATCTAAATCAAATTTTGAAATTTCTGGATAAACTTTTGAATCTTGTTTTAAAAGTGATTTTCCAAGGTTATAATCAAATTGAATGCAAAATCCGTTGTGTTCAAAATCAAAATTATAAAAAAAGGCTTCTTCAGCTTTTGTTTCAATACTGTTGTAAAATTCTTCAATTTTAAGATTATCAAGACAGGATTTATTAAAGCTAATATTTTCATTTATAATAGAAGAAAAATCATCACTCAAAGAATTACACAACAAATCTCCAAAATTCCAAATTAAAGACATTTGATTTTTTGATAAAACATCTTTTGTTCCAAAATCATAAAAATAGATTTTTTTGTTAGTGTTTTCCAAAGGCAAATTACCTTCCAACAAATCTAAAATCTCCACATTCAAAACTTTTGACAAAACTGGCAACAGCGAAACATCTGGGCAACCTTCTCCATTTTCCCACTTTGAAACTGCTTTATCTGTAACATTAATTTGTTCAGCCAATTCTTTTTGTGTCATTCTTTTTTCTGTACGAATTTGATAAATAAACTTTCCTATTTTTTTTGCGTCCATAGTAAAACCTTACTACACAAAATTCAATTTGTCACTCTACAGGTCGTGGAGTTTGAGTAGAGTCTGCGTGGAATTTGTATAGAAAAATATCATTTTACATTTTATAATGATTTTATCATAACATTCACATTTATTAAAAGTTATAAGGATTTTTTATGGCGATTCAGATTTTTGGAACAAATAAAAATTTTGATTGTAAAAAGGCTCAGATGTGGTTTAAAGAAAGACGAATTTCTTTTCAGTTTGTTGATTTAAAAGAAAAAGATATGAGCCGCGGAGAATTTGATTCTGTTGTTCAATCAATTGCAAAAACTGCAGGAAGTCGTGCCGAAGCCGTTCAACAAATGATTGATAAATCTGCAAAAGATTATGCTTCCATTGCCTATCTTGATGATTCTGAAATTGAAAATAAACTTTTTGAAAATCAATCTTTGCTAAAACAACCTGTTGTTAGAAACGGAAAAACGCTGGCAACTGTAGGTCTTGAACCAAAAATTTGGGAAAGTTGGAAATAGAAAATTATGCTATAGAAAAATAATGACCTTTGTTTATTTTTGTGTTAAAATAAATAACACAATTTTAAAAAGGGGTTTTTTATGGAAAATCAAGAAAAACAGCGAAGTTCTTTTTCAAATTCTATAGGCTTCGTTTTGGCTGCTGCGGGTAGTGCAGTAGGGCTTGGAAACATTTGGCGTTTCCCATATCTTGCTGCAAAAGATGGTGGTGGTTTATTCTTATTAGTTTACATTATTCTTGCACTTACATTTGGTTTTGCACTTTTAATTACAGAAATTGCAATTGGTAGAAAAACAAAAGAAAGTCCATTAACTGCTTACACAAAAATCAATTCAAAATGGGGATTTTTGGGAATTCTTTCCTTTGTAGTTCCATTTATTATTTATCCATACTACTGTGTAATTGGTGGTTGGGTAATGAAATATATGTTCTCTTATCTTGCTTTCCAAGGAACTGTTACTGCTGCTGACGGATTCTTTACAGGTTTTATTACAGCGCAATGGCAACCAATTTTTTACACAGTTTTGTTTGCTATTCTTTGTTTTATTATTGTATACAAAGGTGTTGAACACGGAATTGAAAAATATTCAAGAATTTTAATGCCAGTTTTGGTAATTATTGTTTTGTTTATTGCAATTTATTCTTTGTTCATTACTCACACAGATGCAAATGGAGTAACTCGTACAGGTTTGCAAGGTGCTGCAGTTTACTTTGTTCCAAGTTTTGAAGGAATTACATTCAAAAAGTTCCTTTACATTATTCTTGATGCAATGGGACAACTTTTCTATTCATTGTCTATTGCAATGGGAATTATGGTAACTTACGGTTCTTACATGAAAAAAGAAGAAAATCTTGTAAAATCTGTAAACCAAATTGAAATTTTTGATACAGGTATTGCTGTTTTAGCAGGTATGATGATTATTCCAGCTGTTTACGCATTCTCTGGAACAGAAGGAATGTCTGCTGGACCTGGACTTATGTTCATTACATTGCCAAAAGTATTTAATTCACTTGGAAAATTTGGTGATTTTATTGGATTAATCTTCTTTGTAATGGTTTTGTTTGCCGCTTTGACATCAGCAGTTTCAATTTTGGAAGCAATTACATCAAGCGTTATGGATAAATTTAAATGGAGTCGTAAAAAATCAACTTTGGTTATGGCTGCTAGTACATTTGTAATTTCAATTTTAGTTTGCCTTGGCTATAACGTATTCTATTTTGATCTTAAGTTCCCTAACGGTGCTGTTGGCCAAATCCTTGACGTATTAGACTACGCAAGTAACAACATTCTTATGCCAATTGTTGGACTTTTAACTTGTATTCTTATTGGTTGGATTGCAAAACCAAAAACTACAATTGATGAAATTACACTCAACGGCGAAAAATTTGGTCGTAAAACACTTTACGTTGTAATGGTAAAAGTTGTTGCCCCAATTCTTTTGTTCATCATTCTTTTAACAGGTTTAGGTGTAATCTAATTACCTGTCGTCCTCGTGCTTGACACGAGGATCTTTCACGAGGATCTTTCACGAGGATCTACTAGTAAATCTATTCGTGAGATAAAAAAAGGCAAGGAAAATTGAAGTAAACTTCATATTTTCCTTGCCTTTTTTTTGTTATGTTAGATAAATCTTAAATCTTGAATTATCCTACAATTGCTTTTACGTAAACGTCTTTTGTACCAGCGTCTGCTTTTACAACTAAGCCGTTAGCGCTTCCGCCTTTAACTTCAAGTTTAACTTCTCCATCATTTTTGTTGTTTTCAACTGTAATGTGGTAAGTTACATCCCGGAATACACGTGTAAGTTCAGCGTTTTTAACGTGATTTGGTAAACGTGGTTCAATTTCCAAACCGTTGTGACTTGGACGAAGACCACAAATGTATTGGCTTAATGTTACAAAGTTCCAAGCTGCTGTACCTGTAAGCCAAGAGTTTTTACCTTCACCTTCGCGGCGAGCTTCTTTACCAGCAACCATCTGACAGTAAACATAAGGTTCAACTCTGTGGATTTCAGAAATTTCTTCAACATAAGCTGGAGCAAATTTTTTGTAGTGTTCAAATCCGTCTTGTGGGCGACCGTTTACAATTTCACCAATGATTACCCATGGGTTGTTGTGACAGAAAATACCACCGTTTTCTTTGTATCCTGGTGGATAAGAAGAAACTTCACCAAGTTCAACATGGTAATCTTGGTAAGCAGGCCAA
>JAFXDY010000173.1 GCA_017521105.1 Treponema sp.
AGGAGTGGGCTTTGGGCAAAAACACTCTGTTTTGCTGCTGCGTGAGCAGCAACGTATATTAAACACCGCAAAACAGCGTGTAGCGGGCTAGCCCGCGGTTTTGACCCAAAGCAGCACGACTGGGAGCATATCAACAATTTTCAAAATAGATGTAAAAAGTGTTTAAAATAAACCTACTAAAAAATTTAATATAAATCAAATAAAAAAGCCATTCTATGTTCAAAATACAATGCATTCAAACATAAAATGGCTTTTACTTAATTCAGAATAATCTGTCTATTAGTAGTTTTCTGCAGCTATTTGGAAGTATGCTTGTGGGTGTGCACAAACTGGACATACTTTTGGAGCTTCTTTTCCAACTACAATGTGTCCACAGTTTCTACATTGCCAAATTGCATCGCCGTCTTTTGAGAAAACAATTTTGTCTTCTACATTTTTTAACAATTTGCGATATCTTTCTTCGTGATGTTTTTCAATTGCAGCAACCATTTCAAAAAGTTTACCAATGTGGTCAAAACCTTCTTCGTAAGCTGTTTTAGCAAAACCATCATACATATCTGTCCATTCGTAGTTTTCGCCTTCTGCAGCAGCAAGTAAGTTTTCTGCAGTGTTTCCAATACCACCGTTCAACAACTTAAACCACATTTTTGCATGTTCTTTTTCATTATCAGCTGTTTCTTGGAAAATAGCTGCAATTTGTTCATATCCTTCTTTTTTTGCCTGACTTGCAAAATAAGTATACTTGTTACGAGCTTGTGATTCACCTGCAAATGCAGTTTGAAGATTTGCTTCTGTTTTTGTTCCTTTTAAATCTTTTGCCATTTTTTTGCTCCTATAAATCAATATTCATTTTAAATTTGTAATCAATACAATGTTTGACTTCTTATAATTTAATGTATTAATTTAGAAAAAGCAATAGTAATTTAATTGACAATAAAAGTTAAGACGATTACCATTTATACCGATATTACAATACGAGGTTGTATCATGAAAACAATAGGAATTAAACTTGCAGACGGATCTTTTTATCCTGTATTAGAAGACAATTCTAATCAAGAAAAAACTTTAGATTTAACTACAGCAAACAACAATCAAACAACTGTAATGGTTGATTTGTACAGATCTGCTTTATGTTCAATGGAAGATGCAGAGTATGTTGACACTCTTCAAATTGATAACCTTGTAGAACATCCAATTGGAGAACCCGATATTACATTTACAATTAGTATAGACGAAAACAAACAACTTTCTGCAAAAATTGTAGACAAAGAAACAGGTTCCCAAAGCAAAACTTCTATTACTTTAGTTTCTAGAACAGAAGAACAAAGACTTTCTACAGACGATTATTCTGTTTCTGATTCCCAAATTCATTCTGTTTCTGAATTGTATGATGATTCCAAAAAATCAACCAAAGTTGCCATTGCTGGTGGTGGGCTTTTAGCTACAGCTGCTGCACTTGCTTCTAATTCAGAAGATGATAAAACAACAGTTACATTTGATTCTGCCGAAAATACAATCGTTGCCGATACAACAGAAATTTCAGAGGACGAAGATTTTCCTGAATATCCAGAAGATGAAATTTTTGATTCAGATTTAACAAACCTTGATGGTTCAAACGAAGAATTTACAGAAAATTCCGAAAAAATTGATGTTTCCTACGATGAAAATGATAACACAATTATAGAAAACACAAATTTACAAGAACAAGATGAAGAAGATTTTGCTTCCGACATTCCAATTGTAGATAACACAATTCTAGAAGATTCTTTTGATGAACAAACTTCAATAGAAACAACAGATCTTTCTTCAGACAATTCTGAATTCGATTCTGCATTTGATTCCGAAGAAAATTCTGACGACACAATTGTAGCCACAAGTTTAGATTCCAACGATGAAAACGAATTTAACACATTTACAGAACCTTCTTCAGATCCTTCTAGCTTAGATTTTTCAATTTTCGAAGATGATAATTCCCAAAGTATTGAATCTGAAATTTCTGAACCTTCAGAAAATTTTGAAATTGAAGAAAATAATACAGAAACAACATTGGAATCAACAGAAACAACAGACTTCACAGAATCTGTGGAACCTGATTTTGATATAAATTTTGATGAAAATGACACATCAGACAACATACCTGTTGGCGGTGGAATTAGTTTTACTGGACTTTATGATAAAGAAACAGAACTTGGTGAATCCGCATCTTCTGAAGAACAAGAAGTAAAAAAACGTACAAAAAAACCAGTAATTATTTGTATTATTTGTGCAATCATTTGTATTATTGCCACAATTCTTGTACTTTTCTTTGTTCCAGGAATTTTTAAAACAGACAAAGAACCTACTTCCGAAATTTCAGAAACTACAATTGAACAAATTATTCCTGAACAAGTTGTAGAAGAACCAGAAGAAGTTATTCCAGAAGCAAAAGAAGATGAAATTATTGTAGTGGAAAAAGCAGAAGAAGTTGTTCCAGAACAGCCTCCTGTTGTTGAAGAAGAACAAGCTCCAAAAGTAATTACATACAAAATTAAATGGGGTGATACTCTTTGGGACATTGCAGATACTTACTACAAAAATCCTTGGAAATATAAATTTATTGCAAAACACAATAACATAAAAAATCCAGATCATATTATTTCTGGAACATTTATTGAAATTCCTGAAGAATAGTGAGCATCTTTGAGCAAAAGTTTTTTTCGTAGCCTTACATTTATATTTACATTATTTTTGATTTCTCCAATTAGTTGTTCCGTAAAAACCGAAGAACAAAAAAGATTTGGTCCCGATGCTGAATATTTTATTGCTCTACAATTGCTAAACGACGGAAACGAAAAGGCTGCCATTTCAAAATTAAATTATTGTGCAAAAAAAGGCTCTTTTTACTGTGCACTAGAAAGCAAAAAATTACTTTGCACTTTGGGAACATACAATCAAAAATCTTTAGCTTGCGAAAATCTTTTAAAAGAAAACCCAGATGTAGATTCTTTGCTAGTTATTTTGAATCACTACTTAAATTTAAACGATTTTCAAAAAATTGTAGAAATAACAAATAACATAAAAATTGAAGCAAAAAACAATAAAATCATAAAAATTCGCTTGGAATCTTTAAAAAATTTGCAAAATTCTGCATTTTTAGATGAATGTTACACTTGGTTCACCACCCTTCCAATTTCAACAGAACACTATCACTTTTACAGAGATTCCCTTTCGGAAAAAATTAATCTTACAAATGCACAATTAACTCCAAAAGAATTTGCCATTTTATATAGACTACAAATTTATAAAAGAGATTACACATATTCATTCCAAAACGCAAATATTCTTTTTGACTACTTTGAACAAAAACTTTTGGAACCAAATGCACAACTTTCTTCAGACATTGGAAAAGCTTATTTGTACGGAAACAGCGAAATTGTTCAAAATGCAGCGTTATTTTCCCAAATGGCACAAAAATATAAATCAACTCCAATGGAATTTTACTTTTGGTTTTATGCCGGCCGCCTATTCGACAAAGCATCCCTTTATTCCACAAAATCAAGAATATCCTTTGAAAACGCCATAAAATGTGCAGAAACAGATTTATTAAAAGATAACGCAATTTGGTATTTATTAAACACATCTCTTGGTTCTTCAATAAATTCAATTTCAGCTTTATTAAAAGAATACGCTCCACAATGGACAAATCCATCATATTTTGATGATTTTTTTGACGCACTTTCTGCAGCAATTTTTACCGCTGGCGACTGGAATTTGTTTTACGAAGTTTACGAATCAATCAAAAATTACACATCAGATTCAATTCGTTCCCAGTTTTCTTATCTTCTAGGTCGATTAATTCAAACAGGTCACATCAATTCTTCAAAAGAAAATATGATTCAAGCATTTGAAACAGCCTATTCTTATGAAAATTCAATTTATTATTCAAGCCTCGCAAAATATCAATTAATAAAAAACAATGTAGATATATCAAAAATTAAAAATAGATCTTTAAATACTCAATCACAAGAACCAATTAATATTGAAGCTGGAATTCTTTTAGAAGGATACGCAACATTCGGGTTCCCAGAAAAAATCTACAAAACATGGTCAAACTTAGAAAATAAAAACATTCCACAAGACAAACTTATTTACCTTTGTGAATTTTTACAAAACTGCGGAACTTACGCCGAAGAAGACAATTATTTTACACAAAGTTTAAGAATGGCACAAAAAATTCAAGGAAAATCTAAATTAAAATTTCCAAAGTTTTATTCAGACCTTATAGAAAAATATTCGGCACAATATGAAATTGACCCAACAATCATGTATTCATTAATCCGCAGTGAAAGTTTTTTTGACCCAGATGTTACAAGCGTTGCTGGCGCAAATGGACTTTCGCAATTAATGGAATTTACAGCCGCAGACATTGCCCGCAAATTAAAAATAAAAGATTATTCATTAACAGATCCAGAAACAAACATTCATTTTGGAACATATTATTTAAAAAACATGATTTCTCGCTTGGAAGACGATTATCTTCACGGATTTTTTGCTTACAATGCAGGAATTACAAGAGTTAGACGTTGGCTAAATACTTCAATTTTAGGTTTTGGCAAAAAAAGTAATATGCCTTCTGATTTATTTTTAGAAACATTGCCTTACACAGAAACTCGGGAATACGGACGAAAATTAGTTTCTGCCAGCGTAATGTACAAAACACTTTATTCAGAAAATCCAGACAAAGATTTTAAAGAAATAATAGAGCTCTTACTGAAATTTTAATTTAACCCAATGACTTTTTTTTATAAATCCAGTAGATTTAAATAGAAATTAAATTGATTTAGGATTTAATACAAACTCTAAAAATGGTCGAATCAAGAGTTTAAACAAAGGCCTCTTGACCGAACGTTATAGATTATCCAAGGAGATACGATTATGGCAGATCAAACATTAATTGACACAGTAAAAGAAGCTTTAGAAATGTTCCGTCCACAACTTCAAGCAGATGGTGGCGACATGGAATTTGTTTGCATTGATGATGATATGAAAGTGCATTTAAACTTAACTGGAGCTTGCGGAAGCTGTCCAATGGCTTTAATGACTTTAAAAATGGGAATTGAACGCTACTTAAAAGACGCTTGTCCAGAAATTTCTGAAGTAGTTCAAGATAACGCAAAAAATTATGATGATTTAGGATTCTAATTTAAAAAAACAAGTTTGAATTATTTTGATATGTCTTTTCTTGATTCGATAGATTATCGGATCAAGTCCGATAATGACAATCAATTTATACAGGCTTAAAATTATAAATATACGATATTAAGGATTTTTTATGAAAATTACAAATGATAAATGGGTTTCTATCCATTATACTTTAAAAGATGATGCCGGAAAAGAAATTGATTCTTCGGTAGGAAATGAACCACTTGGTTTTGTTTTTGGTCGCGGATATTTAATTTCTGGCTTAGAAAAACAACTTGAAGGAAAAGAACCTGGAGAAAAATTCCAAGCGGTTGTTCAGCCAGAAGAAGGCTACGGAAAATATGACGAACGCCTTGTAATGAAAGTTGGTCGTGATCAATTTGAAACTGATTTACCAATTGAAATTGGAATGAAGTTTCAAGTTATGACTCCAGCTGGCGTTTCAATTGTAACTGTTACAAAAGTTGAAGCTGACGAAATTACAATTGACGGAAACCACGAATTGGCAGACAAAGTTTTACATTTTGATGTAGAAGTTGTTGAAGTTAGAGATGCAACAGACGAAGAATTAAACCCACCAAGTTGCGGAGGCGGCTGTGGTGGTTGCAGCGGCGACTGTTCTGATGGAAGTTGCGGCGGTTGTGGTGGTTGCCACTAAAGCGACGAAGCAATCTTTTTTTCTGTGAGGTTTTATGTTTTTTATTTTATGTTTTGTTCCATTACTTTTTGCTTTTTGTCTCTTTACATTTGTATTTAAACTTAAAATTTCACACCAATTGCTAGCAATTTTGTTGGGATTAGCAATTGTTTTCCCAATTTCTGTAATTCAATACGTTGTTCCTACAACAAATACCTTTCAAAATATGCCTATTGTAGGAACAATGCTAAAATCTTTAATAATTTACGGATTAGTTGAAGAATTATTCAAAACAATTGTTTTAGTTCCTGTTCTTTCTACAAAATCTATAAAAGAAGAATATTCGGCTCTTCAACTACTTTTTCTTTCGTTTTTGTTGGGCCTTTCGCTCGCGTGCTTTGAATCACTAGTTTATTTATTTGACAGATTACAAATTGCAAACAACAAAGGAGCCCAACTTTTGTATCATCACATTTTCTTGCGAATTTTTACATCAGATTTAATTCACATGTCTTGTGCTGGCTTGTGTGGACTTTTTGTAATTTCAAAACGATATAACAATAACAAATCAAAAATCTCATATTTGTTTCTTGCCATTCTTCTACACGGAATCTACGACTTTTTTGCAGGCTTCCAAAACAACTTAAAATATTTTTCATACTTTGTTGTTTTACTAGCCTTAATTGAATGCAGAGTAAAATACACAGCTCTAACAAAAAAAGAATAATCTGTTCCCTACCTTCTTTTGTACGTTTTATACACAAAATCTACATTGCTTTTTACAGGGATTTCTTCTTCGCAAATAAAATCATCTTCTAAAAACTTTGGAAAAAATGTGTCGCCAGGAACTTCAAGGGCAATTTCTGTGATGTACATTTTTTCTACAATTGGCAAGGCTTTTTTATATAAGGCAGCCCCACCAGAAATGAAAATGTCTTTTTGTGGAAATGTTTTTTTGCAAAAATCTAGGGCGGCGTCTAAAGAATCAAAAGTAAAACAATTTTCAAAATCATATTTTTTTGTTTTAGAAATGACTATATTTATTCTGTTTGGAAGTGGTTTTTGCAATTTTTGATAGATTTCTTCAAAAGTTTTTCTTCCCATAATCACAATGTTGTTTGTTGTTAATTCTTTGAATCTGGATTGTTCCCCTTCAATATTCCAAGGAATTTTTCCGTCTTTTCCAATAACATTATTTTTTGCAAAAGCAACAATCAAAGAAATCATCTTATAAAAAATCCTGCAAAATTTAGATTAAACTAAGGCGTATTTTTGCCATCTTCTGCTTTTCCAACGGAACAACATCACAACACCACGGGACGTTTCTTCTGCTCCAATTGCAAGCCAGAACCCAATTAAACCCATTCCCATTTTTAGTCCAAGAATGTAGCTTCCCAACACCATAATTATCCACATTGAAACAATGCCATAAAACACAGGGAATTTTACGTTTCCAGCACCTTTTAACGCACCAACATAAATTAAATTCAAAGAACGCCCAAATTCAATAAAAATCGAATACAATAATAAATCGCAAACTAAGGCATGAATTTCTGGGATATCTGTAAAAATGCTTACAATTGGCGACTTAATAACGTTTACTACAGCAATTGCCACCATTGAACAAGCGGTTGCCACCAGTTGATATTTAAAAATGTTTTTGTATGCTAAATCATTTTGTTTTGAACCAACGTAATATCCCGCTTTTATTTGAGTTGCGTGTCCCATTGAAACAGCAATTGCAAAAACAAATCTTACAATGGACTGACAATAAACCTGTGCCGACATTGCATAAGTTCCCAAGGTAGAAATCATTGCCATAATTACAATTTGTGCAACATTGTAAGAAAGACTTTCCCCCGCTGTTGGAACACCAACTTTTAAGATTGTTTTAAAACTTTCTTTTTCAACTTTTGTAATCTTTTTTAAAGAAAAATTAATATCTTTTTTTTGTCTGATGTAATACGAAAACATCAAACAAGAAACAACCATTGAAATACCAGAAGATGCTGCAACACCAGGCACTCCCAAAATTGGTAATCCAAAGAATCCGTACAAAGACAAAGCGTTTCCAATAACGTTTACAATGTTTGCTACAATTGAAACAATCATAGATTCTTTTGTGTAACCATAACATCGTAAAATTGCACCTTGTAAAAGATTAATTCCGTTAAAAATGCAGAATAATCCGCCATAAATTACAAAATATTGCCAAGCAAAAGTTCTAACGCTTTCTTCCAAAGTATAACAAGAAAGAAGAGGTGCGGTTCCAAAAATTACAAGCAATGTAATAAAAATACATACCAAAAACATCATTACATAACTTGCTTTAATAATATCTGAAACTTGCTTTTCTGATTTTTCTGCTCCCAAATATTGAGCCAAAACAATTGAAGTTCCTGTTCCAATTACCGAAAAAATCAAATTTAAGAAAAACACATATTGGGAAACAAGCCCAACTGCCGCAACAGCTTCGTTGCTGTAAGAACTTAACATCATTGTATCTACAGAAGATACAAGAATTCTAAAAAATTGTTCAAAAGCCAATGGTAAAGTTAGTTTTACCATTGAAAGAGCACCTCTATTTATTCTTTTTTCCATATTATTCCACTATTTTATTAGTTTTTTTGCCTGATTATTCAAAAATCTATACATTAAGCCAAGTAAAACCGTTCCTGCCAAAACAGCCACTGCATAAATTGCCAAGTTGTAGTTTCCGGCATTGTAAAATGGCATATTTCTTCCATTTTGATTTTTATAAAGCAAAAATCTGAATAATTCCAAGGCCATTAAGTTCATCATATATGTTTCGTAAGAAACGTTTCCAAAAAACTTTGTAATTGGATTCACGCTGTAAAATTTCATCATTGTTGTAAATACAAATAAAACAAAGAATGTTACTTGCGGAAGTTGGGATAAATAACAAACAAATTTATTAAATACTCCAGGACCTTTTCCGCTATATTCAGACCAATATCCAAGTTTCCATTGTGCCATTCCAGAAATAAAATTAAAGATTATCCACAAAAGCAACAAACCTGCCAATTTTAACCAATAGCATTTTTTGAACCAAGCAACAATTTTTTCTTCAAAATTTGCGTAAATCATTCCAATAAAGAATGCAATTGAAGAATTTACCCACCATTCACCAAAGAACCACATAATTTTTTGATGCATCCACCATTGAGCGTTTGCCCATCCATTTGGCTGCAACCACCAATTTGGTTCTCCAGCCCACCAGGCAAAATGGCCGGTAATCGCAAAAAATACGCCCTGAGTAAAAATCACAAGGAACATCAAGGCAAAACACAATTTGCGATTTTTTACAAATTTAAAAATAAAGTAAAACGCAATATATAAAATTGCCAAAACAATAGGATACCAAGCGTAATCATTCATCAAAGTTAAGCCTAAAAGATTTGTAATCCAGTGAGCTAAAGGCATTTTTACGCCAATAATCAATTTGTAAATTCCGTAAATTAAAACACAAACATAAAAAGGAACTACTATTGTTTTTAAAACTCTATTTTTTAAAAATCCATCAAAATAATTTGGTTTTGATTTTAAACTTTTTATTAATCCAAAACCAGAACAAAAGAAAAATATTGCAACAAAATAAAATCCGGCATTTACAAATGGACTTAATTCTTTTACTTTTTGAAAAGCTCCCTCTTGTGAAATATGATGCAAAATAACACCAATTGCCGCTAATCCTCTTAAACATTTTGTGGCTTCCAAGCTTAAAAAATCATCATTAAACTTGCCTTTTCCAAAAGCAAATTTTCCACCAAATAAAATAAGTAAAACTAATAAACCGTATGTTACCCAAGATAAAATCATAAAACACTCCGTAAAGATTTATATTAAAACACTTTTATCAACAACATACACCCTTTTTCTACCCAGACACAAGAGCGTTTTCCCCTATTTATTTTGTTGCTAATTCCATAATTATAAGAAGTTTTGATTTTGGCGTTTTCCAAAGGATATTCTGCGTCCAAAATATTTACCCCTTCAACATCCCCTGCTACACACATCAAAGAAAAATAAGAAAATGAATCTTCTATATAAACTTTTTTGCTTCCTACAATTTGCATTTCTGAATAATCATCAACAAGTATTGCTTTTACATTTTTTTCCTGCAAGTACAACAAAACCGAAACATTACATAAAGAATGATCAAAACGATTTCCAATGCACCCAACACATAAAAAGTCATCAAATCCACGTTTTAGAGCTTCTTTTACGGCAAAAAAAGTGTCTGTATCGTCTTTTTGGCATGGAAGTTCAATTGTTTCAATTTGCGAAATATCAAAATCATTTTTACAAGCAGAATCAAAATCACCAATAATAAGATTTGGTTTTACTCCAAGTTTTTTAATATGATTTAATCCGCCATCACAAAAAATAAAAAAATCATCTGATTTAAAATATGATTTTACTTTTTCATAATTTTTAATTTCTGCCGCACTAACAACAACACATCTTGCCATAAAATCCTCTTTTACAGAATGATAACGTTTTTTTTGTAAAAAATAAATTAATAAGTAATTTATATTAGTGCTTTTTGGCAGAAACAGTGATAAAATATGATATAAGAAATCGTCATTGCAATGACGATTCTGCACAATTACTTGTCATTGCGAGATTTTCGCAAGAAAATCGTGGCAATCTAGCAGTTTGAATATACACTTTCTGGACTGCCACGCTGCGCTCGCAGTGACAAGAATGTAATACACCGGCAACATAGTTGCCTTACACAGGAGATAAAAAAATGAAAATTAAATCGGTTTTTTCACACAGTTTTGAAAAATACGGAAAAGTTTTAACAGGTTATGATGTAACAGACCTTCTAAAAAAACTTGATGAAACAACAAAAAAACCAGCTGATGCTGTAATTTATGAACCAGGTGATGCAGGTCTTGAAGCTTTGCCAATTGCAAAAGAACTTAGCGACAACGCTTACGGTGGAATGCCAATTCAAATTGGATACTGTAACGGTAACAACACAAAATTAAACTGTCTTGAATATCACCGTGGATCAGAAATCAACATTCCAGCAAACGACATTGTTTTGTTGTTAGCTCCACTTCAATCTGTAAAAAATGGAAAACTCAATACATCAGCTGTAGAAGCTTTCTACGTTCCAAAAGGAACTCCAGTTTTAGTTTACGAAACAACTTTGCACTACGCTCCTTGTAATGCAGTTTCTGGTGGCGAAGTTTCAAAAGAAGGATTCCGTGTAATTATTGTTCTTCCAAAAGATACAAACACAGAAAAACCTGCAATCAAAGAAATTGACTTTGAAGACAAACTTCTTTGGGCACGCAACAAATGGCTCATTGCACACCCAGATACAACAGAAGCTAAAAATGGTGCTTTTGTTGGTTTAATCGGTCAAAATATCGATATTTCTAGAATCAAATAGATTCATAATAAAAATGGACGTCTAAAAAGCTCATCAAAATGAAACAATTTTTAGACGTCCTTCATATTTAGGGTTTATTACAAATCCTAAAAACGGCCGTGTCAAGGCCTTGAGCAAAGCGTGCCTTGACCGGACGTATTTTAAATCAATTCTTAAATCATTTTTTTCTTTTGCTAACAGAAATCCCATCACCAAGCTTAAAAAACTGTGTTTCAAATTCTTCATTGTTTTTTAAAAAATCAATAAATTTTCTAAGCTTTTTTACCATTTTTATAGTGCTGTAGTTGTGAGTTAAACTTAAATCTTCCACCATCCCGTGAAAAGAAAGATTATCGCAAATAAAAACGCCCTCTTCTGTTAAATTATTTTTAAAGCGTTCAAAATACTTTGTGTACTGAGCCTTGGGCCCATCAATAAAAATCAAATCAAATTTTTCGGAAGTTTCAAAAGTTCCAGCATCACAAAGATAAACAAGAATCCGTTCCATCAAATTGTTGTCTGCAACATTCCTAACAGCCTGCTGATATCTGTCTATATCAAATTCAATTGTTTGAACAAAAACATCTTCTTTTGCTCTAGCAAAACTAATTGAAGAATATCCAATGCCAGTTCCAATTTCCAAAATTTTTTCTACATCATGTTCCCGAATATAATCACAAATAAAGTTAATTCCTTCATCTTTTATAATGGGAACAGACGTAATTTTTGCATATTTTTTGATTTTTCCAATTTCTTCCATGACATGGCTAGTATACCAAATAGAAAAAATTTATTAAATCATCTACCATCTTTTATAATTATTTTTCTATTTTTGTGCTAAAATAAAAGTATGAGTAAATATTTAGAACGAGCAGAAAAATTAAGAGCCATTGTAGAACCACATTACAATTGTGCTCAATCAGTATTAATGTCTTTTTCACCAGATTTTAATCTTTCAGACCAAGCAGCATATAATCTTGCTGTTCACTTTGGTGCTGGAATGAAAAGTGGAAATGTTTGCGGAGCCGTTACAGGTGCTTTAATGGCACTAGGTCTTGCTGGAAAAAGCGACGAAAAACTTGTACACCAAGTTTTGGCAAAATTTAAAGAAAATCACCAAGGTTGCTTAAACTGCGTAGACTTACTTCGCCAAAACAAAGAAGCTGGCGGAGAAAAAAAAGCCCATTGTGATGCTTGCGTTTACGAATGTGTAAAACTAGTAGAAGAATTGTTGTAAAAATTAATTTTTACACAACAACAAAAAAGCCCTTGAGTTTCAAAACTCAAGGGCTTTTTATTTACCTAATTGCTATTTATTAAGCAAATGGGTTTTCTGTTGGGTAACGAACGCCAGCTGGTTGGTTGTAACCAATTTCGCTTACGTCTACACCAATGTATTTGAATACTTCGTAAAGTTGTTTTCCAAAGTGTCCAAATGCAACAGCACCGTGGTGTGGGTAGTTTCCTTCAATCAATACGTGACGATAGAAGCGTCCCATTTCTGGAATAGCGAAGATACCGATTGCACCGAATGAACGTGTAGCAACTGGAAGAACTTCACCTTGAGCAATGTAAGCTCTAAGTTTAGCGTCAGCTGTTGATTGTAAACGGAAGAATGTAATATCACCAGGAACGATATCACCTTCCAAAGTTCCGTTTGTAACTTCAACTGGAAGTGAACGTGCCATAATCATTTGGTATTTCATTTCGCAGAATGAAAGTTTTGAAGAAGCTGTGTTTCCACAGTGGAATCCCATGAATGTATCTTTTAATGTATATTTTCCATGTTTTCCTTTGATATCTTCGTCATAAATATCTTGTGGAACTGTGTTGTTGATGTCGAGCAATGTAACTGCATCATCAGAAACAACTGTACCAATGAATTCAGAAAGTGCACCGTAAATATCAACTTCACAAGAAACAGGAATTCCCATTTTTGTTAAGCGGCTGTTTACGTAACATGGAACGAATCCAAATTGTGTTTGGAATGCTGGCCAACATTTTCCAGCAATTGCTACGAATTCACGGTAACCTTTGTGAGCTTCAACCCAGTCCAAAAGTGTAAGTTCGTATTGAGCAAGTTTTTCCAAGATTTCTGGTTTTTTGTTTCCTGCTCCAAGTTCTTTTTCCATATCAGCAACAACACCAGGAATACGGCTGTCTCCAGCGTGTTTGTTGAATGCTTCGAACAAGTCTAATTCTGAGTTTTCTTCAATTTCTACACCAAGATTGTAAAGCTGTTTGATTGGTGCGTTACAAGCAAGGAAGTTTAATGGACGAGGTCCAAATGAAATGATTTTAAGGTGATTCAATGCATAAACTGCTTTTGCAATTGGCACGAATTCGTTAATCATATCTGCACATTGTTCAGCTGTTCCAACTGGATATTCTGGAATGTAAGCTTTAACGTTGCGGAGTTTTAAGTTGTAAGAAGCGTTGAGCATACCACAATATGCATCACCACGACCTTGAATTAATCCACCGTTTTTAGATGTTTCTTCTGCAGCAGCACAGAACATAACTGGACCGTCAAAATGTTTTGCAAGTAAAGTTTCTGCAATTTCTGGACCAAAGTTTCCAAGGTAAACACAAAGTGCATTACATCCTGCTTTTTTGATGTCTTCTAAAGCTTGAACCATGTGGATTTCTGATTCTACGATACAAACTGGACATTCATAAATGTCTGCTGCATCATATTTTTTTGAATAAGCTTCAACAAGAGCTTTTCTTCTGTTTACAGAAAGTGATTCTGGGAAACAGTCGCGGCTAACAGCTACGATACCAATTTTTACGTTTGGTTTGTTAATCATATTTTTCTTTGCTCCTAAAAATAAACTACAATAGTTTTAAATAGTATATAGGATGAATTTTATATCATTAACGTTATAAGTCAAGCAGAGAATTCACCTATTTTGATTTTTTATAGATTTTTTTTCTAAAATTTAAGATTTTACTACTATGTGTTTATTCTAAAAATGCGTTTATAATATTATAAATTAATATCTTATAGGAGTTTTTTTATGGTAGAAAAGAAAACTAAAAAAGGTATTATCTTAGTCTTATCATTTCTGTGCGCTTGCTTTCTTTTTGCGGCACCAAACCAGGAACTTGGTTCTTGGCTAGATGCCCCATCTTTAAAAGAAGCATTTGCAGGAAAAATTGACTATATTGGGGTGGCTGTTCCTCACACACAATGGCCTTCTAATAAAAAGATTTTACCTTCAACTTCGGTTCAATCTGGTATGAAACATCATTTTAGTTCATTCACAATGGAAAATGAGTTTAAACCAGATTCAATTATGGGAACATATTACCCAGGTGCTCCAAAATCTTTTGAAGATTTTACAGATTCAAATGGAACTACAATTAAAGTTCCAAAAAATCAACTTCAATTTGGAACTGTAGATCAATGTCTTGGCATTGCAAAAAAACTTGGGCTACAAATGCGTGGTCATGTTCTTGTTTGGCATTCTCAAACTGCAGATTGGTTTTTTAAAGAAGATTACAAATCATCTGGAAAACTTGTAGATAAAGCAACTATGACTGCGCGTCAAGAATGGTATATTAAATCAGTTTTGGAACATATTAAAGCTTGGGAAGACAAAAACAACGGTGGAAAACGTATTGTTTACTGTTGGGATGTTGTAAACGAAGCAGCAAATGACGGCGGAACAAAACTTCGTGATGGCGGTAGCAATTGGTATTCAATTTACAAAAGTGATGAGTTTATTGTAAACGCTTTCCGTTTTGCAAACAAATATGCCCCAAAAGATGTTTTGCTTGCTTATAATGATTACAACGAATGTATGTCTAACAAACGTGCAATGATTTTAAAAATTATTGATTCTGTAAAAGCTCACGAAAAAGATTCAAAATTGCCAACTCGTATTGATGTTTTGGGAATGCAATCTCACATCAAACAAGGAAATCCTACAATTGCAGAATACGAAAAAACAATCAAAATGTATATTGCAAAAGGATTGGATGTTCACATTACAGAAATTGAAATTGCTTCAATGTCTAAAGCTGATGCAGAAAATCCAGAAAAATTAAAAAAATCATACAAAAAAACTTTTGAAATGTTCTTACGTAATGCAAAAACAAAAAATAAAAAAGGTATTTCTAGTGTTACTTTCTGGGGATTACATGATGGAGTTACTTGGTTAAACGTGCCTTCAAATGGACAATTGCAATGGTTAAACAATGTTCATCAGTATCCTTTGATTTTTGATGAAAATTTAAATACAAAACCTGCTTTTTATGGTGTTTTAGAGGCAGCAAAATAATAGAAAGAACTTGTATTTTTAAACGGCGTAGCGCTGGAAACCCCGAAGTCTGTCGGAAAACAAGCTTTTGGCTTGTTGACGACAGATGAGCGTTAGCGAAGGGTGGACATAGCGACCCAGATATTTGTAAGACAAATATCTGGGGACGCCCCGATAACTCAGAATTCAAATGCTTGAAATTTAAATTTTTCATAGTTAAAATTAATTTAACATGGAAAATACACAAAAATTTGACATAACTGGAATGGGCTGTGCGGCTTGTTCCGCAAAAATTGAAAAAGCTGTTTCCGGTATGGAACAAATTACTTCTTGCAGCGTAAATCTTCTTACAAATTCTATGACTACAACTGGTCCTGCCCTTGCAGAAGAAATAATAAAAACTGTTCAAAATGCGGGATACGGTGCCACTTTAGCAAAAAACGACCAATCTTTTGAAGATTTTTCATCAAATTCCGAAACAAAGGCCATTTTAAAACGCCTAATTTATTCGGCGGGATTTTTGCTAGTTTTAATGTACTTTAGCATGGGGCAAATGTTTGGG
>JAFXDY010000174.1 GCA_017521105.1 Treponema sp.
CGGAAACGGCTAACACCAGCCTGCCAACAAGCATCCATTAATTCATATCCACGGCCAACAAGCAAGTTTGTGTAGTCAACCAAAATAATACCGTTGTTTACAACAATACCAATAAGCATAATTACACCAACCATAGACATAATTGAAATTGCTTGCCCAGAAATCTTATAAATTAAAATTACACCAATTACAAGGAATGGCATAGTTGCAAGGTTGATTAATGGAGCTTTAAAACTTTCATAAGTTGCTGCCATAACACCAAATACAAGCAAAATTGCCATAAGTGCAATTTTTCCGTAGAATACAAATTGGCTCATTGTGTTGCTCCAAGAACCTTCGTAACTAACAATTACCTGTTCCGGAATAACAAATGATTCTGCAATAGCATCTTTTATTTGCTGTTCAACTACGTTTGCATTAGTTGTTGTTAAAATTCCTGCAGTAACGTGCAAAATACGTTTTTGACTTTCGCGTCTAATTGAAACAGGGCCAAATCCTTTTTCCAAAGAGGCAAAGTTTGCAACACTTACCATACCATTTGCCCCACGAACATAAATTTCTTCAAGGTTTTCAAGTTTCTTACGGTCTTCTGGACGATATGAAACTACAACATTATAATCCTTACCATCGCTTCTATAAACACAGGCATTAGTTCCGTTTACAACATAATTTATTTCTCGCGCGACAGTTGTTACGTCAACGCCAAATGAGTATGCGCGGTCGCGGTCAATTACAACTTCAACCTGAGGAAGTCCTTTATCCATAGAAATAGAAGGCTCTGCACATTCTGGGTTATTAGAAATAACTTCAGAAATCTTGTCCGCAACATCAAGCATTGCATCAAGATCATCTGAACGCAAAGTAATATCAATATCATTACCCATCATCTGACTACGGAAGCCACCACGGAAACTAAATCTAGCACTAGGAAATTCTTCAAAATGAGCTCTTAATTTATTTTGCATATCCATAGCAGAATCAATTTGTTCATCAGTTGGAGGCAAAGCAATATTAATAGATCCACGGTGAGTATTTCGTCCGCCAATTGAAGTTGTAATACTCTTAATTCCCTTACATTCTTCATTTGCATATTTTTCCATTGCAAGAACAATTGCTTTTGTTTCTTCAAACGTAGAACCAATAGCTAAATTAATATTTAACTGAACAGAATCATCGCGGCCACCTGGCATCATATTAATCTGCATTGTTGGCACCAACGACAAAGAAAAAACAAGTACACAAAGCGAAGCCGTAATTGTAACAGCCCTATTTCTTAAGGCTACTTTCAATAATTTTGAATAAACTTTTGTTACTTTATTGATAATGCCTTGGAAAAAACCGTACAAAGCTTTAAAGAAACTACTTTTTACAGGTTTTTCTTTACGATTTGTAAGAGGCAAAAATTTTCCAGCCAAAACAGGAACAAGAAAAACTGCAACAAGCAATGAAGAAACCAATGCAATTACAATTGTAAAAATTACATCTTTAAACATTTGCCCCATCATTCCCAAATCTTTCATAAAGAAAATAAACGGAATAAATACACAAATAGTAGTTAAGTTTCCAGAAACAACAGACATTAACATTTCCTGGGAACCTAAAATAGCTGCAATTTTTGGACGCGCCCCTCGTTGCCTGTATGCATAAATGTTTTCTATCATAACAATAGAAGCATCTACAATCATACCAACCCCAAGAATAAGACCAGTTAATGTCATCATATTCAAAGTAATTCCAAACATGCTCATTGCAAACAACGTTACAATAATAGAAAGTGGAATTGAAATTGAAATATTTATTGTAGATTTAAAGTTTTGTAAAAAGATAAACAAAATAATTACAGCAAGCACAAGACCTTGCCAAGCAGATTCAATCAGAGTATTAATTGTTTCACGAATAGAAGTAGTATTATCAGACAAAATTTCCATAGTTACATCAGAAGGTAAAACAGTTTTTGCCTGTTCAATTTTTTCATAAACTTTGTCTGCAACACTTACAGTATTTGCACCAGACTGCTTAATAATATTAATGTAAACACCTTTTTTACCATTAATAAAAGATTCAGAAGTAGTTTCTGCAAAACCAAGGGAAACATCAGCAACATCACGCAAACGAATACTATAACCATTCACAGTAGAAATAACAGTATCAGCAATTTGTTCTATACTGTTAAATTCCCCCATTGTGCGAACAACATAATTACGTTCACCATCTTGAACTTTTCCACCACCAAGCTCCAAATTTTGTCTAGAAAGAGCACCCGTAATTGTTGGAATTGTAAACCCATACGCCGCCATTCTGTTTTGATCTAACAAAACATTTACTTGAGCCGATCTACCTCCATAAACCGCAGCTTCACCTACACCATCCGCCTGTTCCAAAATACCAACAAGCGAACCTTCCGCAATAGATTTTAATTCATCGGTAGATCTGTTACCAGAAATCAAAATGCGCATAATTTCCGAAGAATCAGAATTAAAACGCATAATAGTAGGAGTGCTAGCATTGTCTGGTAACCCACGTTTTACTCTATCAAGTTTATCGCGAATATCATTTACAGCTTCATCAAGATCTGTACCATATTCAAATTCCATTTGAACAGAAGAAGAACCTTCATTCGAAGTAGAAGAAAGTTTTTTCAAACCATTTACACTCATTACCGCACTTTCAATTGGCTTAGTAATAGTTTTTTCTACAGATTCAGGGCCCGCATTTGGATACGAAGTTGAAACAATCAAAAATGGATTTTCAGTTTCTGGCATAAGAGCAATGGCAACGTTACTCAAAGTAAAAATTCCAAGAATTCCTACCAATGCAAATATCATTAAAATTAAAACTGGATGTTCCAATGTTTTTCTACTTAAACTCATAACTTTTCCTCAAAAAAATAGGATTTTGGGCGCACAACACCAATAACCATTATTTCTTTTCTTGCTTAGCATCCTTTGGTGGCAAATTACCTTTCGATTTTTCAGCATCATCTTTTACTTTTGGAGCAACATTTCCAGAAATATCTTTTACTTCAGCACCTTCAAACAAAGTAAGCATACCTTCAACAACAACAACTTCACCTGGTTTTACCCCTTCAATCACTTGGTAATACCCATCAACATTTTGCCCACGAACAACCTGTCTTTTTTCAACAGTACTATCAGGTTTTACAACATACAAAAATAAATCATCATTATTATTAACAAACGCATCTTGTTCAATTACTGGATATCCATCGTAATCAAGAGTAAAAAGTTTTACCTTTGCAAACATACCAGCATTTACTTTGTCATATTTTTTATCAAAATTAAGAATAATTTCTTTTGTTCTAGAAGCAGGATCAACAACAGGAGAAATTCTTACAACATTAGCATAAAACACATCGTTTGGATAAGCTTTTAAAACAACTTCAGCTTTTTGACCAATTCTTAAATCTGCAATATAACGTTCAGGAATTTTTGCAACAACCTGCAAGTTTTCAATATCTCCAATTTTTGTAATTACAGAATTTACAGAAACTTTTTGGCCAGTTTTTACAGGGGAAGTTATGATACTTCCGTCAATTGGAGCTGTTACTGGGCTTTTTGCATAGTAACTACCAGGTTCAGAGGGATCTATATAAGCTATTACGTCGCCAGCTTTTACAGGTGAACCAAGAGAAACTTTCATTTCTACAACTTTTCCACCAATAGAAGGAAAAACTTCAATTGATTTTTGAGTTTCAATTTCTCCATTTGTAACAACATAATCATGAAGAACAGAATTATCTGCAATAACAGTTTTTACAGATGTAACAGAAGATACATTTCTTCCCATTCCACCAGCCATTGGAAAAGCTGGCTTCTTTTTACCTTTAAATAAATTAACCGCCACAATTGCCACAACAGTAATCAAAATGATTGCAATAACAACACCAACTGTAGATTTTGTCTTTTTTTCTTCTTCCATAATTATATCCTTAAAAATTAGTTTTCTTCTTTACCTAAAGTTCCAAAAGGAACTCCCAATGTATTTTCTAAATCTAAAATTGCACTAAAAATTTTGATTTTTTGAGAACTTAGATTATCTCTTGCTGTCATTAAAGCATCCGAAGCATTTTGCAATGTTAGCAAATCTTTTGAACCATGATTATAAGCTGTTAATGTCATGTTATATCTTTTTTGAGCAAGTTGAACGTTACTTTCTAAAACTTTTAATTGAGCTTGAGCCTGTTCTATATTTTTAATGTTGTTTTGAATTTCCAAAGCAACAGACTCTTTTTTTTCTTTTAATTGAAGTTCCAAATCTTGAAGATTTGCTTTTTGATTTGCAATGCTCAAAGCACCATTAGACCAAGGTAAAAATCCATCTAAAGGCAGTCTTAAACTTAATGAAAGAGAGTTTCCTGTAGTTCGCAAATCTGAAGAAGCTGATGTTCCAGCTTTTCCATAACTATAACTTGCACTTATTGAAGGTCCCCAAGCAGAAAATCTTGTTGCAAGCAATTGAGTTTTTGCAAGCTCCATATTTGCTAAAATTGTTTTTACAGCAGGAACTTCTTCAATATTTTTATTAATTTGTATTTTTCCAATATTCAAATATTCTTCAATGTTTCCCACAAGTTCAATCTGAACATCTTGTGACAAACCTAAAGTTTGTTTAAATGTAGCAATGCTGTTTTCATAACTATTTTGCAAAGATTGCAAAGTTGGGATTACACTTTCATAACTATATTGAGAATTCAACAAATCCAATTCAGACAGTTGTCCCCTATTATATTTTGCAAGATTTGATTCATAAAGAGATTTTGCAGTTTCCATTTTGCGTTGTTGCAATTCAATATTTTCTTTTGTATATAGCAAACTACAAAATATTTTTCTTACATTTAATTCAATGTTTCGAACAGCGTTTTCATAAGAAGTTACACCATTTTCATAATTTAGTTTTGCAGATTTTATTGAAGTAAATAATGAAGGAGTAAAAGAAAGGCTTACACTTCCACTAACGCTATACGAAATATCACCATCTTCAAAAGGAATAGAAGCACTTCCGCTAGCACTTAAAGAAGGACTAATTCCGTTCCAAGAAGTATTTTTCTTTTTTTCTAATGTATTTAAACTAATTCGTTGCCGTTGTAAAGATATGTTGTTGTCGGCAGCAAGAATAACTGCTTCATCTACAGTTAATTTTTTGATTGAATCTTCTGAATAGCCAACATTAATAACAGATAAAAAAATGATTGTTAATAGTAGTACTTTTTTCAAAATAAAATCCTCTGAGTTTCTAATATACAATAAAAACACCAGTTAAATCAAAAAATTACTGTTATTTATAAAAAATAACAGTAATTTATGACTAGAGATTACAACTCAACATCTAAGCCTGTAGATTTTGCATCATCTGCAAGTTTTTGTCTGAATGCTTTTAATTTTTCTCTTAGCTCAGGATATTTTATTGCCAAAATTTGAACAGC
>JAFXDY010000175.1 GCA_017521105.1 Treponema sp.
GGATGCAAAGTGCATTTGTGTTGCATGTGTATAGCAAAACCGTTAAAAAACAATGCGATATAGCATTGTTTTAGGTTTTTCGTACAATCCAAAATTGTTGAGCGTGGGGTGCGGAGGATGAATAATTTTCATCTTGGTTCACTTTATATGAAATGCATAAATCAATAAGATTTTTTAGTGCATAAGAAAGAATTTTTGAATGTAGTAATAATTCTCTGAATTCTTAATTCTGAATTCTTAATTTAATTTAAACCTACTTTTTATTAAACATATTGTTTATTTCTTTTACTGTTTCAAATAGTTCACAAACGGCTTCTTTTGTTGTTGTTGGGCCAAAACTAAACCTTACAGATGTTTCTCTAAGTTTTGAATCTACATGCATTGCTTCCAAAACTGGACGACTATTTTTTGTAGAAGAGCAGGCGCTTCCTGTGGAAATGTAAAATCCTTTTGAATCTAAGGCTCTAAGCATTACGTTTCCTGGAATGTTATTAAAAGCAACTTGCAACACATAAGGTGAAAATAAATCAGATTTTTCAACTCTTGTTGGTGGAATGATTGTACATCCTTTTAAAGTTTGCAAATTATTTATAAATTCATTTGTAATTTCTTTTTGTGTTGAATTATCTTTGTTGTAATATTTTTCTAAAACTTTTGAAATGGCAACTGCGCCAAAAAGGTTTTCTGTTCCACTTCTAATTCCTTTTTCTTGGCCACCGCCTCTTAAAAATGCTTCAATTGGATTTTCCAAATATAAAACTCCAATTCCTCTTGGTCCACAAATTTTGTGAGCACTAAAAGAAGCACTATCAATTCCTTTGTAATTTACATTTAATTGAATCTTTCCTGCGGCTTGTACACAATCAACATGGAATTTTGGCTTTCTTTTTCCTTCTGCCCATTTTGTAATTGTATCTGCAATTTGGTAAATTGGTTGAATTGAACCTGTTTCGTTGTTTACTGCCATAACACAAACTAGCATTGTGTCATTTGTTAATAATTGTTTAACTGCTTCTGGAGTAATAATTCCGTCTTTGTTTGAAGGAATTGAAACAATTTTCCATCCACATTTTGTTAAAGCTTGGGCTTGTTCTCTAATTGCTGGATGTTCAATTGAACTAATTAAAATTGTTCCAGTAGATGGTTTGTTTAATTGAGAAAGAATCGGAATGTGGTTGCTTTCTGTTCCACCAGATGTAAAGAAAATATTTTGAGCTTTTACATTTAATGTTTTTGCAACAGATTCCCTTGCTTTGTCTAAAGTTTCTTTTGCTTGTTTTCCTGCCAAGTGAACGCTAGAAGGATTTGCCCAATTTTGAATTGAACATTCTAGAGAATCTTGTAAAATTTCTTCATCAACAGGGCTTGTGGCAGCCCAGTCAAAATAGTGATCTTTGTTAATAATTTGTTCTGGCATAATTTTATTTTAATACAGAAAGTATATCTTTATCATCAGCTTCTTCAAAAATAATTTCCCCAATTCCTTTTGGAACAATTAATCTAATTTTGCTGTTGATATTTTTTTTGTCCTTGTGCATTACAGAAAGAAATCTTGCTCCAATTCCTCCACCTCTTACTAATGAAGGAATTGGGCCTGTGTCCCAATTGTATAGTTTTAATACATCAATAATTCTGTTATAAAATGCTTCTCTACAATAATCTTTTTTATAGCTATATGTAATTGCTCTTCCAATTCCCCATGCTACGGCTTCTCCGTGAGTAACAGCACCTAAGCCCATTATTGTTTCGTAAGCATGTGCAAATGTGTGTCCTAAATTTAAATATGCACGAATATTTCGTTCTGTAAAATCTTTTTCTACAACATTTGCTTTTTCTTTTACAGAAAGTGTGATAATTTCTTTTAAAATTTGTGAATCTCTTGCTTTAATTTTTTCACTTTCTTTTTCAAAATATTCGAATAAAGTTTCATTAAATAAAATTCCAGTTTTTAATGCTTCTGCTAATCCTGAATAATATTGATTATCTGGAAGATATTGAATGAATTCTGTAAAGTAATAGATTTTTTGAGCAGGGAAAAAAGAACCAATCATGTTTTTGTAATTTTCAAAGTCACAACCTGTTTTTCCACCTACGGCTGCATCTACCATTGCCAAAAGTGTAGTTGGCACAAATTGAACAGCGGCTCCACGTTTAAAAATTGAAGCTGCAAAGGCTGTTATATCACAAATAACACCACCACCAATGCCAACAAACAAATCATTTCTTGAAAAACCAGCGTCAATTGCTTTTTGAATAATTGTTAAAACACTTTCAATTGTTTTATAAGGTTCTCCTGAGCCAAGAATTAATAGAATGTCATTTCCACAAACATCAAAATCAAATTTAGAAATGAATGATTGCATGCAGTCTAAACTTGCAATAGTTGCATCTGTAACAAAGAATCTTCTTTGTGTAGATTCACCTGGTGCAAAAATAGAATTTAAATCCGGAGTTCCATCAATGAAAACGATTTCGCTTTTGTCTGTGCCTGAATAAATTGCAGGGTAGTTAACATTAATTGTGTTATTAATCATAATGGGAAGTATTCTAACAGAATCAATAATTTTCGTCCATTGCTTTTAATTCAGAAATGTTTTTTTCTAATCTTTCAACTTCCCGGTTAATTATTTTTTCGTAATTTAATTCACCAGTAAAAATGCGTTCCCGTTCATCTTCCCAAAATTGTAAATCTTCAATGTACAAAAATCTAAAAGTTGGGGCATTTGCTTTTTCATACCAAATTTTTGCTTCTTTCCAGTAGTATAATCCTGCTTTGTAACAACTTAATGCTTTTTCCATGTTAGAAAGATATTCTTCTTTCCAAGGAGCGTCGTAAAAATATATGCATTTTTTGTCATAAACGCGACCTAATCTTAAATGTTGTTCAATTAATTTAAGATTTATGTGCATTTGAAATAAATATCTGTATTTTTCCCATTCTTTTTCTGTTGCAATTTTTGCGTCTGCATAAAGAGGATTACAAAAATCTGCTTCAACTGCTTTTTCAAGCCAATAAATGTTTTCCATGCAGTCATCTGGATATTGTTGATAATGAACGTGAAAAAGTTTGTACCAATCTTCTTTGTATTTGACCATGTAGGCATCTGCATTTTGAAGAGGAATAAAAAATAAAACTAAAAAGTTAAATATAATAAGAATCTTCTTTTTCACATTTCATTTATCGGATTATAAAAAGCTTTGCTTTACAAAAGTTTTATTTTTATTTTAATTCCCGTAAAATATCATTAAAAACTTCATCAATAGATTTTGTTGCGTCAATAATAATTATTTTCATTCCAGATTCATTTGTTTTTTCTTGATATTCTTCAATTACTTCATCGTAAAGTTTTGCAATTTTTTTCTGAATGTCTAATTTTTCATAAATTTCTTTTTGTCCATTTCTTGAATCAACACGCTTTAATGAAATTTCTGGATCTATTTTAAAATAAAATAAATACTCTGGTAACGGAAATGGTGAATTTAATAACCTTGGCAAATCTTTTCCACAAGAAACAGACTGATATGCTAAACTAGAAAAAAAGTATCTATCGCTTACAACAGTTTTTCCATTTTTAATTAAATCTTCTACACCGTCTTTTCCAAAAATGTGTTCACATCTGTCTGCGGCAAATAAATATGAAGCAGTTTTTTCATCAACGCTAAATTCTCCACAAAGCATGCGTCTTAAAAATTTTCCAGTTTCCTTTGTTGTGGGTTCTGCAGTTGCAATAAACACATTAGGATTTGATTCTACCAATTTTTTTATTTGAGTTGATGTACCACTTCCATCAATTCCTTCAAAAACAATAAAATTTTTTAGTACCATATTTCACCAAGAATATTAATAAATTATCTATAAATTATAGTAAATTTTTGATATAATACAATAGGATATTTCTTGCAAAAAAATGTTTTATTATTAGAGTTTTTGTATAACTTTTTTAATATTAAAATATTTTATTGTTGGTTAGTTTTTTATTTGGAACTTAATGAAAAAGATTTTTACTAGTAAAATATATTATTTATTTTTTGTATTTCTCTTTTTAGTAGGCATTTTGTTAATAAAGCCTGTTTCAAACAGTTTTAAATCTTTTTCAAATTCAATTACAAATAAAGTTGCTTCATATCTTGAAGAAAACTTTGGTATTTCTGTTACTTACCAATCTTTGTCTCCATCCTTATTAACTCAATTATCAATTAAAAAAATAGAAGTTACAAATCAAGATGATGAATTAGTTGGAAATATAAATTCAATCAAAGTAAAATATCGTTTGTTCAAAATCTTAAAAGGTGATATTCAAAATGGAATTACAAGCGTCACTTTTGAAGGTGCAAGAATTGACATTTCTAAAGTTTTGTCAATTTTCGTAAAAAATGCAAAATCAAAAGATGAAAAAGAACTTGATTATGATAAACAAACAAAAAATAAAACAATAAAATCAATTCATGATGTTCGTAAATTATTACCAAATAAGTGTTTTTTTAATAATTTTTCATTTTATTATGAAGACGAAAACTGTTTAGGTACATTAAATTTAAATAAAATTGCTTTAAATACAAATGAAGTTACAGACAACCTTTCTGTTGATTTTTTAAGTAATCTGAATGTTAAGTTTAAAAAAGTTTTAAATGGACTTGAAATTTCTTCAGACATTGAATATTCGGCCAATGTAAATTCTACTTTTGATAATGCTCATATGTATCTTACCTTTTCAAACATTACAGATGGTAATTACAAAATCAATAAATTAAATTTTTTCGCAGATTATAATGAACAATTGCTTTCTCTTAGAACAGTAAAGTCAGTCTTTCCTTTTGAAATTGATTGTAAATATAATAATGTTTCAAAAAAATTTGATTTTAGTTTAATTACACAAAAATTTAATTTGTTTGATTTGTTATCTACAAATGACAACAAAAGCAGATTTGAAAAATATAAAAATCTTTCTTTTACTTCTAAAACTTTTTTTAATTTTGATTTGATTGAAAAAAAAATGAATTATTCATTAAATGGTGATTTAGTTGTTCCTCCAGAAGCTTTTTTAGAAGGATTTGATTTGTCTTATTCTTTGAATGGAAACGAAAAAGAATTTGTTTTGGATTTTTTTGAAGTGAATGGTAAAAATTGTGAAGGAAATATAAACTTAGTTTGTAACATTCCTAAGTTGCAATTATCTGGAGGAATTTATATTCCCTTTGTAAGACTTCCAAATGGAACTGAAATTTCTACAGAAGTATTTTTTGACCCTCTTGATGAAGGTTTTATAGCATTTTCTCCTCAAATCTATTTTGGCGAAAATTCCTTAACTGCATTGCAGTTTTCTTTGATGCCTCAAAAGCAAAATGAAACTTATGATTATTATTTTGAAGTTTCTGATTATTCTCATTATGAAGAAGATCAGCCTGGTGTTTTTAGTTTTAACGGAAGTTACTTAAAAGAGTCAAAATATGTACAAACAAACGTGAATATAAATAGTCTTTTTGCAGATGGAATATTAAATATTATTAGTTCACTTATGGCAAAAGAAAAATCAGAAAAACTTCAGTCCATTAGTTCAATAATGAATCCTTATATGTTTTCTGGTGATTTATATTTTTCTTCTGATTTTAAAACATTTTCGTATAATGTTCCTTACATTCTTGCTGCAAACACAAAAAAAGAAAATCAAGCTGTGATGATTTCTTTTAATGGAAATAATGAATCTGTGCAACTAGATAACGTATCTTTTATTATGAACAAAATTGCAGTTGATGCTTCTGGAATGTTGGAATTTTCAAACAATTATAAGGACTTTTTATTTAGTTTAGATATATTAAATGAAGCCATTCCTTACAATTTTTATGGTTCAAAAACAAACGATTCAATTTCTGTTTATGGTGATTACGATTTTTATGCCAGTGTAGATTTGTCTAAGATTGCAAAGCAGAAGCAAGTTGAAGCAAATCTTTCATTTTACAAATTGCCATTTTCATTTGGCGATGGAGCTGTTTTTTTATCATCTAATTTATTGTTTAGTTTTGATGAAAAAAATGGTCCATATATGAATGTGCTAAATTTTGAAGCAGAATTGAATTCTCCAAAAATAAATTTTATTCCAAAATTACAATTAGATGCAAATATTACTAAATATGGTGCACAAATTAATTCATTAACTTATTCAGATTCTTATTCGTTGATGGAAGGTTTTTCTACGGTATTAATCAATTCAAATCAAAATAATCTTGAATCTGTTGGTGTTCAACTTTCTCTGAAGAATGCTTTAAATAATGAAGCTATTACCATGGAAGCAAATTTTTCAAATCCAGAATTAAAATCTTTTTCAATGCAGAATATTTTAGAAACACTTTATATGGATGTACAAATTAAAATAGCTAATATAAATTTAAACAGAATTTCAAAAATCAAACACGAAAATAATCAAATTACTGCATCTGTTTTTGCAACAGGTCCAATAAATAATCCATATCTTGTTATGAATATAGAAAATATGACTATGAGATCTCCAAATGATTTTATGGATGTAAAAGGAATTGTTTCCTTAGAAGATAAAAGGGTAACTGTTAATGATTTTATTGTGGAATTTTCTAGAAAAAAATTAGAAAATATAAAACTTGATTTTAATCTTAATACTTTTGATTTAGCTGCTCAAGCAAAATTTGTTGGAACTGTAGCAGGATTAGATATTCAAATTCCAATTTATTTTGATATTTCTGAAGTTTTACTGCCAAAACGTGGTTTTATTCCTAAATCATGTAAAATAGATTTACAGGTTAAAGATACTTATGGCTTGTTTACATTAAAACCAATAAATGCTCATCTTACAGGGTTATATAGTGAAGGGAATGTAGTTATATTTTCACCGTTGTCTGATGGTGTTTATGGAAATTATTCAAAAGACGGAACTTTAGATTTTACATTAAATCTTGAAGATCTTATTAAAGCAAATGTAGCTGGTTCTGTTACAAAAAACAATTTAAATGTAAAAGTTTCAGATTTATCTGCTAATCTACAAAATATATTTGCCTATTTTAATTTAAATAGAATTTTAATTGTTGAAAATGGTCAATTAGACGGTTCATTAAACATTACAGGAGAATTACTAAATCCATATTTATTAGGTGCTTTAAAAATTTCAAAACCAAAAGTAAAAACACCAATGTTCTGCAATGATTCAATTTCTACAGAAACAATTTTAGCAACTGTAAATAAAGATGAAATTAAAGTTATTCCAAATGTTTACAAAGTAAAAAATAAAGAAAAAATAAAAGCAGATTGTACTGTATTTTTAAATAAATGGAGTTTGGACCACATTGAAGCCAATATTGCAACTTTGCCTCAAGAGTATGTAAAAGGAGGCCTTTTTGTTCCTGAATTTTCTGTCTTAGGTGATGTAAAATTCGATCTTGATTTATATTTTGAAAACTTTGTATTAGATGTTACAGGAGATTTATTTGGTGAAGATATAGAGTTTTCTTCTAGTATGACAAAAGTTACAGGAATTGCTTTAACTCCAATCCAAAAGCAAATTAAATTAAAAACAAGGGTTAAAGTTATTTCAGATTTGAACATTAATTTAGGTACTCACGCAATATTTAATTTTGATCCATTACTTAGATGTGTTTTGGAACCAAATACTTCATTACGTGTTTTGGCTGATCAGATAACTGAAGATTATAAAGTGTTAGGAAATGTAAATGTTCGGTCTGGAGATATAGCTTATCTTAATCGAAACTTCTATATAAAAGAAGGAAATGTAGTTTTCAATTCTGAAGATTTGATGAATCCTCAAATTACAATTACTGCAGAAACAAGAGAAAAAGATCAAAAAGGTGATAATGTAAGAATAATTTTGAATGCAGAAAATCAATATCTTCAAACTTTAGAGCCAAAAGTTTCTTCAATTCCAGCTAAATCAGAAGCTGAGCTTAGGGCTATATTGGGTGATATTGTTATGGCTGATTCCGAAACAGCTGCTAACTTTTTATTAGCTGCAGGGGATTACGCAATTCAATCTGCAATCTTCCGTAAAGCCGAAAATAAGTTGCGTGATTTTATGAATTTTGATATATTGTCTTTAAGAACAAATATATTGCAAAATTCTATAAGCAGAGTTAATACAAGAAAAGTATCTAATGAATTAACAATGGCTACTTTATTAGATAATACAACTTTGTACATAGGAAAATATTTGACAAATTCTATATATTTTGATGCAATGTTGCATGTTTCACTTGATAATAGATTTTCAAGTGAACTTGCTGGTGTTGGCGGGTTATTATTTCAACCACAGATTGGTATTGAATTGGAGTCACCATTTGTAAATGTTAGATGGAATATGGCTCCCGATATTAATGCTTTATTAAGAAATCAATTTGTACCTTCAACATCTGTAACCCTTTCTTGGGAATTTGCTTTTTAATATGTAGTTAAAATATTATTTAACAATGTTATGTTATTTTAGGAGTAATAAGCATGCAGCGTAAGTTATTTACTTTATTCGTTTTGTTTTTTTTATCAGTAAATCTTATTTATTCTCAAGATGATTCTGAAGATTGGTTTTGGAACAAAACTATTACTGAAATTGATTTTGAAGGATTAGATAATGTAAAAAAATCTGAACTTATTGGTATTACAAGTTCATTTATAGACAAGCCTTTTACTGAAGAAATTTATTCAGAATTGCTTGATAGATTATACAGTCTTGAATTTTTTGAAGATGTAATTCCTTATGCAAAGCATCATCCTAAAAATCCTGATGATATTTTATTAGTTTTCCAAGTTGAAGAATTGCCAATTATTAAATCTGTCAATTTTTCTGGAAACAGTAAAGTTAGAAATGGTGAATTAAGAGAAAAAGTTAAAATAAAAGCAAGTGATATTTTTTCGGAAAGTAAAGTTTTGGTTGCAGAACGTGCACTTAAATATCATTATCTAGAAAAAGGTTTTACTAATTCAAGTGTTACTTATACAACAGAAGAAAAAGATGGTGAAATAATTCTTACTTTTGTAATTAACGAAGGTGAGAATATTGTAATAAAAGAAATCAATATTGTTGGAAATAGTGTTTTTTCTGCTAGGATGATAAAAAATAAATTAGCATTAAAAGAAGTTGGTTTATTGCGTGATGGTGCATTCCAAACTTCTTTACTTGAACAAGATAAACAGACAATTGTTTCTTATTATAAAGAAAAGGGTTATGCAGACGCAGCTGTTGTAGATACAAAAACTGAGATTATTAATAATGCTGAAGAAAATAGACAAGAAATGTATATTACATTTTATGTTCATGAAGGTGTTCAATATACATACGAAGGCTTAACTATTTCTGGAAATGAAGTGTTTTCAACACAACAATTGTTAAAATGTGAAAAATTAAAAATTGGTGCCATATATAATGAAGTAAAATTTCAACAAGGTTTGATGGAAATATCTAGTTTATATATGGACAATGGATATATGTCTGCTAATATTGTTCCAATTGTAAATAAAAATTCAGAAAAACATACAATTTCCTATAACCTAGAAATTACAGAAAATTCCAGATCTCATGTTGAAAATGTAATTATTAAGGGAAACAATAAAACAAAAGAATTTGTTATTAGCCGTGAAATTCAAATTCAACCTGGTGATGTGTTTTCAAGAAATAAAGTAATTAACGCGTATAGAAATTTAATGAATTTACAATATTTTTCTAATGTAATTCCTGAACCACAACAAGGATCAGAAAAAGATTTGGTTGATGTTGTATTCACTGTAGAAGAACAATCTACAACCCAATTGCAATTTGGTATGACTTTTTCACAATCAACTGATCCAACTTCTTTGCCAATTTCATTATTTACAAAATGGGAAAATTCGAATTTATTTGGAGAAGGTAGATCTATTTCAGCCGGTTTAGCTTTATCTACATCGGAACAGTCTATTGACTTTGCATATTCCCAAAGATGGCTTGGAAATTTACCTATTTCGTTTACTTCTTCAATTTCGTTAGCACATACATCTTCTGTTTCATTAATGAATATGTGGTTACCTAACGGAGCTTTAAATCAAACATATTATTATATGAATTATGACGGATATTCTGCAAGTTTAAATAACAGTATGTTCCGAAGATGGTATACTAATTATGCTTTATTATCTGTTGGTCTAGGAATGACAAACTCATTAACACGATTTAATTATGATGAAAATTCTTATGTACCAATTGACTATTCTATCTCTCATTATGCTAACCGTTGGGGGCTTTCAAATACTCTATATTTTTCTGGTTCTGTTGATGCACGGGATATTAGTTATTACCCAACAAAAGGATGGTTCGTAAGTGAACGAATCTCTTGGTCTGGATTTATTCCAACTGTAGAAAATGATTTTTATTTTAAGACAGATACTAAATTGGAAGGTTATTTTACTTTGTTTGATATTCCAATGTTTAATGAAAAATGGAATTTCAAGATTATTTTGGCAGGGTATACAGGATTTACAGGCATTTTGCCTACAAGAAATATTGGTGTTTCAGATAATAGTAAATTATACGTTGATGGGTTATTTAATGGACGTGGGTGGACTGATATATATAAAACATCCAAAGGTTTATCTATGTTTACAAACAGACTTGAGCTTAGAATGCCTATAGTTCCTAATGTTATTGGTATTGATGGATTCTTTGACGCATGTGCAGTAAAACCAACTGTCTCTGATATGTTTACAAATCTTACTATTGACGATTTCTACTTTAGCTTTGGACCAAGTGTAAGATTCTTATTGCCTCAATTCCCATTGAATTTGTTGTTTGCTTGGAGATTTACGTCAAAAGGTTGGGCTGATACTCCATTCCAATTTGTATTATCATTTAATGTTGTAAATAGTTAATTTGATTAAGAGGTTTATATGAAAAAATATTTTATTGCAACTGCATTTTTATTCACAATGATTATTTCTAATTCTTTTGCACAACAAATTACAAAATTTGGTGTTGTTGATACAGCAAAAGTTTATAATGCATATTTTAGAAATTCTGCCCCAATCAGAAACTTTGAAAAGAAAAAGGCAGAATTTCAAGATGAAATTAATAAAAGAACAGATGAACTTCGTTCTCTTCAACAAAAAAAACTTGAATATGAAAATGAAGGAAAAGAAGCTCAAGCTCTAAAAGTTGAAAGCGAAATTACTAAGAAAAAAGAATATCTAACTGAATATACAAATGCAAAAAACGTTGAATTAGAAACTCTTCAACGTAGTCTTCAAACATCCGACGAATTTTACAAAAAATTGTACAACACACTTTCAAGAATTGCTGAAAGTGGAGGGTACAGTATGATTTTGAGTTTGCAAGATTCCAATTCAATTCTTTGGTATAGTTCTTCTGTTGATATTACTAGCCAAGTTATTTCTGAACTTGGACTTTAAACGATTTTTATTGTAAAATAAAAAAATGGCAGCTCAAGAAGATCAAAAACAAACCCCTATGATGATGCAATATGCATCTGTCAAACAGAATTATAAAGATGAAGTTGTTTTTTTTAGACTCGGTGATTTTTATGAAATGTTTGATAATGATGCAGTTGAAGTTTCTAGGCTTTTAAATTTAACTTTAACTCACCGACAAGCGAATCCAATGTGTGGAATTCCGTATCACGCTGCCAAAATTTATATTGCTAGACTTTTACGTTTGGGAAAAAAAATTGTAATTTGTGAACAAGTTGGCGATATCCCAAAAGACGGAAAATCAATTGCAGAAAGAAAGGTTGTAGAAATTATTACTCCTGGAACTGCGGTTGAAGCAGAATATCTAGAAGGTTTTAAAGCAAATTATTTGGCAGCACTTTCTATTTCTGGTGGTAAAGTTGGTTTTGCTTACATTGACGTTACAACGGGCGACTTTCAAGCTACAAGTTGGCAAGCGTCAAAAATGGATGATTATTTTTCAAAAGAAATTAATAGAGCGTCTCCAAGCGAATTAATTTTACCTTTATCATTAAAGAAAAATAATTCAATTCAAAATGTTCTTTTATCATATCCAAAAATAGCTGTTTCTTATTATCCAGATTGGGATTTTTCTTTAGATTTTTCTTACAAAAAATTAACAAAACAATTTGGTGTTAATAATTTAAAAGCTTTTTTATTAGATGAAAAATCTTCTGAAGTAGGGCCTGCAGGTTTTTTACTTGATTACCTAGAAAAAACAACAAATGCAAACTTACTACACATAAAATCAATAAAAGTTTATTCAGATGCAGACTTTTTAATTTTGGATGATGCTTCTAGAAAAAATTTAGAAATTACAGAAAATTTAAGAGATGGTTCTATTCAGTTTTCGTTATTTGAATGTGTAAATTATGCAAAAACTGCTATGGGAAGTAGACTGTTAAAAAATTGGCTTGTTTTCCCTTTAACAAATATTAATCAAATTGAAGAACGTCAAAATCGAATTGATGTTTTTGTTAATAATAGACAGTTGCTTGCCAAAGTCGCATCAGATTTGTCTAATATTTTAGACGTAGAACGCCTTTCTGGGCGAATTGCTATGTCAAAGGCCCATGCAAAAGATTTGCAGGCATTAAAAAATAGTCTACTTTTGTGGACCAAAGTAAAAAGTTATTTAAATCAATATGATTTTTCTCTTTTGGAATCTGAAACTTCAGACCAAATATGCCACCTTATTGCAAATTCAATTTTGGAAGATCCAGCAACATCTTTAACAGATGGTGGAATAATAAAACAAGGTTGGTCACAAGAACTTGACAAATGGCGTGACATTAATAGCAATTTTAATAAAATACTTAGTGACTATGAACAAGAAGAAAAAGAAAAAACTGGTATTTCTACTTTAAGAATAAAAAATACAGGTGCTTATGGATATTTTATTGAAGTTTCAAAAGGAAAGTTGTCTTCAGTTCCAAGTCATTTTATTATGCGTCGTTCTTTAGTAAATGGCGATAGATACACCACTGAAAAACTTCAGGAATTAGAAAAGCAATTAAATGAATCTTCTGTTAGAATTCTTGAACTTGAAAGAGATTTATTTTTAGAAATTAGAGATTCTTTAATAAAACATATTCCTTATTTATTACAAATTGCTAATGAAATTGCAAATACAGATGTAATTATTTCCTTGTCTTTGGCTGCAATTGAAAATAATTGGATTCGACCACAAGTAGAAGATTCTACAGATTTTGAAATTATTGAAGGGCGTCATCCTGTTGTTGAAAAACATATTCCAATTGGAGAATTTGTTCCGAATAATTCAAAAGTGAATTCCGATGATGAAAAATTTCCATCATTTAATTTAATAACTGGACCAAATATGGCCGGAAAAAGTACATATTTGCGTCAAAACGCTTTAATTTGTTTGTTGGCACAAATTGGTTCTTATGTTCCCGCAAAATTTGCAAAAATTGGAGTTGTAGATAAAATATTTTGCCGTGTAGGTGCTTCAGACAATTTGGCAAAAGGAGAATCAACTTTTCTTGTTGAAATGACAGAAACAGCTCATATTTTACATTCCGCAACAAAGAAATCTCTTGTAATTATGGATGAAGTAGGTAGAGGTACTTCTACTGAAGATGGGCTTGCAATTGCTAGAGCTGTTTCAGAATATTTGCTTGATGAAATTAAATGTAGAACTTTATTTGCAACCCATTATCATGAACTTTCTAGAATGGAACATCCAAAACTTAATATGTTATGTATGGATGTTAGCGAAAAAAATGGAAGTGTTGTCTTTTTGCGTAAAGTAAAAGAAGGTGCTTCTGAAAATTCTTATGGTATACATGTTGCTTCTTTAGCTGGAATTCCTCAAATTGTAATTGATAGAGCAAATGTAATTTTAAATCATATTCAGCAAATGGCAAATGATAATCCGTTAATATTAGATGAACATGAATTAAAAGTTTCAAAGTCAAAAACTTCTTCTTTGCCTGTTTCAAATACTCCAGGTTTGTTTAGTGACGAAGAAATCATTATCTCAGAAATTCTTTCTGTTGATACAGATAATATCACACCAATCAATGCCTTACAAACCATTACTCGCTGGAAAAAATCACTTTCTGGTCAATAATTTTATTTTTTTTTCAATGAGATTGCATAAATTTTGCTGTTTTTCTTTATTGTATATATGTGAAGAAAGTCTTTTTCATTGTTAAATCATTTGTTTTATTTTTACTCAGAATTGTATTAATTTACATTGATGGCGGGGAAACTTGCGTTATATGTGGTAACAGAAGTTCGTATTTACCCTTGTGCAGCAAATGTAGAAAGCTACGTTTTGACATAAATAAGATAATTGATGTTCCTAGATGTTCTGTCTGTGGTCGGGAATTAATTTCTACAAAAGAATTATGTTTTCCTTGCAAAAGCGACAATGTCAAACGTCATAGTGATTTTTGTTATGCTTTGTTTTCTTATAGACTTTGGAATAAAGAATTAATGTTTATGTGGAAACAACAAGGCGTAAGAACTTTATCAGTTTTTTTTGCAAGTTTGGTTTCAGATTTTTTTAAGAAGAAAGACATTGAATATGTTATTCCTGTGCCTCCTAGACCGGGAAAAATTAATGAAAAAGGGTGGGATCAGATTGAAGAACTTTGCAAAAATTTGGAATTTATTTTTGGCTTCAAAATTCTGCGGATTTTAAAAAGGAATTCATCAGATCAGCAAAAAAAATTGGATCGGGAATCAAGACTAAAAACTATTGGAAAAGCTTATTCTTTAAAAAGTAAAAGTGAAATTGCAAAAGAAGTTAAAAAGATTAAAGTGAGGGGACCCAAGAAAGTTTGTGTACTTGACGATGTTTCAACTACCGGTGCAACTTTGGAAAGTTGTTCGGCTTTGGTAAAGGAGGTTTTTGACTGCGAAGTTGTGGGTGTTGCTTTATTTATAGTAGATTAATTTTTGTTTGTTATTAAAATCTTTGCATTGCAAAAGGTTCATTTTCAGAGTATTATATATAATGGTATAGTTTAAAAAAAGTAAAACTTTTTTTGTTAGGAGTTTATATAATGGCTGGTGATACACAATTTCAATTGGTAACATTTCATTTAGGTGAAGAACTTTATGGCGTTAATATTATGGACGTTAAAGAAATTGTAAAAGTTCAAAGCGTTCGTGTTATTCCAAATGCACCTTATTATGTAGAAGGAATTATTAACTTGCGTGGTGAAATTATTCCAATTATTGCATTACATAAAAGATTTAATATTAAAGCTGTTCAAAGTGCCGAAGATGCAGAAATTGAAGGTGGTTTTATCATCTTGAATATTGATAATAGTAAAATTGGAATTATTATTGATAAAGTTGCAAGGGTAGTTACAGTAAAAGCTGAAGATGTAAAGGAACCTCCTCAGATGTTGTCTGGTATTGGTACAGAGTATATTGAAGGTGTTATTCGAGAAGATGACGGATATTTAATCATGTTAAATATCAGAAAAGTATTTAATGCTAAAGAACTTCAAAAAATTATTGATATTCAGTAAATAAACAAAATTTAAGATATAAGAAAAGTAAATGATTCAAACATATAGTACAACAATTCGTAGAAAAGAAATGGATGCTGTATTAACTTGTATGGTGGATGAAAAAATTGGTCCTGGAGAATTAAATACAAGATTAATTCAGTTAGTGAAAGAGTTTTTTAAATGTGATGGGGCAGTTGCTTTACGAAGTCCTGCAATTGCTTTGGGGTACGCATTAACAGTTTTGGAATTAGAAAAAGGTTCAAAAGTTATGATATCTGCTTTGGCTCCAGCTTGGCAATATCAGGCTTTAGTTTCTTATGGTTATGTTCCAGAAGTGCTTGATGTTAATGAAAACGATGGATTGGTTTCTGTTGATGAAATAAAAAATGGAATTGAAAATGGTGGAAAGATTCTTTTGTTGCATGAAACAGAAGGTATTGTTCCTAAATTTGATGATATTCTAGAACTTGGGGTTCCTATTATTGAAGATATTTCAATGAGTGCTGGTGCTTCTGTTGATTTGGGGGAACTTGATGGTGTCGGTTCTGAACGAAACGGAAATGATAAAAGCATTGTTGATAATCGGAAAAAAGTAGGGTCTTTTGGTGTTTACACTATATTGGGGCTTGAAGAAAAGGATGTTATTACTGCAGGTGGTGGAGCTGTTCTTATTTCGCCAAATAGACGCGAATGGTTAACTTTAAAACCTTTGGTTGATAATGCACCTTTGACAGATTTGTTGCCAGATATTAACTCTGCATTAGCTTGGGTTCAATTAAAAGAATATTCAAGAAATGAAAAAACAAGAAAAGAACTGTTTTCTTTGTTTCAAAGGGCTTGCTTAATAGGAAGACATAAGATTCTTGTAAGAGAAATGGAAGAAGGTTCAACTATGAGTTGTTTTCCTTTGGTTTTGGCTACACCTTATAAAGATGTAAAACAATATACTTCCAAGAAAGATATTGAGGTTCAGTTAGCATTTGAAAATTCAGTTGTTGCTTTGTATGAAGAAGTTGCAGAAAAATGTATTAAAGCAAAATCTTTGTATTTAAGATGTATACATGTTCCTTTGTATCCAAGATTGACTCAATCAGAAAGTGCTAAGATTGTAAAAGTTTTAAGTTCATTGCCATAAAGTTAGGGGAAGCTATGAAAGCCCTTGTTATTATAAATGTTGGAAAAGATGAATCAATGAAAATCGCATTAGAGATGAAAAAGTTTCTTTTAAAAGAAAAAATTGATTCTGATTTTATAAATTTTGACGGTTTTTCAGATAATTTTACAATTAAAGATTATGATTTCGCCATTACCCTTGGTGGTGACGGAACTGTTCTTTATGCGGCTAGAAATTGTGTGGAAAATGAAATTCCTGTTTTTCCAATTAATTTAGGTCAATTTGGTTTTATTGCTTCAGTTCAACCTGACGATTGGAAAAATGAACTTAAAAACTTTTTAAATAATAATTTTACAAAATCATATAGAATGATGCTTTATGCAGAAGTTTTAAGAGATGAAAAAGTAGTATATTCTTCCTTTGGATTAAACGAAGTAGTAATTTGTGCTACAAATAAAGCTTCTGCTATTTCTTTGGATGTTGAATTAAATAATTTACCTTTATGTAAATTAATTTCGGATGGTGTTATTTTAAGTACTCCGACAGGTTCTACCGCTTACAATGCAGCTGCAGGTGGTCCAATTATTGATCCAGAAATGGAAGCTTATATTTTAACTCCTGTTAATCCTTTTTCACTTTCCACAAGACCAATTGTCCTTAATCCAAATGGACAAATAAAAATAAAGGTAACACCAGGAAGAAATAAGACAACAGGTATTTCTGTTGATGGACAACAGTCTTTTGAATTACAAAGTGAAGACCAAATTGTTATTAAAAAAATTGAGAAAAAAATTACATTAATTTCATCAACACCTGAAAAATATTATGAAGCATTACGTTCAAAATTAAACTGGTCAGGAGTTCCTCATGCTTGAAGATATTACAATAAAAGATTATGCATTAATAGAATCAACATATTTAGAGTTTCATAATGGGTTTACAGTTTTGTCTGGTGAAACTGGTGCAGGAAAATCTATAATTATTGGTGCCATGTCATTTTTGTTGGGTGGAAAAGCAGATGTTTCTGTAATTAGAACTGGAAAAACTGAAGCATCTGTTACTGCAACTTTTTATTTAGGGTTTAATACAAACCCTAAAAACGGCCGAGTCAAGGCCTTGAGCAAAGCGTGCCTTGACCGGACGTATTTAGGTGAAAATAATTATACTAATTCTACTTCTGACGATGAAGAGGCTTCAAATGCTTATGAATGGTTAGATAGACATGGAATTGAAGTAGAAGACAATAGAATAATTTTAAGAAGATTTATTAGGGATTCAGGAAAATCAGGCGCATGGATTAATAATACTCCGGTTACTAGAGCAGATTTAGTTTCTTTTTCATCTTTTTTAATTGATATACACGGACAACATGATCACCAATCTTTAATGAAAGTTTCGGAACACAGAAAGTTTTTAGATTCAAGGGCTGGGATAATTGATAAAGTTGATGAATTTAAAAAACTTTATACGTTGTTAGTTCAAAAGCGTGAAGAATTACATAATTATTCAATGTCTGAATCAGATAGATTGCGAAAAATTGATATGTGTTCTTTTGCGGTTAAAGAAATTTCTGATGCAAAATTAAAACCTGAAGAAGATGTTTTATTGGAAGAAGAACAAAGCCGTTTGTCTTCTTTTGAAAAATTATATTCAACTATTGACGAAATTAATCAAATTTTTTCAGATTCTGATGGATGTGTCATTGAATCTTTAAAGAAAGTTCGAAGAAATATTTCTTTTGCAAACGATTTAGATAAATCTCTTAACCAAATTAATGAAAGAATTGAATCTTCTTTTTATGAATTGAATGATATTTCTGAAGAACTTTCTTCGTATTTACAAAAATTAGTTTTTGATCCAAACAGATTGGATGAAGTTAATAACCGTCTTTCTTTAATTTATAATTTAAAGAAAAAATATGCTTCTTCTGTAAATGCTCCTTTATCAGAAGTTTTTACCTATTTGGAGAAGGCTCAAAAGTTTTTGGATGAAAATCTAGATGGTAATGATAAAAAACAAATGCTTTCTGCCGAAATAAAAAAATTAGAAAAAGAAGTTTTGCAAAAAGCAGCATATTTATCTGAAAAAAGAATTTCTTGTGCAAAGGAACTTGAAAAAGAAGTTGATGAAATCCTTGTAAATCTTGGAATGAAAGGTACAACTTTTGGTGTGTCTATAAAAGAAAAGAATGGCACTGAAGTTGAGCAAAAATGTGGACCTTATGGGAACGATGATGTTGAATTCTTAATTAGTGCTAATCCTGGGAATCCGCTTTTACCGTTGGCAAAAATTGCTTCCGGTGGTGAGCTTTCTCGTGTTATGTTGGCATTAAAAACAATTTTTGCCAAGTCCGATTCTGTTGGTACATTAATCTTTGACGAAATTGATACAGGAATTGGTGGGGAAATTGCTGTTTCTGTTGGAAATCATATTAAAAAATTGGCTACTGGACGACAAATTTTTTGTATTACACACCTAGCGAGCATTGCAGTTTATGCCGATAATCAAGTTAAGATTGAAAAAAGTGTTACAGGTGGTGTTACAGCATCTAATGTTCATGCTGTAGAAGGTGAAGATCGGGTTCTTGAAATTGCAAGAATGTTATCTGGAGATTCAGATTCATCTGAATCTATTGAACATGCAAGAAAATTGTTAAATAAATATAGCGGAGGTTTTTAATGGCAAAAATTTCTGAAGAAACAAGACTTCATTTTGCAGAAGTTATTAAACCCTATAAAGAAAAAATTACTCAAACATTAGAAAAAGAAAAAACTATGCTTAATGGAATGCATAAAGGTGATGTTGATTTAGAGTTTAAAAAAATTAATTTATGTGATGATATGATTTATATTTCATCATTATATATGGCACAAAATAGTTTGTCTTTAAAATTGATGGAAGTAAAAAATAATGATGCTTTAAATGATGCAAGAAAAATTCTTTATAAAGCTATTATTTATCTTGAGGAAATTGTAACAAATGTTATTGATACACCTTATTCAGATTTATATCCTTATCATGAAAAAATTGCTTCTATTACAATTGAACGCCGTTACGAAATTATTCGCAAATTAGGATTAGCAATTAACTTATTAAAAGATGCTTTTGGCGATAACAGTAAATGGAAATGGTCTTTTGTTGAATTAGAAGGACGTTTTTGTACTGTTGCTAAAAATATTATTGATATGAAAATTGCAGTTAAAGATTATTTTGATCCTCGTTCAGAAAAATACGAAACAACTGTTTTATTTATTCGACTTATTATTCGATTATTAAATGAATCTGCAACTGCTTATAGAGATAAATACGAACTTTCTACAAGACGTATTGATGATATGCGAAACGGAATTAAATATTTGTTAGCATTAAGAAAATTGTATATTGCAATTGGCGATTCATCAAATGCAGAAGAAGTAAAGAAAAAAGCTCTTGTATGGAAGGATAAAATGGACGCAGATCACAAATCTGGTCTTAGTAATTAAAAATGGACAAAAAATTTGCACATAAAATATTTGAAGGATTCTCAATTCAGCGCTGGAATGATTTAATTAGACCATTTGATATGGTTGAAATGGATAAAGCCGCTGAAAAAATGGTTTTAGCATATATCATTGGAAAATTTGAAGAAAACAAAGGAAATAAAATTGATTGGATTTGGATTATTTACGCTTCTTTGTTTGATTTATTAAAGAAAATTGCCTTGTGTGATATAAAAGCTCCTATTCAACAAATGCTAAAAAAAGAGTATCCCGAAGAATATTTGCGCTTAAATGAATGGGTATTAAATCAATATAGAAGTCTAATTCAAGATGAAAGTCTTTTTTCAAAATTTACAATTTATATTGGTCAAAATGCAGGATCCTTTCCAATTCCAGAAGAATTAAAAACTACAATTAGAGTATATCGTGCAGCCCACAAGTATTCTTCCACAAGAGAATTAGAAATTATTTCTGTTGTAAATGAAAAAGAACGCCTAGGTTCAATTGAAAAAGATTTACAAGCCGAAATTCAACCGTATCTTGATCTGGAAGGATTACAGAAATTAATTACTCATCAAAAAGCTTTTGATTTTTTGTTAAAAATTGAACAATTAAGATTTCAAACAAGATGGAATCAAACTCCTCGCGTACCTCAAACTTCTGTTTTAGGTCATTGTTTCTTTGTTGCAATTATGACTTTACTTTTAGGACGTGAATCTAATCCTAAAATGTGCGAAAGAAGGGTAATTAATAACTTTTTTAGTGCATTGTTTCATGATCTTCCAGAAGCCGTTACAAGAGATATTATTTCTCCTGTAAAACAAGCCACAGACGACTTACCAAATATTGTAAAAAAAATTGAAAATGAAATTGTAAATAAAGAATTAGTTCCTTTGATGGAAGATTTTTTTGTTAATGAAATAATTGACTTTACAAGTGATGAATTTTCTAACAGGATAAAAGATTCTGACGGAAAAGTTGTAAATGTTTCATGGGAAGATTTAAACGAAAAATATAATGAAGAAAAATATTTTCCAATTGATGGAAGACTTGTTCGTATTGCAGATCACCTTTCGGCATTAATGGAAGCTGATATTTCCATTAAACATGGCATTACATCAATTCATTTACAAAATGGAAGAGATGGTCTTTTGAATTCTTATGACCAGAATGAAATCATTAATGGAATTGATGTTTATTCATTATTCAACGAGATAGTTTCTTAAAAATATGAAGTTTTTATTTTTTTTGCCGATAATTACTTTATGAGAAAATTTACAAATTATAAAAAATATATTTCATTTTCTATTTTATTTAGTCTCTTTTTTATTCTAGCAGCAGAAACTACTTATAAAGTTCAAAAAGGCGATACTTTGTATTCAATCAGTAAAAAATTTCAGATTACTGTACAAGAATTGCGTGCTGCAAACAATTTATCAGATAATGATGTTTTAAAAGCAGACGCTGTGCTTGTAATTCCAACAGCAGATATTGCAAATGCTGTTTCATTAAATTCAGAAAATAAAAACAATAAAATTAATTCCAACGTCAAAACAAAGGTTCACACTGTCCAAAAAGGTGAAACATTATATAGAATTGCAAAAAATAATAATATGACAGTTTCGGAACTGTTGTCTTTGAATAATCTTGATTCTTCAACTGTTATTAAAGTAGGGCAAAAATTAAAAATTAGAGATGATTCAGAAATTCTTTCAAGTTCATCTTCTAAAAAGACAAATGATTCAGAAAAAAGTGTAACATCTGAATATTTATCTCCAGCACCAGATACAAGAACTTATGGAACAACAATTCAAGCTGATTCAAGTACAATTTGGCCTGTTAAAAAACCAAAAGTAACTTATGTAAAGGGTAAAGTTTCTGGTGTTCAATTATCTGCAAAGAAAAATGAAGCAGTTTCTTGTGTGATGGCGGGAACTGTTATGTATGTTGGTGTTTATAGAGGATTTGGACAAGTTTTATTTGTTCAGTCAAAAACAGGTTTAATATATGCATATACAGGACTTAGCTCAATTGATGTAAAAAAAGGTGATTATGTCGTTTCTGGAGATAAATTGGGAACAGCTGGTGTAGATTCAATTTCTAATAAGAGCCAAATCACTTTTATGGTTTTCCAGAATGGACAACCAATAGATCCTGCAAAAGCTCCAAGAAATTAGTTATTTTCGAACTTCGTTACATTTTAAAAATAGTTGTCTACAAGTTTCGGCATCATCAAAGGCTCTGTGTGAAGAGCCTTTATTTATTTTAAAATAGTCTGCTAGAAAGTCTAATTTATGTTTTTCTAATTCTGGAAATGCCCACTTTGAATATTGAAGAGTATCTATAACCTTATTTTTTGTGGATTCTAAACCAGATTTTTCACATTCTGCATTTAAAAAGTTTAAATCAAATTGAGCATTGTGAGCAATCAAAATTGTGTTATTAATCATTTCAAGAAAATCTGGTAAATGACAGTTTATTGTTTTGCAGCAATCTACCATATCTTGATTTATGTGAGTTAACTGTGAAATAAAGTATGGAATTTCGCATTGTGGGTTAAATAATTGGGAATATGTTTGAATTATTCCTTCTTTTGAAAATTTTATAGCACCAATTTCAATAATTCTACAGTTTGTGGGAGAGAGACCAGTTGTTTCTGTATCAAAGGCAGTAAAAATTGCACCTTCTTCATAAAGAAGGTGCAATTTTCTAAAATCTTTTAAAATTTTATTTTGACGCTTCATCAATTATTTTTTGAATATCGCTTGTAATTCCATCGCAAAGTTTTCCTGCTTTTACTTTTGCATCTGCAAACCAAGCATCAGAACCATCACCAGCTGGAATCATTGAGTTGATATAGAATTTAATTTTTGGTTCAGTTCCAGAAGGTCTTGCACTTACAATTGTTCCGCTTTCAAGATAGAATTGTAAAACGTTACTCTTTGGTAAATTTGGATCTGCCATGCAATCTCTTACTTTTACAACTTTTTCTCCACCAAGTGTTTTTGGAGGATTTGCACGCATAGAACTCATCATAGCTTTCATTGTTTCGCTACCAGAAGCTCCAGGGAAGTTTTGAGAAATAGCTCTGTCTTCAAAGTATCCAAATTCTTTGTATAAATCATCAAGGTGTTCAAGTAGACTCTTTCCCTGTGAACGCCAGTAAAGAATCATTTCTGCACACATTGCAGCGGCACTTACACCGTCTTTGTCCATTACTTCTGTTTCTACTTTGTATCCGTAACTTTCTTCAAGCCCAAATACGTAAGAAGCAGAGTTGTCTTTTTCAAAGTTTGCTTCCACAGCGGCAATCCATTTGAATCCTGTTAAACATTCAATCATTTTTACGCCATATTTTTTACAAATGTAATCTCCGAATGGCGATGTTACAATTGAACGAATTATTGCTGGATTTGCAGGCATTTTTCCAAGTTCTTTTCTTGAGCGTAAAATGTAATCAATGAGTAATGCACCCATTTGGTTTCCGCTTAATAATACAAAGTTTCCGTCTTTGTCTGGGAATGCTGTACCAAATCTGTCTGAGTCTGGGTCTGTTGCCATAACACCGTCTGCTTTTTCTTTTTTAGCCAATTCAACAGCTAAAGTTAAAGCTGGTTTTTCTTCTGGGTTTGGTTTTTCTACAGTAGGGAAGTTTCCATCTGGTTCTCTTTGTTCAGGAACTGTAATAATGTTTAATCCTAAGTCTCCAAGTACTTTTTCTACGTGCATTGCACCTGTCCCGTGAAGTGGTGTGTAAACAATGCGAACATCTTTTGCTTTTTCTTTAATTAATTCTGGACGAAAAAGTTGGGCTTTACACATATCCCAGAATTTATCATCAATTTCTTTATCAATAATTACTAGCTTTCCACTGGCAATTGCTTCAACTCTAGTCATTGATTTAATTTCAGAAACTTTGTTTACTTCTTCAATAATTCCCTTGTCATGAGGTTCAATAACTTGTGCTCCGTCATCCCAATATGCTTTGTAACCATTGTACATTCTTGGGTTATGTGAAGCTGTTACTACAACACCAGTTTGTGCTTTTAATTGGCGAATAGCATACGAAAGTTCTGGTGTAGGGCGTAAACTACTAAAGAGGTAAGCTTTTATTCCGTTTGCAGCAAAAATTAAAGCAGTTGCTTCTGCAAAAACGTCAGAGTTTAAGCGGCTATCGTAAGCAATAACTGCACTTAAAGTACCATCTTTTGCTTTTTCTGGGAAAGCTTTTAAAACATAATTTGCAAGACCTTGTGTTGCCATGTTAATTTCAAGAGTGTTCATGCGGTTTGTTCCACCACCCATAATTCCACGCAAACCACCAGTTCCAAATTCTAAAGTCTGATAGAATCTGTCTTCAAGTTCTGCATAATCTTCTTTTTCAATTAATTCTTTAATTTCGTTGCTGAATCTTTGGTCTTTTTCAGCTTCAATGTATTCTTTTGCTCTTTTTAAAATTTCTGATTTGTCCATAGTTTTTACCTCATTAAAAAAATATTTTTAATTTTTTAAAAAATGATTTATATAAAATATATTTATATTTTGCTTACTTGTCAGCAGCTTCAATCATTTTTGTTTCCCATTCCAACAAAGCTTTTTCCATTTCTGGATTATTGCCTTTTACATCACACATAATTCTAAAAACTGGTTCTGTTTGACTTCCACGCATCCAAATGAATGCAATAGGGGTGTTTTTTGAATCTTTAAAAAGAATCTTTAGTCCACCAGTATTTGATGTGGAAAAATCTGCTATGTTACAAGTTTCTGTAGTCCCGTTTGTTGTAATTGCTTCGTATGAGCAGATTCCGTAGTTTTTATTTAATTCAGATTGTTTTGATTTCCATTCTGACTCAAATACTTTTTGAAAATTACCTTTTAATATTTGATGATTTGATTGTTTTACTTTTAATACAGCTCTTGGTTCTGAAACTCCAGTTGTAGTGTATTTTGGCAAAGAATCTAAAATATCAGTTAAAGAAAAGTTTGGATTATACTTGATATTTGCTTTATTACACCATAATTCGTACAATCCATTTTCTTTTAATAAAAGTAATTTTATAATTGCAAAAATTGTATTAAGGGGATCTCGAACAGCTGCTGGATATGTAATTGTTCCTCCGTTAGACCCTTCACCCAAGATTCTAACTGTGAATCCTTGTTGGCGTTTTTCTCTAGCAAGATTAACAACATTTGCTTCACCAACTTCTGCCCTAAATAGTTGCCCACCTAGAGTTTCTACAATTTCGTTAATGCGCATTGAAGTAGGGCAATTAACAGCAACTGCTGGTTTAAAAGAAGTTTCAGTTTGGTTTGAACTATTTGAATTTTGCCAAATTGAATAAGTTAATTCTGCTAAAACAGAAAGGGAAAAAACTTCTTGAGCTTTTAGAATGATTGATTTTTGTTGATTTTCATCCCAATATACAATGTTTCCTCTGTCTCCGTCACAATCTGGCATGTATCCCAAAACAGCATCTTTGAAACCTTCTTTTTGTAAACGTTCCATTTCTTGTTGAACATAACAAAGGTTTTCTGCTTCTGGAATAATTTCGTGAGAAATTTCAAATTCATTGATTGTATAAAAATTGATATTGTTTTCTTTGAAGAAGTCTCGGTCAATACTTTGGTATCTTGAACTTCCATTAAAATCGCAAACAACACCAATTGGATTTTCTGCTATGTAATTGTGTAATATTCCAAAAAAATCTGCTTGATATTCTTTATTGTTTGTTCCTGTAATTGTTTCTTTTGCAAAATCTCTATATGAATTTAAAGCATTAAACTTAGAACTGTCTTTTGTTTGATATACCGTTTTTAATTCAGAAGAACTACAAGAATTTGCCTTTTTTATGTACTCATTTAATTGAATATCATCATCTAAAATTGTATTGAACTTTTGGATTATTTTTGCATTTTCCTTTGCACTTAGAACACCACCGTCATTTATTCCAAATTTAATGCCGTTATGGCCAATTGGATTATGACTTGCCGAAACGTAAATAAATCCATCTAATTTTTTTGCAAATGACATAATTTCTGGAGCAGACGTAACTCCGCAATATTGTACAATTGCACCCTTTGAAACTAAAGATTTTAAAATTCCTTCAACTATGGCTTCTCCAGTTGGTCTTGTGTCCATGCCAACTGCAATAACTGGATTTTCTTGATTTGTAAGTTCTTTTATGTATTCAAAAAAGACTGCTCCAGCAACAATTGAAATTGCTTTTGATTCTTCTGTTATCTCTTTATTTTTATCTTGTTCGTTTCCTGATGCAGCAAAAACTTTTCGCCACCCAGAAGCAGATAAAATCATATTATGTTTCAATATAAATCCCCCAAAAAACACTTATATTTTAACACGATTATTAAAAAATCTCAAACTTTATGTTTTGTGAAAAAGAAAATAATTGGGATTAGAATTTTATTTTACATTTAAATTAAAGTTTTTTTGCGTGTTTTTTCCCAAAATATCTGTTGAATTTACAGTTAAAGTTGTTTTTCCAGGTGTTAACATTGCTTCGCCAATTAGTTGATTTGTTTCATTTGGATATATATCTTCTAGGGTATATTTTTTCTTTCCTAATACACAAATTTTTCCGTTTTCTTGGATTGTAATATCATAAGAAACTGTGTCTACAACAACACCATTTAAATAAACTGAAGTTTTATAAGGGCAAGCAACTGCATTCCTTTTTTTGTAAATTTTATACAATCCTGTTGGAATTGTTTTTGAAATTGCTAAATCTATTATGTTTCCGTTTTTATTTTTTAATATAATATCAGTCAAAAGTAGAGGAATTTCGTTTTCTGTTCTTGTCATTAATACTTTTGGGTTTATAGATGATGAGTTTTTTATGTCAATAATCTGAAACTCTAAACTGCTAAATTTATCTTGCCAACCAGAATTTCCTGTTTGTGCAAAATATTCACCAATGTTAATGTCTTGTTCATTTTGTTTTGGAGTAATATCGATGCTTGATTTATCTAAGTTTCCGTACACAGATAATATATTGTCTTGGTGGGATAAAATAACAGAGTGCCCAAGTGTAGTTGGGAAAAAATCATTATCATCATTATTATTTGTCATAATAATTAATAATTCCCCATTTTCGGCAGCTTTGATATTTGTATGATTTGCAAAAACTACAGATGTGCTAATTTGTCCACCTCTGTATTGTCCGTAATATGATTTAAAAGAATCTTTTGTAATATCATCTTGAGGCCAATCAAAAGCAAAACAAATGTTTGCCAAGACTAAAAAAATGCTATTTATAATAATTTTTTTATTTAATTTCATATTTATACCTTTATTTTATTGTTTTGTTACTAGCAATTGAGAAATGTGATTGTCTTTCCCAATGTATAAATATTCATCTTTTGCTCTAATAAAGGCTTTATCAGCTTCAAAAGAGAAATGTCCAATTAATGTATTTGTGTTTTCGATTATGTATAAAGTGTATTTATTTTGATTTTTGTCTAATGCGTAAATTAATCCGTTAGATTCTTCTAAAGAAATAATTTGATTTGTTGTTTCTATTGAATATTCTTTGTTTTTATTTAAATTATAAATGCCTAATTTATCTCCATAATTAAAGTAGATGTTTTGATTATCTTTTGAAAATGAAACTAAAACTCTTGTAAAAATTTCTTTGTTTATAAATGAGTGATAAATTATTTTTGGTTGGTTTTCTACTTTTTCTGTAACTACGAAACGTTGTTTGTTGTGACCAGAAATTGAGGCAATATATTTTCCATCGCTAGAAATTCCAATTCCAAGAATGATAGGATAATCGCTTCCCCCTGGAAAATATTCAAGAATGCAGTTGCCATCGGTGTTGTCAAAAAGTTTAATAATTCCGTCAGCGTATCCAACGGCACAAAAATCATTTGTTGAAGTAAATGCGGTAATTGGAACTGTACTTTTATACGACCAACTTAAAGAACCATCTTTGTTACATTTTGCTAAAGAACAACCACCTGGCAAAAATACATAAAGGTTATCTTTTGAAAAGAAAGGGAATCCTTGTGGTTCAATTTTTCCAATTTCTTTTCCGTCATTGCTGTAAAGTGGTAAATTTATTGCTTCTGCAGAATATGTTGCAAAATTTGAATCTGAAATTGTAATGTTTAAAGGAAATGTTGTTTGGTAAGTAATTTCTCCATCTTTTGTAAAATAACCAGCGTTTTGTCCTAAATGAAAAAATATTTTTTCTTTATCTGTATTTGTGTTAATAACAGGATTCAATGTTGATATTTTCCATTGTGGAATGAATTGATATTCTTTTTGAAGTGGTTTTGCTGCAAGAAATAAGTATAAAATTGTAAATACTAAAATTAATATTATATATAGTGAAATTCTTTTTTTAGTTTCCATGATTCTATGCTATAATATTGATACATAAAAATCAATAATATAAATAAATGAAAAAATAAAAAGAAAACTATTGAATATTTTGCAAATGGTGTTAAAATATATATATAGTTTGCAAAGTTTTCTATTTTCTGCAAATTTGTTTTTTTGCAAATAATAAGTTTATAAAAATGTGGAAGGTAAAAAGTATGACAGATGATATCTTAACAATCGAAGAAGTTGCTAAATATCTGAGAGTGTCTGAAAGAACTGTTTATGATTGGGCACAAAAAGGTGAAATTCCAGCTGGTAAAATTGGTACAGTTTGGCGTTTTAAAAAATCAGAAGTTGAAAATTGGGTTAACCAAAAATTAACCTCAGATCCATTAAAATCTACAGATACACAAATTCAAGTAAAAAACATTCTTTCTCCAGAAAGAGTAATTTTTATTAATCATTCGTCAAAACATGATGCTTTAGTTGAACTTTCTGAGGTATTGGCAACAGCTCCACAAGTAAAAAATAAATCTGAACTTACATCAGAAATTCTTAAACGTGAAGAATTAATGTCTACTGCTGTTGGTAGAGGTATTGCTATTCCTCACGTAAGACTTTCTTCAATTACAGATTTGGTAATGGCAGTTGGAATTTGTAAAAAGCCAGTTGAAGATTTTCAAACTTTAGATGATCAAAAAGTAAATCTCTTGTTTATGATTGCTGCTGCTTCAAACCAACATTCTTACTATTTAAAAACTATTTCATATTTTAGTGCAAAATTGAAAAAACAAGAATTGCGTGATTCTTTGTCTAACGCACCAACAGAATTAGATGCATTTAATTTGTTGTTGCATTCTTAATATTTTTGTGTTAGCTGCTGGAACACCACCGCAGGTGTCCCTTCAAGTTTTGAAGCAAAGCGAAAAACTTGAGTGCAAGCGTTCAGCTTGCACAGGGATGAGCGGTAGCGAAGTGTGAAAGTAGCGACTAAAATGGAAAAATTACCGGAATCCATTTAGATTCATCAGCCATATCTTTTGCAATCATTCCCCAAGTAACTTTTGCTGTTGTTTCCCCAATTAAAAATTTTCTTTCATTTCCTTTAGAATCTTTTATGGAAAAAGTTTGACCTGGAGCTTCAATTTCTGTGGCAACAAGAGCGTGGGAATATTCTGGAGAAAAATATAAAACAGTTTCAATTCCCAAAGATTTTAGCAAAATACAAATTAGCATGCTTCTTGAATCACAATCGCTACCTTGGCCAGAAATGACTGCTGGAATACAAGTAAAATCTGAATCCTTAGCATCCTTTGCTCTGTTGTATGGAAAAGTTTGAACCCAAGATAAAAGCATTTGAGCGTAATCAATTAATGGATTTTGTGCTTTGTTTGCTTCTGGTTCTAAGGCTTTGTAAATGTCTGCCGAAACTTGTAAAATTCTAGAATAACTATCTTTGTAAATCATTCTGTAATAGCGTTCCCAAGCTGCTTGTACTTTTTTATGATTTGCGTACAGACGTAAAACTGAATATTCTAATTCTACAACAAATTGAGCTGCTTCAATGTCGTTGTCGTAAATAAAGGAATTAATTTGTTTATTAGCAGTTTTTAATTTTATAGGTTGCTTTTTTGTTGGTGGAAAAGCATAAGAAACTATTATTCCTGGAATGTTTGAATTTTTTGAAGAAAGACTTAGGGAATTAATTGTAGAAATTATAAATTGTTCGCATCCTGCAAATTTTTCTGAAGGCGAATAACAAAGTAAAACTAAATTATATTTTTCATTATTTGTTGGTGTACAAACAGACCATCCTGAATAACTTTTGTCTAAATTAAAATCAAAATTAGAAATTGAACATTTATTTCCGTACCAATCAAAAGTGTCTATGTCATATTTTGCAGAAAGATTTGATAATGCATATTTTAATACATTTTTTGTAACATCTTCGTTATTTGTTTTGTGTGAATCATTTTTATAGATTTTCATTGCAAATGTTACAGGAATATTTGGGTGTTCAAAAATGTATGAAAGGCCGTCGTTTGAATAATTTGCAATTTCGTAACCTTCAGGAATATCAAGAAAAAATCCAAAGTCTGCGTCTTGAATTACTTCTGAAAATATGGGTTGAAAAGTTAAACAAAAAAGTAATAAAAAAATAGATTTAATTTTTGATAATCTTGTCATTTTGTAAATCCTCTATTATCATGTTTCGGATGAATACTATTCCAATTTTATATGATAATGATGAAATTTTTGTAATTAATAAACCTTCTGGACTTCCTGTGCAAGGTGGGCAAGGAATAAAGCATTCTTTGGATGTTGATTTTTCTGAGCAAGTTGGCCACAAAGTTTATTTGGTTCACCGTCTTGATAAAGATACTTGTGGATTAATGATTGTTGCAAAAAATCCTGTGGCGGCTAATAAGTGGACAAAACTTATTGGAAGTAAAATTGCCAAAAAAGAATATGTTGCTCTTTGTGTTGGAAAAATGAAGGCAAAAAGTGGAGTAATAAAAGAAAATTTAACTCAACACGGGCAGGAAAAATCTGCAATTACAAATTATAAAGTAGAAAAGGAATGGAAAAAATCTTATTTGGTTGATGATGTTCAAAATGAAATAGACTTTTCTCAAGTTCGGTTGATTTTGGAAACTGGCCGAATGCATCAAATTCGTATTCATCTTGCAAAACAGGGGTGCCCAATTGCAGGAGATGACCAACATGGAAATTTTAAAATAAATAAATTATTAAAAAAGTATTTTAAGGTAAAAAGATTTTTGCTAGCTTCTGTTCGGCTTACAATTCCATTAAATGGAAAGGATGTTATTTTTGAAATAGAAAATCCTTTTAGTGAATTGGAAGTGTATTAATTTTTTATATGAGGAATGTTTGTTATATTCTTATAGATTCTGACTTATTCTTCTTTAAATGTTTTTAGATTTTTGATAAAATGGAAGTAATCGAAGTTTTATTTTAAATTTTGAATGATTAAGGAAATGTTGAAATGTTTGATGTAAAAGATACTGATTTTTTTGATTTGGAAGACGAAGCTTTTGATACAATTGTTGAAAATGATATTACATTTGTTGGAAATATAAAAATTGAAAAAACTTTTATGATTCGTGGCCAAGTTACTGGAAACATTGATTCAATAAGTGATTTGGTTATTGATTCAAATGCTGTTGTAAATGCTGATATTACTGCTGATAGAATTTTAATAAAAGGAAAAGTAAAAGGTAATGTTGTTGCAAAAAGTTTAGTTTTTGTTACTTCTTCTGGAGTTTTAGACGGTGATATTACAACAAAAAAAGTTGTATTGGAACCTGGTTGTAAATTTTCTGGTAAATGTACAATGATAAACGAATAATTTGGAGTGATTATGAAAAAAAGTTTAATATTTTTATTAATTTTACTTTCATTTACAAATGTATATTCTCAAACTGCAGCAAAACAAGATGCTTTAGTTTTATATAACAATGGCAAGTTACGTGAAGCTATAAAAGTTTGTGAAGATGAACTTTTAGAAAATCCTAATAGAGTAGACTCTTATGTAGTAATGTGTTGGGCTCTTGTTAAAAATAAACAATATGCAGAAGCTGAACAACGTGCGACAGAAGGTTTAGTTGTAAGTCCTTATGATTTACGTCTAATAGAAGTTTTAGGTGAAGCAAAATATTATCTTGGAAAAAATTCCGGGGCAATGGAGCAATTTCAAAGATATGTAGCAAATGCTTCTGATAATAGTGCTAGAATTGGTACTGCTTATTATTTTATGGGAGAAATCTTTATAAAACAGGCAAGATTCCAACATGCAGATATTGCTTTATCTTCTGCAGTAAAAAAAGAACCTCTTATAGATAAATGGTGGGTTCGTTTAGGATACGCTCGTGAACAAGCTGGTAATTATCTTGAATCTGTTAATGCTTATGATGAAGCGTTAAGATTAAATCCATCTTCTATTGATGCTTCAAGAGGAAGAGAAAGAGTAAGTGCAAAACTTCAATAATTATATTGTCCGCATAGAAACTTTAGGTTGTAGATTAAATCAAATAGAAAGTGAATCTATAGCCAAAGTGTTTTCTGAAAATAATTTTTCAATAAATATGAATAGTGTCTCAGCTTCCGAAACTGAAAATGACAATGTTTTATTGGTTATTGTAAATACTTGTACAGTAACGCAAAAATCTGAGCAAAAAGCCAGAAGAATAATTAGACTATTGTTAAAAAAATGTCCTAATGCACTAATTGTTGTTACTGGATGTTATGCACAATTTAATTCTGCAGATATAAATAATATTGATAATAGAATTATTTGTGTTGGTGGTCAAATAAAAAGCCGAATTAAGAAAATTCCAGAACTTTTATGCCAAAATATTCAAAATAATTGGAATGTAGAAAATTTAAAAAATACAATTTTGAATTCTATATTGACAGTTCCTCAAGAAAAAAAAGATTTTCCAGAAAAGTCATTTGAATTATCTACAACTTCATTCATAGCACATTCTAGAGCCAGTTTAAAAATTCAAGATGGATGTAATAATAATTGTTCTTATTGTGCAATTCACATGGCTAGAGGTCACAGTGTTTCTTTGGATGTAGAAGAAGCAATAAAAAGAGTTGTTGAATTAGAATCAAAAGGTGTTGAAGAAGTTGTTTTAACAACAGTAAATATTGCTCAATATAAAAGCACATATAATGGGCAAATTGTTAATTTTTCAAAATTGCTAAAATTGTTGTTGGCTTCAACAAAAAAAATTTCTTTTAGAATTTCTAGTTTGTATCCAGAAATTGTAGATGACGATTTTTGTGACGCTATAAAAAGTGATCGTGTTTGTCCTCATTTTCATATTTCAGTTCAAAGTGGAAGTGATAAAATTTTAAAACTTATGAATAGAACATACAAAAAAGAGGATGTTGTAAACGCTTGTAATAAAATAAAAAGTGTTAAGGAAAATCCATTTTTAGCATGTGATATTATTACTGGCTTTCCTGGTGAAACTGAAGATGATTTTTTAGAAACTATGGATTTGTGTAATCAGTGTGGATTTTGTTGGATTCATGCCTTTCCTTTTTCTGAAAGAAAAGGAACTGTTGCTGTAACATTAAAAAATAAAGTTCCTCAAGAAATATCAAAAATACGTTGTAACAAATTGAATGAATGGGCAATGAATCAAAAAATAAATTATATAAATGCAAATGTAGGAAAGGAAAGATTTGCAATTTTAGAAGTTTTAAGAAAGCCACAATATGTTTATCACTGTGTAACAGATAATTTTTTACATTGTCAAGTGCAATTTCCAAAAGAAAAAGAAGAATTGCCACAAGGAACAAAAGTAAAAATTTCCATAGATTCACCTTTAATTGAAAATGTAAAAAAAGGTGGAGAAGTGGAAGCTAATGCTCACATAATTTTTTAATCCCATAAAAAAAAATCTATAAATAGTAAAATAATTCTAAAGTCAAATTTCTATTCTCCGATAATTTAGTGAAGTTCCATAACTTAAATAAGAGGAGAATAATATCATGGATAAATCTTACATTGAAAAATTTGAAAAAGTATTGATTGAAGAAGATAGTGTTTTAGATACAATTTTAATCAAACAAAAAGAATTGCACGATTCAATTTCAAATAAAAATTGGACAGATTTGATGTCGTTGATTTCGGATATTAATCTTCTTTCTGATAATTTCCAAAAATTGGAACAACTTAGAGAAACTATGCAATCAGAAATTCCAGCAGAAGAACTTCATGTTTATTTTGATAAACTTGGCTCAATGCGTTCAAAATTAACAAAATCGAAAGTAGAAAATCAAGCATTATCAAAATATCTAAGTATTACAAGAGGATTTGTTCAAGGTGTAATTGATACTGTAATACCTCAAAATAAAGTTTATACAAAAAAAGGAGTTGTTCAATCACAACCTCAAAGTGTTGTGTTGAATGAATTATTTTAATTAAAACACCGGCCGCCAGCGGCCTTACACAGGAGATAAAAAAATGGGATCGACATTTTCAGGAATAGAACTTGGTAAACGTAGTATAATGGCAAATACAGATGCCATTCAAACAGCAGGTCATAACATTTCCAATGCAAGTACAGAAGGATATTCTCGTCAGAGAGTTCAAATAAAAGAATTTGATCCTTTATATAAACCAGATTTATCTCGTCCTGAACGCCCTGGAATGATTGGACAAGGTGTTGATGTTCAAAGTGTTACTCGTGTTAGAGATGAACTTTTGGACCAAAGAATTGTTGCTCAAGCAAATCAAGAATCATATTGGCAAACTCGCAGCGATTATTACATGATGCTTGAACAAATCTACAACGAACCAGCAGATATTTCTATTCGTACAAATATGGATAAATTCTGGGAAGGTTGGCAAGAATTGTCAGTAAATCCAGAAAGTCAAGCTGCAAGACAAGCTGTAGTTACAAGAGGAAAAACTTTAACAGAATCAATTAACCAACGATGGGAAAGTTTAGAAGGAATTGGAAATCTTTTAAATGGTGATATTGAAGCAACTGTAAAACAAGTTAATGATTTAACAAGACAAATTGCAAACTTAAACGGAGAAATTGTTCGTTCAAGAGCAATGGGGGATAATCCAAATGATTTACTTGACCGTAGAGATTTGCTTGTAGATAAGCTTTCTGAACTTGTAAATGTTACTACAGACCAACGTGATAGCGATGAATTTATGGTTCACGTGGATGGAAAAGTAATTGTTCAAGGTAATATTGCAAGAAAAATTGATTTGGCTCCTCGTTTTGATGACACAGGTTATAGCAAAGTTGTTTGGGCAGATACACAAGAAGATGCATATTTTTCTGGTGGAAAACTTGGTGCTTTAATTGAATTAAGAGATGTAGATGTTCGTCAAGAAATTCAATCATTAAACACAATGGCAATGAACTTTAGCGATTTAGTAAACGATGTTCATAAAAATGCTGTTGGTGCAAACAAAGTAACAGGTTTAGATTTCTTTGTTCAACATCCATTTGTAGAAAATGCAAACGGTAATTTTGACAGAAACGGTGATGGAGAATTAGATACATCTTACATTTTTAGATTTACTGGTACAAATCAATTAAATAATGAACAACAAATTGGTTTTGACGGCGTTATGCGTCTTTCTTCTACAGACGGAATTGTTGAAATTCCATATTATCACACAGATACTGTAGAAACAGTAATTAATAGAATTAATGATAGCAATAGCGAAGTAAAAGCTTATTTAGACAGAAATAATCATTTAGTATTAAAAGGAACAACAGCACAAGATGCAGATAATCCAGATTTTGTAATTCGTCATGTTGAAGATTCTGGATATTTCTTAAACGGATATTCAGGAATTCTTGCTGCAAATGGAGAAGAAGGCGCATACGATTTTGCACAAGTTGATGCTGTAAACGCTTTGGCAGATAACAGTCAATTCTCTGTTTCGCCAGTTACAAATCCAGCAGCTTATATTCGTGTAAATGAAGTGATTGAAAATGATGTAATGAATGTTGCAGCAGGTTATATTGACCATTCTGGAAATGCAAATACAGGCGATGGCCGTGCAGCAGTAGAAATTGCTTCAATTCGTAATTCAAGCGTTATGATTGGAACAATGCGTACATTAGATGATTACTTTGCAGATTCAGTTACAAACGTGGCATTAAAAGGTGAACAAGCTCAAAATAATCTTTTGAGTCAAGCTTCTATTATGGAAGATTTAAGATCTATGAGAGATTCAATTAGTGGTGTAAACATTGATGAAGAACTTGCAGAAATTATGAAATTCCAACACGGATACAATGCAGCTGCAAAATTTGTAAATGTTTGGGACAGTTTGCTCGATACTATAATTAATAGACTTGGTGTTTAATTAGTTAATAAATTGATAAAAGATAAATGAGGATAAATTATGAGAAGAATTAGTAGTCAAATGCATAATATGGATACTCAAAGCAATTTAAGATTGCAAGAATTCAGATTAAACAAAGCAAATAATCAAATTGGAAGTCAACAACGTATTCAGCAACTTCGTGACGACCCAATTGCTGCTGGTCATTTAGTTCGATATCAATCATATTTATCTCGTGTTAATCAATTTGAAAAAAATGCCCTAACTTTAAGCGACCAATTTTCTTTAAGAGAAGGGTACATGGACGATTCTTTGCAAATTATGCAGAGAGTTCGCGAACTTGCTGTAACTGGAGCAAATGGAATTTACGGAAAAGATGACTTAAAAAATATGGCTACAGAAGTTGATGAACTTTTAAAAGCTTTAGTTCAAAATGCAAATGCTGTTAGTGCAGACGGAAATTCTATTTTTGCTGGAACAAATACAAAGGCTACAGCTTTTGAAATTGAAATGGGCAATGTAGAAGGTTCTGGAGTTCCTTTAATTCAAAACGTAAAATACAACGGAAACATTACAGTAAATCAAGTTGAAGTTGATGAAAATAAATATTTAATTAATGATAACGCAGGAAACAGAACTTTCTGGGCAGAAAACCAACAGATTTTTGGAGCAAGAGATGCTTCTGCTTGGCAAGCAAGTTCTGATGGTGTTATTTCTGTTGATGGTGTTGAAATTAAAATTTCACAAGGGGACAACATTTATTCCTTAGTTTCAAAAATTAATGACAGTAGTGCTGCTGTAAAAGCAAGTGTTGACCCAATTAGAAAAAGTTTGAATCTTGCTACAACAGATGCTCGCCAACTTTGGATTCAAGACGTAAATGGAAATGTATTAAATGAACTTGGTATGGTAAAAGATGCAAGCCAAAAACCTCCATATAACTTGGGAACTGGTGTTAGAGTAGCTGGCGGATCATTATTTGATACTGTAATTGCCTTTAGAAACGCTTTACTTTCTGGAGATCAAGAATCAATTGGTGGACGTGTTTTAGGAAGCCTTGATATGGGAATAAATAATCTTGTAACTCGTCTTGCAAAATCTGGAAGTGAATATGAACGGGCACAATTAAACGCAACAAGAAGTTCAAAACTTGCCTTAGATGTAACTCAAATGGTAAGTAGAGAAGGGGATTTAGATTTTACACAAGCAGTTACAGATATGAAAATGTTAGATTATGCAAACCAAGCAACTCTAAGCCAAGCCGGAAAAATGTATAATTCAACATTATTAAATTATATGCGATAAGATAAAAGGTGATTGAGGATAAAATGGAAATTATTACAAAAGATAATAAAAAAATTGATGTTCCAGAAGAAAGAATTTTAACTGTTCCAGAAGGTTTGTTAGGATTTGAAGAATATACAAAATATGCATTGTATGAATCTGAATTTGAACCTTTTTTGTGGCTTCAATCAATTGAAAATCAAAAACTTGCATTTTTAATAATTGATCCATTTTTAATTTGTTCAGATTATGAAACTGATATTGATGATGAAACTTTGGCTAAAATTGAAATTTCTAAGCCAGAAGAAATTATCATTATGACAATTGTTACAATTCCAATTGACGGTTCTCCAATTACAGCCAACTTTCAAGGGCCTTTGGTAATCAACAAAAATAATAAAAAATGTATTCAAGCCATTTTAACAGATAATCGTTGGAGTACAAAAGTTAGAATTGTAGATGTTTTGAATCAAAAAGGAGGGCAATAATGCTTATCCTTTCTAGAAAACTAGATGAAAAAATCCAAATTGGAGACGACATCACAATTACCATCATTGATATTCACGGTGAACAAGTGAAAATTGGTGTTGAAGCTCCAAAAAGCATAAAAGTTTTTAGACAAGAAGTTTTTGAAGCAATTCAAAAAGAAAATAAAGCGGCAGCTGTTGAACAAAGCAATAACCAAGTTGGAATTAACGCAGTTAGTGCTTTATCAAAATTAATTAAAAAGTAGGGGAGAAATTAATATTTTAATTATTTAATTTGATTTCAGCTTCGCTAGCACGCAAATAAACTGGTCCGTCATAATCTTTCATTGGCGGATCATTTTTTTTGATTTTTTCTTCAGAAATATAAAATAAACTTTCTACAGAAATTGGCTGGTAATTTTGACAAAATATTTTGATTTTATTATTTTCCTTAGTAATAATATCTTTTAATTTTTTAGAATCTGGTCCTACAATTAACAATTTATCTAAAGAACTAACGGATTGTATAATTTTTTCTACAGGATGATCGCCTTCTTCTAGTAAAACTTCATTGTTATTTGTAATTGTTGCATAAAAACAATCTTTGTGAGCGTCTATTGCAGAAATAATTGGCAAATCAAAAACATTTTCTAAAGAATATCTGTAAGATTCTAAAGTCGAAATTCCATAAACTGGCACATTATAAGCCAATTGAATAGCTTTTAATGCAGAAATTCCAAGTCTTAATCCTGTAAAACTGCCAGGACCAATTGTTATTGCTGTGTAATTTAGTTGATCTGTAGTTAAATCAACAGTTTTTAAAACATAATCAATTGCAGAAACTAAAATTTCAGATTGTTTCATTCCAATGTCATAAGAAGTTACGCAAACTTTGTCTTCATTTTTCGCTGCAATAGATAATTTAGAAATTGCACAATCAATAACTAATGCTTTCAATTTATTTTTCCTTATTTATTTTCCCATTCTATAGGGTCATTATTCCAATTAGAAATTTGAATTTTTCTTGAACCGTCGTCTTGTGGCTGAATGTTTATAATGATTGTTTCTTTTGGAAGTGAATCCATAATTTTTTCACTCCATTCAATAATACAAACTCCATCACCATAAAGCATGTCTTCAGTTCCAAGGTTTTCAAAATCTTCTGAACCTTCAAGTCTGTAAACATCCATGTGGTATAAAGGCATTTTTCCGTAATATTCGCTAATTAAACAAAAAGTAGGACTTGTAATTGTATCTGTAATTTCTAAAGCTTTTGCAATGCCTTTTGTTATTGTAGTTTTTCCAGCAGCTAAAGTGCCCTGCATTGCAATAATATTGCCTTTTTTAAGCTTTTGACCAATTTTAAAACCTAATTCAATTGTTTCTTCACTTGTTTTTGTTGTAAATTCTAACAAGGTAATCTGCCTTCTTGTTCTTCAACAAGTAAAAATTCAAGAATTGCACGTCTTACAGACAAAAGAGGATAATTTACTTCAGACAAAAGAATTAATTCAACGTTTTTTGTTCCAAGGGGACTTGTTTCAATATTAAATTTGATATCAAGAAGTTCAATTCCTGTTGGAAACTCAATTGCGATTACACATGTATATTTTCTAAGATAGAAGATTTGACCTTCCTCACGTTGCAAATTCCTTAATTCTAAAACCTTCATATTTATAATTGAAATCCTAAAATTATGTTATTATTAGTATATAATTATAAAGCAAATTTGTAAACAAATGCAAGAATTTTATTTTGTTCCTTAAGAGAATATTTTAAGAATTGAATATGAATTGCAAAATTTCCATCTGGTAAACGTCTTGTTTTTTTTATTATTCCAAACAAAGGTTTTTCAAATTCAAAAAAAGGAATTCTGACACCAATGTTTTGCTTTTCTTTTATAGGAAGATTTGTTTTTATACAACAACCACCTCCAGAAATATTCATCATTTTACCAACGTAATATTTTGAAGTTGTTATTATTGGTTTATCATCTGTTTTAGTAATTTTTATTGGTGTAAAAAGTGCATCACAATCAATTGTTTCTCGTTTGTAATGTCTTTGTAATTCAACATTAAGATTTTCTGTGTGAGCAATAATCATGTAATATTTATTTTCTGCATCTGAGTTATATCTAATTACTCTAGAAGAAAATGAATAAGATAATCCGTTGTGAGGTTTAAAAATGAAATTTGCCTTTTCCAAATTACGTGGCTTATCTTTTTTTGAATAAAAAAATTCTGGAATTTCAACAGAAAAAAAATCAGAATTATTTACCGCACAATAAAAAGGTAATTTTTCCCCTTCTTTTGTAATATAAAAAACAACTGCAGAAACAGGAATTTGTTTTGTGGAAAGAATTTTTTTATATTCAGCAATATGATTTTCAAGTTTGTAGGACAATTTAAACATATTATTGATTTTTTTATCAGAATCGTCTAAGAGAATTAAAGAATTGTAACATTCTCTAAAAAAATCGTGAATTGAATTAATGTCTTTTAAAATATAATAAATGTTATTTGAGTCAATTAGTTTTGATAAATAAAATAAAAACTCTGTATCTTCTTTTGTAATATTAAAAAACTTTTGTAGCTTTAATAAATCTTTTTTGTTTGTAGGTCTGTTTTTTTGTTTATTAATGTATTTTTCAGATTTTGTGTATTGTTGATAAATCTTATAAATAATTCCTGCTAGAACAATAATTCCAAAAATTACAGCAATAATTAAAATTGCTGTAAAAAATGGGAAGTTTGCTCTGGCTTGTAAAGGTGTTGAGCCAAATTTATTCATAATTACTCTCCATTTTTTAATTATTCATACTATTAATTTACATATTTTTTAATGAATCGGAAATAGATTTTAATCTAGGACAAATTTCATATTCCGATAAGTCTCCAATCATAACTGTGTCGTTGTTTTGTAAGGCTTGTTCATAATCTAACAAAATTGGAGAAAATTCCTTAAAGAAATCATTAAAATTCATTCCGTCTATTGTTGTTTGAGTAAAATCTTCTGGAAACAATGAAGCAAGAGCAGCTAAGTGGCAAAATTGGTTAATACTGTCTGCCAAAACAGCAATGGACTCTGCAGCTAATTTGTTTTCTCCTTTTTGCAATATTACAGGAATTTTTTCCATTTGATCAGAAAGATCTTTAAATAAAGTTGATAATTTTTCAAAAGAATCCTTTATTGTTTGAACATTAATTATGGAAAATTCTAATTTTGTATCTGGTTTTAATTCTTTTTTAGATTCTTCATCAAAAATATCTGCAGTAATTGTTTTACCATCAACTATAATTCCAATTACGGCAGCATTATTTTGTTCACATGTAATTTCAAAAGATTTTAAAACATCACCAACTGTCTTTTCATCTTCTAATTGAACGTCAATTTTATCACCATTAACATAAAAATCCATAATATATTTCTCCAAAATTATTTATTATTTGTTGTTGGAATTTTGTTTTACAAAATTATTAAGAGAATTTTGTTGGGATTCCAAACTATTTAATGTACCTTCCATTTGACCGTATTTGTATCTAAGTTCAGCTTCTTTATCTTCCATCTGTTCTTCTAGTCTTGTAATTCTTGTTTCAGACGATTTTATTTTTGAATCTAAATTTGCAGTCTTCATTGCCAAAATTCCACCAGTTTGTGTATAGGCAGAAATCTGTTTGTCTAATTTAAAAGCAATTCCAGAATCAATAATTAAGTCTCCGTCAGTGTCGTAACCAAAAATATTTTTAATATCATCCAAATGATTTTCTAAAGAAGAATCTAATTTTTTTTCATCAATTTCCAAGTAACCACGCAATTTACTTTGAGAATATCCGCCAGAAGCCCCACTTGCGTTTGTAGAAATTCCAATTTGTGAAAGCATTGTAATTTCAGCATCATCAGAAAATTTGTATCCAGTAGAAATTATAGACTGCATATTACTTTTAATGTTTGTTAAAGAAAAATCTGTTTGGAACATTCCTAATAATTCATGTTGTTTTTCTTTTTCTTCGTCAGTTAAATATGTAAGTTCATCAATAATATCACTTTTTGTTTGAGAAAGAATATTTATTTTTGCTACAGTTTGATTATATTCACCAACAAAACTAATTAAAGCATCTTTTGAAGCTTCCACATCTGCTTTTACCGCAATTGTAGCTGTTTTTTCTGTTTTATCATGAAGGTGAAGTGTAATTTCTGGAATAATATCATCAATATCATTAGAAGGTCTTGTAATTCTAATTCCTTCGTACTTTATGATTGCATCATCTGCTTCAGAAACTGCATTGTTTGGTTTAAATCCTAAATTTTCATTTGCATCGTAAGCACTAAAAGGTGTTAAAGAAAGTGATTTTGAAGTGTTAACATTTCTTACAGCAATTTTTTGAATCCCTTGGTATTCACTTAAAGGTAAATCAATTTTTATTGAATCATAAGTAAAAAGTCCATTTGTATCAATTAATTTTTCTGTTCCGTCTGCCATAATTGCAAACAAAACATTTTTGCTTTCAATAGGTCTAACTTTTTCTTCTGGCAGTCTAATAGGAAGTTCTGTATCCGAATTTATGTTTTTTACAATAATTCCTTCAAATTCCGCTCGACCAGATTCTTGCAATACTGGATTCAAAGGTGTTTCATTTAATTTATGTGTTATATCTTCTATGTTCAAAGATTTAATTTCAAAATTAATGTGATAAGATTTTTCATTTGAAACACTTTCTGGAATTGCAATTTCAAATCCACCACGAGGTTCTACATTTATATATTTATCTGTGATTGAAACTTTTTCTAAAGAAAGGGTAGGCATTCTTTTTTGAGCATTTTCTTCTGTGTAATTAGTAATTGAAGCAAGCTGATTTATTGAATCTCCAAAAGTTTCTGCATTTTTTTGAACTGGAGAAATCATATTAGAATCAATTGCAAAAGTTTTAGCATCTTCTTCAAAAATTAATTTATTTTCTTTTCCAGTTGCCACCGCTTCAATTAAAATTGATTTTTTGCCCTGTGAAGAGCCAATAATCATTGATTTGATTACACCATTACTGCGCTTGTTTATTGCTTCCGAAAAATCAGAAAGAGAACCACCTTTCCAATTGATTGTAACTTTTTTTTCACCAACTTTGTAAATATAAATTCCTCTTGGAACTTTAAAATCTTTTTCTAATTCTCCAGATAAAAATCTATCTGATGTAGCAGGTTGAATAACATCAACTTTAAAAGATTGCAAATCTGCTGCACGACTAGCTTCGGCTGTAATAGCGTGTTCTTGAGTTGATGTTGTCATTTTATTGTTAAAAGGATTTTCATACGAATAAAGTGTCTTTATCGTATCTCTTAAAGAGGTGAGGTGCGTATTTATGTCACGCCAGGCATCTTTTTGCGTTTTTAGTGTTTCAAGTTGTTTTTCTTCCCTTGTTAAAGGAATTCGTTCAACTTTCATCAATTTTTCGATAGTATCATTTGTATTATACTTATCTGTAACGCCTGGTATATTAATTCCAGCCATATATTATATTTTCGATATTTTTGAATTAAAACCTAAACCATTTCATCAAAAATATTTCCAATAACTTTTCTAATTCTTAATTTTAAATTTTGAATATCTTCAGATGGAATTTGCTTTAATACTTTGTTTGTGTTTGAGTCAACAATAGTTACAACAACGCTATTTAATTCTTTGTTAACGTTAAATTGTAACTTTCTGCCAGTTATTGAACTTGCCATTTTTTGCAATTCTTGACTGTCAGCTTTTATTTTAGCAATGCTATCTTCGATATTTTGCGCAACTTTAGAGCCATCAGGTGTAACTGGAGTATAACTTTCTACAGCAGAAACACTTTGCCTATTAGAAACTTTTGATGTATAGGATTGGCCTTCCATTGCCAATTGAACCGGTGAATTTGTAACAATTGTATTCATAGGTCCTCCTTTTTTCTTCCTTGAAAAAATGATACAGAAGGGGGGCGCAACCCCTTCATACCATATAAATTAGTATTTCCTATGGAAACACTAAAAACCAAAAAGATGACATCCAGAAATCTCTTTGGTTTAAAAGTCTATTGCAAAAGTGCAAGAACAGTTTGTGATTGAGAGTTAGCTTGTGCAAGCATAGCAGTACCAGCTTGTGTGAGAATCTGGTTCTTTGTATACTCAACCATTTCTGAAGCCATATCAGTATCTCTAATGCGGCTTTCTGCTGCTTGTGTATTTTCAGCAGCAATGTTAATTCCTTTTGCAGCAAGTTCAAAACGGTTTTGATATGCACCTAAATCTGCTCTTTGTTTTGTTACATTTTTCAATGCTTCATCAACAGCAGCAAGAGTTAAGTTTGCTTCATCAGGAGAAGAGATAGAAATTTGTTCATCTCCACCCTGTGCACCTTTTAATCCAAGGGCAGTAGCAGTCATAGTACCGATATAAACTCTAGTATTCTGGTCAACATTAGCACCAATGTGGAATTGCATTACATCTCCACCCAGAGCAAAACGTCCAGTCAACATATTCATTCCATTGAATTGTGCTTGACTAGCAATTCTATCAACTTCAGCAACAAGCTGTGAAACTTCAACTTGAATCTGCATACGATCTTCATCGCTGTAGATACCGTTAGCTGACTGAACTGCAAGTTCGCGAACACGTTGCAAAATGTCTGTTGTTTCATTTAAATATCCTTCAGTTGTTTGGATAAATGAAACACCATTTTGAATGTTTCTTGAAGCTTGGTTAAGCCCGCGAATTTGACTGCGCATCTTTTCTGATACTGCAAGTCCTGATGCATCATCTCCGGCGCGATTAATGCGTTCACCAGAAGAAAGTTTTTCCATATTCTTCATGATTGAATCATTAGAAATGCCCAATACACGATTAGAATATAGTGAACTCATATTGTGATTAATAATCATATTTGTGCCTCCGTGTTTATAAACGTTAAAGCCTCATGCTTTACGTCCTGCAGGTGAAGGCTAAATTAGTTCTTGCGCCTCTAATTTAGTTCAGACCTATTCAGCAGGAATAGTCTGTCTAAAATAAACAGACTGTTCCTGCTGTCACCTGCATGCACAGATTCACAGTTGTCAAAGAACAAACATATCTGAAATATGCTTCGTATATTAAATAAAAATTTAATAACCGTTTAAAACATGGTGTTTTGGGAAAAATAAAAGAGTAGAGTTGTAACACCGTGCAAATTAATACAATGCCCATAAAGGCATTGTATTAATTATAATATACTATCTTAACAAAGACAAGACATTTTGTGATTGAGAATTAGCTTGTGCCAACATAGCTGTACCAGCTTGTTGAAGAACAGAATTCTTAGTGAATTCAACCATTTGGCTAGCCATATCTGTATCACGAATGCGGCTTTCAGAAGCTTGAAGATTTTCAGCTGCAATGTTCAAACCTTTTACTGTGTATTCCATTCTGTTTTGGTATGCACCAAGGTCTGCTCTTTGTTTGTTGATTTTCTTAAGAGCTTCGTCAATAACACCAATTGCACGGTTGGCATCTTCCGGTGTAGCAAGTGTGATTTTTGCTTCAGTACCGATTTCGCGGATACCGAGGGCAGTTGCACTCATTGTACCAATGTAAACTTGCATACGTTGATCCATGTTAGAACCAATGTGGAACCACATAGATGCTGTAACAACATTTTCACCCATTGGACGAGCAAAACGACCTGTAAGCATATTCATTCCGTTGAATTGAGCGGAACTTGCAATTCTATCAACTTCAGATACTAATGCAGAAATTTCAACCTGGATTTGCATACGATCTTCATCTGAATAAATACCATTTGAAGATTGAATTGCTAATTCACGAATACGTTGCATGATATCTGTTGTTTCTTGCAAATAACCTTCAGTTGTTTGAATGAAACTAATACCATTTTGAGCGTTTTGTGAAGCGCGGTTTAAACCTCTAATCTGGCTGCGCATTTTTTCAGAAACTGCAAGTCCTGATGCGTCATCACCAGCACGATTAATTCTTTCTCCAGATGAAAGTTTTTCCATATCTTTTGAAAGACCTAACCCAGTAATACCGAGTTGACGATTGGCAAACATTGCCGACATGTTGTGGTTGATAACCATAATATTCCTCCTTGGAATGTTGTAGCAGAAGAATCCTTTCTTCTGAAAAAGTTGCAAAAATGCGTAAATGTTGTTTACAAGGCTACATCTACACATTTTTGCTGAATTGTAATAACAATATAATCCTTATAAAGTTATTACTCTTCTTTTTAGATATCGGCAATGTTATGATAAAACTTTAGTAAAATTTTAAAAAAAATTATAATTTTTCAATTATTTTTTGTAAGGCTCTAACTGCTTTTCCTCTGTGTGAAATAGCGTGTTTTTCATCTGCTGTTAATTGTGCAATTGTTTTATTTTGTTGTGGCAAAAAAACAATAGGGTCGTAACCAAAACCACCATTACCAGCTTGTTTTTCTATTGAATCAATTATTGTTCCTTCAAAAGTTTCTTGTGCAACAAAAAGTCTGTCTGGTCCCAAATATAAAACCATGGCACATGTGTAATGACAAGAACGTTCTCCATTTAAATAAGGCATTTTTGGAAGATTTTTTTGTTTTATTGCTTCATTTAGTTGATTAATTAAATGAAGATTTTGTTCTTCTTGCGAAATTTTACTTCCATCAGGTTTTCCTTTCATAAATTCAGGTCCCGCATATCTTGAAGAATAAATGCCAGGAGCACCATTTAGTGCATCTACACAAATCCCAGAATCATCAGCTATAACAGGACATTTTACAATTTCGTACAAAGCTTTCGCTTTTATTAAACTGTTTTCATAAAAAGTAGTTCCTGTTTCTTCTGGATCAAATTCAATTCCATCATCAGCTGGAGTTCGAATTTCATGTTGCGAAAAAATCTCTTGAATTTCTCTTTTCTTATTTTGATTACTTGTAGCTAAATATATTTTCATAACATTGATAATATTAAAAAAAAAGAATTAGCACAATAATTTATTCCTCATGATTATTTGATGAATCATCTGTTAGCCTTTTGATAGCTTTTACATAATAATTAACCTGACGTTCACATAATCCTAAAGCATCAGAAATATCTTTATTTGTTGGTTTTAAATAATTTGTTGATTCAAATATTTTTTTATTTAATTGATTAAGTGTAGATGAAGTTTTTTTATATCTTTCAATTATTTCTTCTTTTTGAACAGTGTTTAATGCACTTGCTTCTTTTGTAATTTGTGATAATTCTTTTTCACTTTTTTTGTATCTAAAGTATGCATTGTTTCTTTTTTCTTCTAAAATTTTTCTTCTTTTTTGTTTAGAATTAATTTTTGAATTTAGATAATCAATCAAATCATATAACTTTTCTTTTGAAATATTGCAACTTTTTGATATTATTTGAATGTATTTTTCTGTTAAGTGATAAGAATTTTTAAGGGAAAGAACTAATAAAAACTTTTCGTATCCTCTAGGATGCATTTTTATAATTTTTAATAATTCCATGTTTGTATTAATTTTATCTTCGGTAAATAATGATTCTAAAAAATTTGTTGGTTGGGATAAAGATAAATAATCTTCATCAATTTGATGTTCATTTATGGTGTTATAATAGTTTTCTTTTGATTGTTCTAAAGCAATTGATTCATTAATTTGATTTATGGTAGTACGTTTTAATAAATTAAGTTTTAATCCTTGAATAAATTTATAAAAATAGGTAAAAAAGCTTGCAACGTTTTCATCGTATAAATCAAAAATCCTGTTGCCTTTTTCTAATAACATTAAGGTTAATTCACTACGAAAATCAGCATCGTATTTGTGTAAACCAAATACTGGACCATTTTCTTGAAGAAATTCACTAAGCAAGTTTAAAGCATCTTTTTGGGAAATCTCATTGTTTTTAATTTTACTTGGAATGAGATTCAAATTTAAATAATTCATAAAATACTCCTTGCATCCTTTATTAAATATTGGACTTTCTTAATCTGTATATTTTGGTATGCAAGAAATATGCCAACTTTTATGTGTTTTATAATATCTTTGAAAATTCTTTTACAATTTGAGGAATAATATTTTCAAGTTTTCCATCTGTACACATGCCAGAAGCATTTTTGTGTCCGCCTCCACCAAATTTTGCTGCAACTTGGGAAACATCAACTTTATCTAAACTTCTGAAGCCCCCTGTACATGTTGAAATTGAATCTTGTCTTAAAAAAACTGCAACTTCTACATCCTGTGAAGAAAGTAAAAGTTGATAAAGTGCATCTGAGTCTCGACCTTCGGAACCATATTTTTTTGTGTCTTCTAAAGTTTCATAAGTGATGACTAATTTTCCGTCAAGGTATCTTTCTGCTTTTGAAAGAAGAATACCAAGAAGTTGGCGGGTGGAGTAGGGTTTGCCAGAATTTATTTCATTATAAATTGCTCTAGGTTCAACTCCGTAAGAAACTAATCTAGCAGCGGCCATAAATATTTCTTGAGACCCTGTTGTTAAAAATCTAAAATAACCAGTGTCTGTACAAAGTCCAAAAAATAAAATATTTGCCAAAGATAAAGGAATGGGGCCTATAAGTTTTTCGTAAAAAATTTGAACTAAATATGAACACGCTGGAGCGTCGGCATCAATAAAGCCTCTTGCTTTTTCTGGTAAGTTACTTGTTTTGTGATGATCTATAACAAAAATATCGATATTTGAAAAATCATTGTCAAATTCTCCAAGTCTTGAAATTTCAGAACAATCTAAAATAAATAATCCTGTTCGTTCTCTGTCTTTGTTATCTAAAAAATCCATTTTTGAAGAAAATTTTTTTTCGTACTGTTTAATTTCGTTTCTTTTAAAAGGACCTGCAGATAATAATTTGTATTCTTTATTAAATTTTTTTAAAATTCCTGCAATTCCAAAACAAGAAGCAATACAGTCACCGTCAGGTTCTTTATGTCCAACTATGTAAAAATATTCGTGTGAAGAAATAAATTCTTTTAATTCGTTAATGTTATTTTCTGTAATCTCTTTCATATTAATCCTAAAAATATGCCTATTATAAAAAAAAAGGGTTGAACAATTCAACCCTTTTTTTAACTCTAAAGCTAATATTAATATATTTTATTATAATTCAATTTCTTCTAATGTTTCTTTATCTGAACCTTCAATAGACTTTCTTGACTTTGTAAGTCCCCAAATGCTTCTTTTTTTATCTAAAGGAGCTGTTAAGATAACTCTATGAAATTCACCATCTTTTTTTACAATAGTCATAAATGAATTGATATTGTTTTTTACAGTTCTAAATTTAAGTTTTCTTGGATTTTCTGGATTTCCTTGAGTCCAACTCTTTGGAATTACAGTTTGACCAACTCCAATTTTGTTCTTTTGGTATACAACAACATAAGCATCAACACCTTCAAGAATTTTTAAAATAGGAACATTTACATAAGAAATTGAAGACCATTTTGATTCGTCTTTTTCGTATTGTCCAACACCATTGTTTTCTTGAGCAAAAAGTCCCATAGAAAAGATTGCCATTAAACTAAATATCATAAGTAATTTTTTCATAATCTGCCTCTCGTTACTTGTCTGATTAATTATTATAAACTGTAAATTTATTTTTAACAACTATTTTATTTTTTTTATTTTCTGTATGTAACTTATTTAAAAATTGATGTATTATTATATATATAAACATTATTTTTGAGGTCAAAAATGAAAAAGTTACATTTATTAATTTTAAGTTTAGTTTGTTTTACTATTTTATCAACATCTTGTAGTTCTAATAAATCGTCAGATTTTGCAGTTTCAGAAGATGCATCCCCAACTTTAAACGATAAAAAAACTGTTAAAGCTCCAGCTCAGAAAAAACAATTTGTTTTGTTTAAGTATGGAAATGTTGGTGATTATATTCAAGTAGATAATTCATCTGTATTTACACCAAATGTGCTTGGAGCCTTAAAACAAAAAAAAGCAACTGTTGTAATTTATCCAAAACAAGAACTTGCGGGATTTGGTTCACCATATTTAGCAGCTTATTATTATTTGTTCATGAATGAAACATCAAGAAACAATTTAAGAAAAGCCGTAGATAATTATTTTTCTGATTTTGAAAATAAACGATTGTTAAGAGACGGTAAAAATACAGATAAAATTTATGGTAAAACAGATGTTAATCTTAGATGGGGAACTCTAAGTAATTCAACTCCAAATAATGGCGATGCTGTTATGAATCTTGGTTATGTATTTAAAAAAGGTTCACCATATTTTTCTATTACAATTTACCCTACATTTAATAAATATAGTGAAGTTACTAGTGCAGTTGATCGTGAATCTATGATGTTGACTTATTATTTTACAAAGGCTCAAATTTCTGAGATTTTATCTATGTTAGATGAAGATATGATTACTGAACAATTTAATATTTACAAAAATGATAACGTATTTACAAATGAAGATGTTGATTCTTATGATGATTCTGATGATTATTCAAGTGAAGAATATACAGAAGCTGTTGTTGAAGAATAAAGTTAAAATCCGTTAATTTTTGTTAAACTTTGTTAAAAATTTAATAATTTTTAACAAAGTTTTTTTTATTATTTTACCTGCATTTCTATTGACATAAAATCTAAAAAAAGATATTATTCAAAACATCACTTGGGGATATAGCTCAGTTGGTAGAGCACACGGCTCATATCCGTGCGGTCATAGGTCCGAGTCCTATTGTCCCTATAAAAGGAACTTCTTATAAAGGAGTTCCTTTTTTTTTGCGTAAAACCTGACCTGAGCCACTTGTGGCGAATGGGCTATTATCTTAATGATGCTTTTGGGATAAAAGTTTTTGCAAAATCAACTAAATCGTTAATTTCTGAATCTGTGTATGGGCTAATTTCGTTGTATGATTTGTCAATGCAGGTTCCCGGTTGAAATTGTGCAAATTGCCATGAGGCATCTTTTGGAAGCATTTTTCCTATAATTTCAATTTCTTCTTTTGAAACTAAAGGTGGAACTAAAACCGTTCGCCATTCTCTACAATCTTCTGCATAATTTGAAACTATTTTTATTGATTGGGATAAAACTTGTTCAAAATATTCTGTGTTGTTATAAAATTTAGAAACTTTGTTGCATAATAACGAAGCGTATTTTGCTGGGGAAGATTTTATATCCATGGCAATAAAATCTGGGCGTAATTCTTTGTTTTCTACAAAATAAGATAATTCTTGTGGCAAAGTTCCGTTTGTATCTAATTTTACTTTGTAATCTAATTCTTTTGCTTTTTTGATAATTAAAGGCGTGTAGGGGTTTATTAAAGGTTCGCCACCACTAATTACTAAACCAGATAAAATTCCTTGGCGTTTTTCAAGATGATCAAATAATTCTTGAATTGTGTTTAGTTTTGATTGAGACTCTTCTGTATTTTGATTTTGGGCGGTTGTTTTTATTACTAAATCTGTGTTGTAGCAATAGGGACAACGTAAATTGCAGCCTCGTAAAAAAAATGAACCTGCAATCCGTCCTGGAAAATCAACTCCTGTTGTTTTTACCAGGACGCCGGCAGGTTCATTTAATGGTAAAGTGTTCATTTATACTAAATTTAACAACTTTTATGATAAAACTGGAACTTTGTTGAATACAGCTTCAAGTTCTTCAACGTTGTGGCATCTTGCTGTTTCAATTCCTTCTTTGTTGTAGAAAATTACAGTAGGAGATGCAAAAATACCTTTTTTTGCTGCTTCTGCAAGACCTTCTTCTGTATCTACGTCAATTGCACGTCCTGGCATTTCCAAGTTTGACATAAAGTCTTTTACTGGAGGACAGTTTGGACATGTTTTGCGTGTGTAAAGTTCGTAAGTTACACTATTTGAATCTGCAATAACTTCTACAGTTTTTACTTCTTCTTTTTTTTCTGCATTGTTTTTAATGCTTGCGATTGTTGTATCAAAGTCTTTTGTTTCTTCTAAAGAAAACAATTTTCTTTGATCAAATTCGTCGCGTTTTCCTCTATTCCAGTGTTTTACTGCTCTGTAGTAACCTACAATACGAGCATAAACTTCTGTTTCTGTTCCATGAACATCATTTAATGCAGCTTTTGTTTCTGCAATTTCTTGTTCAATTTGTTCAAGTGTTCTCATTTCCATTTTTATCCTCCCTATTTATTGTAATTTGTAATGATTACAAAGTTGTATTTATTCCACCTACACTAAATATAGTGTAGGTTTTTTGGATTGTCAATAGTTTTGACACTATTATTATCTGAATTTAGCAACAAATTCTTGAATTTATTTTTTGCTTTCTGAAAGAATTTTTTCTTTTTCTTCTTCCAAAGCTTTTAGTTTTGCTTTTAGTTCTTTTTCTTTTTCTGCCTTACATTTTGGACATTCAAACTGTTGTCCAGAAATGTATCCGTGGATTTTACAGATAGAATAAGTTGGCGAAACTGTAAAGAACGGAATTCTATATTTATGAGAAATTGTTCTAACTAAGTCTGCACAAGCTTTCCAATCTTTTAGAGCTTCTCCCATATATACGTGGAACATTGTTCCTCCTGTATACTTTGTTTGAAGTGATTCTTGGTGATCCAATGCTTCCAAAACATCAGCTGTGTAATCAACTGGAAGTTGTGAAGAGTTTGTATAGAATGGTTCTGTAGTTCCACTTGTAATAATGTTAGGGAACTGTTCTTTATCGTGTTTTGCAAGACGATATGATGTAGATTCTGCAGGAGTTGCTTCAAGGTTGAATAAATCGCCTGTTTCTTCCTGATAATCTTGCATTCTTTCTCTCATGTGTTGAAGTACATTTTCTGCAAATGTTTTTCCTTTTGGTGTAGAAATATCATATTCTTTTCCAAGGAAGTTTTGACAACATTCGTTCATTCCACACAAACCAATTGTATTAAAGTGGTTTGTTAATGTTTTTAAGTAACGTCTTGTATATGGGAAAAGTCCACCATCATAAAGTTTTTGAATTACTTTACGTTTTGTACAAAGACTTTCTTTTGCTAAATCCATAAGATAATCAAGGCGTTTGTAGAATTCTTCTTCTGAATTTGCTAGGTAACCAATTTGTGGTAAGTTGATTGTCACAACACCAATTGAACCTGTAAATTCGTCTGCACCGAACAAACCACCACCACGACGACGCAATTCGCGTTTGTCTAATTGTAAACGACAACACATAGAACGAACATCAGAAGGATTTAAATCTGAATTAACAAAGTTTTGGAAGTTTGGAGTTCCGTATTGAGCTGTCATTGTGAATAACAATTTTGCGTTTTCGCTTTCCCAGTCAAAATCTTTTGTGATGTTATAAGTTGGAATAGGGTAGGCAAAACCACGTCCGTCTGCATCACCTTCAATCATAAGTTCAATGAATACTTTGTTAATGATATCCATTTCTTTTTGACAATCGCCATAAGTGTAATCTTGTTCTTTTCCACCAACGATTGCTTTTTTGTTTTTTAAGTCATCAGGACAAACTAAGTCCATTGTGATATTTGTAAATGGTGCTTGGCTTCCCCAACGGCTTGGTGTATTTACACCGTAAATGTAACTTTGAATACATTGACGAACTTGTTTTTCTGATAATTTATCTGCTCTTACAAAAGGAGCTAAATATGTGTCGAATGAAGAGAATGCTTGAGCTCCTGCCCATTCGTTTTGCATAATGCCCAAGAAGTTTACAATTTGGTTTACCAATGTTGTAAGGTGAGTTGCTGGTGTAGAAGTAATTTTATCTGGAACTCCACCCAAACCTTCTTGAATTAATTGTCTTAAAGACCATCCTGCACAGTATCCAGAGAACATAGAAAGGTCATGAATATGGAATGCTGCTGTTTTATGAGCTTCTGCAACTTCTTTTGAATAAATGTTATTTAACCAATAGTTAGCAGTGATTGTTCCTGAGTTGTGAAGAATTAATCCTCCAAGGGAGAAGTTTACGTTTGCATTTTCGTTTACGCGCCAGTCGCTTTGTCCAAGGTATCCATCCATTGTTTTGTTAATGTCTACCATAAGTTTTTTTGCATCGCGAACAGCTTCGTGTTGGGCTCTGTAAAGAATGTAAGCTTTTGCTACTTCAACTTGTTTTTCTTCAATAAGAACACTTTCTACAATATCTTGAATTTCTTCAATGGCTGGAATTGAGTGTGCTCTTGTTCCCGCTAGTTGAAGTCTTAATTTTTCTTCAACTTTGTCTGTTAATGCAGCAGCTCTGTTTGGATCTTTTTGTTTTTCAACTGCCTCAATTGCTTTTTCAATAGCTTTTTCGATTTTTGTTCTGTCGTAAGCAGCTATCTCCCCAGAACGTTTTACAACTGATTTTAAAAATCCGTTAGTTTCGCTGTCTGAACTAGATCCTAAAAAGTTTCTCCATTCTGGAAAAAAAGATTGATCGCTCATTTTTGATTTCCCCTCTTTTCTATTTTTTTTACTTCTTCAATAAATTCTTCTAAATTTTCAAAGTTTCTGTAAACCGAAGCAAATCGGATGTAAGATACTTTGTCTATTGTATAAAGTTTTTCTAATACAAGTTCCCCCAAATCTGACGTGGAAATTTCCCTTGTTTCTTTTCCTTTGATAATTGCAAGGTCTTCTATGTCGTTTGCAATTTGTTCAACCATTGCTGTTGAAACTGGACGTTTTTCTAAAGCTCGTTCAATTCCTTTATCAAGTTTTGTTCTGTCAAAAGGCTGTCGTCTTCCGTCTCTTTTTACAACCATAAATGGTTTTTCATCAATTCTTTCGTAACTTGTAAAACGATGCCCGCAAGCTAAGCATTCACGTCTACGACGTATGCTTTCACCGTTTGCCATAGTTCTTGATTCAAGAACTTTATCATCAAGATTTCCACATGATGGACAACGCATAATTACCTCTAAGATGTGTGTTATATATAGTGTACCAAGTTAGTATAAATATATAATACAACACTAAATGTAAGTTCTACAAGTGAATTTTCTTAAAAAAAGTGTGAATTTTGTTAACTATTTTTCTTGACAAAAAAAAATTTTATGCTTGTTTTTAAAAATATAGAATTATACCTTGACTATTTTTTATTTTTAGAATTTCTTTTTTTTGATTTTTTCTTTAGTGATCTGTAACTTGGAATGTAATCTGAAAAAGTAAATGTTTTGTACATATAAAAAGCGTATGCTAGTACTAATAGTATACAAGTATAAGGGAACCAATTTCCAAATTTTGCGTAAGTTGTCATTTTTCTTTGATAAATTGGAACATCAAAACTTGTGGCACAAGCTTCAAATAGAGGTTGATCAGCAATGATTTTTCCTTGTGGATTTACAACAACTGAATATCCAGAATTACTTGAACGAACTAATGTTGTTCTGTATTCAATGGCTCTATATGAAGCTATTACAAAGTGTTGATATTCGCTAGATTTTGTTTTTGACCAAGAATCATCTGTTATATTTACAAATAATTCTGCTCCATTTAAAAACATTGGTCTTATTACGTCTGTAAAAGCATCATCAAAACAAATTGGAGTGGAAATTCTTACAGTTGGTTCTTTTGTTTCTAGTTGTTTTTGCTTATTATAGGAAATTGATAAATCAATATATTTTGTTGCAGGTAAAATGCGAGTATTTGACCATTTGCATGGAATATCAAAGAAAACATATTGGTCACCAGGAACCCATCCTGCAGAAATTCCAAGAAAATTTGTTAAAAATTCTAATGCAGCTGGATATTCTCTAAAAGGTAAAGATTCAGCAAATGGAACTAGGTGATTTTTTCCATAATAGCCTCTAAAGTTTCCATTTTTATCAAATACAAATGCACTATTACAATATTCTAAGGGGTCTTCATTTTTTTTGTAACTTCCCCCAACAAGTAATGGAGTTTTTATTTCTTTAATAAATGGAATAAGTGGTGCTTCGTATGGAAAGTTTTTATAATATGAATAATTGCCTGGAAATGAATATCGTAGAACACCTTCGCTCCAAACTACTAAATTTGCCTTATCATTTTTTTCATCAAGTTTTTTAATTTGTTCTTTTGTAAGTTCTTCTGAACGAATTATGGAATCTGTGTCTGAGTCTTCTTCCCAAGGATTGCTATTTTGTTGAACCATTATTGTTGTTAGAATTTTTTGTGGTTCAATTGTTTTGTTGTACTGATATGTTCCATATATAAAAATCAAAATTAATAATGCTGAAAAAGTTTTTATTAAATATGATAAATATGAGTTGCTTGTAGTTTTTTTGTATAATTTTTTGTTTTGTAGTTTTAATAATGATTCTGCAAAAATACAGTTAAATAGAACTATTATAAATGTTATTCCGTATGTTCCTGTAATTGCTGCTGTTTGTCTTAAGATATCCAATCTAAATACAGCACTAGAAACTGTTCCCCATGGGTAACCTAAAAAGCCTGATGATTTTATCCATTCGTATATTGTGTAACATGTTGCAAAATATAAGATTTTGAAAGATGAACTTTGGACAAATTTTAAATTATAAGATTCTTCGTTTAATTGATTATGACTTTTTGATGTTGAAAAAGGAATGTAAAAGAAAAGTCCAACACCACCGCCAATTACAGCTGTTCCAAGTGCCGACGCTCCTAAAGTAAAAACTGCAAAATCTTTAAAAAATGCAAGCCAAAAACTTGATAAAAGATGTGTTGTAATTGTTTGAATGAAGAAAATTAAAAAAGCTCGTTTGTAACTATTTATTTTTGTAAGTGTTAAATATAGTGGAACTAATGAAATTAAAGTAAAAATAGGTTGTCCTAGATTGTAAATTTCATTAGGAATTGCAAGTGAAAGTAATATGCCTGAAAAAACTGATAAAAAAACTTGTAAAATCAAATCCATTATATTAAAATTATACATATTTAATACATTGTTGAAAAGTTAAAAAATCAAATTTTCAGGGTAGAGGGGGCTAATTTATGAAAGCATTGAATGATGCGCACAAATTAGAATATGAGGTATTGCCTGAAGTTGTAGCTAAAGCACCAGGAAGAATTCATTTTGCTGGTGAACATTCTTGGTTTTATAAAGATAAAACCATTTCAATGGCAATAAATTTACTTGTTCATGTTGGTGTTTCAAAGCGGGATGATGGTGTTGTAAAAATTTATTTTCACCAACTTGATGATAGAAAAAAATCAAATCTTAGTTCAATCAAATACAAAAAAGAAGATAAGTGGGCAAATCCAATAAAATCTGTTCTTTATGGTTTTACTTCTGGTGGCTATACTTTGTCTGGTATGGATATTTCAGTTTATTCAGATATTATGCCATCTGCTGGTTTTGGCATTACATCTGCAATGAAGGCTGCAACTGCAATTGCTGTTAGAAAATTATATGATTTAAATTGTTCAGATTCCCAACTTTTACAAGTTTTGGAACGTGGAAACAGATTATTTATGAAAAAACAAAATTATCTTTCTGATAATTTTGCAGCTTTATTTTCAAAAAAAGGCAATTTAATTCTTACAGATTATGCAAAAAATACTTGGGATTATGTTCCTTTTAATTTTGACAATAGAAAAATTATTTTAACCGATACAACTGTTCCAAGAGTTTCTGTTTGGGATGAAGAATTATTATTTGATCCAAAATATGCTTTATTACTTGGTGAATTAAAAGACAAAAAGAATAATGTTTATGGTGGTTGGAGTTATATAAACAACAGTGCCGATATTGAAGAAATTTTGTCTGTATTATCAAAAGACGAACAACGTAAATTAGTGGCAATTATTAGAGAACACGGGGATGTTCTTGATATTCGTGAAGGTGTGGAAAAAGGAGACTTCTTTAAGTTTGCAAGGGCTATAAATCATAGTCACGAAACTATTAGAGAATTCTTTGATCTTTCTTGTCCAGAAATTGAATGGATTGTAAAACGAATTAATGAACTTGAACCTAATCTTGAGCATTTAAGAAATCCTGTTACTTGTGGAAGATTAACTGGTAAAGGATACGGTCGTTGCATTTATTCAATTATGCGTGATATTGATGTTGAAAATTATAAACAAAAATTGTTAGAATTTGAAAAAATTTTTGGTTTTCATCCTGTTACTTTTGAAGTTGAATGTGAAGATGGTGCAAGAATTGTAGTTTAATTTATTTTGCTTACTTTGAATTTAAGGAAAACTTTTTCATGAATGTTTTAATAACTAATGATGATGGATATGAAGCTGAAGGTATTAATGTTATTGCAAAAGAACTTTCTGCTGCGGGGCATAAAGTTTATATTCTAGCTCCATTATCAAATAGATCTGCTGTTTCTCACTGTATTTCCATGCATAATCATTTGGAATTAAAAAAAATTGATGATAATGTTTGGGCTTCTTCTGGTTATCCAGCAGATTGTGTTATTACTGCCATTACAAGTAATGTTTTTGAAAATGTAAAATTTGATCTTGTTATTTCGGGAATAAATAGAGGCCCTAATGTTGGAACTGATATTATTTATTCTGGAACCTGTGCTGGTGCAAGACAAGGAGCATTGTTAAATATTCCATCCATAGCTTTGAGTGTAAATTCTGAAGATGGAAAATTTTGTGCAACTTCCATTTTTGATTATAAATCTTTGGCTTTATTTGTAAAAAACAATATTGAAAAATTAATTGAAATTGTTACAAAATCAGAAAAAAAAGTATTTTTAAATGTTAATGCACCTTCTGTAAAAGTATTTAAAGGTGTAAAACTTTGTAATTTGCTTTGTAAAAGATATTACAATGATTACATAGATGTTGTTCCAACAGAAAATAATAATGTGTTTAAATCACAATTTGTTATGGGAAACGGTACTACAGATACTTCTTTTGAAGAAGATTTGGGGGCTATTAACGAAGGATATATTGCAATTTCAACCATTCTTGTTGAACCAATTGCTTCTAACCCTTCAGAAATACTAGACTGTAATTCCTTTTCGGTGTAAAATATATTAGTTATTCTTTTGGGGAAAGGAATAATAATAGGATAAATTATGGGTGGGATAATTCAAGATAATATTTTACAAACTGGTAAAGACCTTTATTCTCAAAAAGCATATTCTGATGCATTAGCTTTTTTCTTATCACTACCTTCAGAATCAGTTATTGATAAAGTTGAAGTTTCGTATTACTTAGGGCTTTGTTATACAAAACTTAAAAAATATGATGATGCTTTGCTTTTTCTTGAACAAGTTGTTACTTCTGGAACTCATTTAGAGCGTGTTCTCCAATGTAGATTTCTTTTGGCAATAATTTACGCTTTATCTGGTAGAAAACGACTTGCCGACTTTGAATTAAACAAATTGCTTGAAACTGGATATATGACATCATCTGTATATGCTGCAATTGCTTTTGTTGCATGGGAACAAAATGATACAGAAAAGTGCCTTGCATATTACGAAAAATCATTAGAAACAGACTCCGAAAATATTACATCATTAAATGGTTTAGGCTATGTGTTAGCATGTGAAGAAAAAGATCTTACAAAAGCTCTTACTTTATGTAAAAAAGCTGTAAAATCTGCTCCAAAATCTGCTGCTTGTTTAGATTCTTTGGGATGGGTTTATTACAAACTTGGTCTATATGATGATGCAAGACAATATTTGGAACAAGCAGAAATGTTAGACAAAGACAATGTTGAAATTGCCAGACATATAAAAGCTCTTGAAAAGGTAAAAAAATAGGTTTGCTAAATGAAAAAAAATCTTTTGAAATTTGTTATTCTTAGTATTTTTTGTTTCTCTTTATATGGACAGGTTACAACAAATGATGCTGGAATGACTGTGCCAGAAGATAGAATTAGAACAGATAAAGAAACTTTTGCTTCTGATGAATTTAGGCGTGGAGTTCAAGCTTATTATAAGGGGGCATTTAACGAAGCTATTGTTCAGTTTGAAAGAGCTTTGTCTTATATGCCTAATGATAATTTAATTTTGGAATGGCTTGGAAAAACATACTATAAAGCTGGAGTTGAAGGTACAGCATTACAATATTGGAATAATGCAAGCAATAATGGTTACGGTGGACTTTTACTTCAAAATAAAATTGAAATAGTTAGAGAACGTAGAGTTACAGGTGATTCTGAAGATAAACTAATGAGATTATCGGAAGCTGGAAGTTTTTCTGGTACTTTTAATGGAGAATTAATTTTTAGTGGACCTGTTTCTGTTTTGCCAAATTCTAACGGTACAATGTATATTGCAACTTACAATTCTAATCAAATTATTTTGATGAACCAAAATGGAAAAATTCTTGATAGAATTTCGGGGCCATTAAATGGTTTTGACAGACCTTCAGATTTGATTAGATTAAAAGATGGAAATATTCTTGTAAGTGAAACATTTGGAGATAGGTTAGCATTATTAGATAAAAAAGCAAAATTTATTAAATATATTGGGCAGAAGGGGCGTAAGCTTGGTGAAGTTGTTGGACCGTTGTATCTTGCTCAAGATTCTTTGGAACGAATTTATGTAACAGATTCTGGTAACAGAAGAGTTGATGTTTTTGATAAAGATGGGAATGCCTTGTTTTTCTTTGGTGCAAAACAAACTTATTTTGATGGATTAAAAATGCCAACTGGTATTGCAGTTTTTGATGAAACTGTTTTTGTTGCCGACGCAGATAAAGGATGTATTTTTCAGTTTGATACTGCAGGAAACTATATTGGCGAATTAGTTGAACCAAAAACTTTTGAAAAACCTGAATCAATTAAAATTTGGAATGATAAATTAATTGTTTGTGATAAAAATAAGATTTTGGCTGTAGATCCTTATTCAGGTGCTTTATTTGAATATGTTAGAACTGGAAATGCTCCTTCAAGAGTTACTACTGCTGTGCCTGATGTGAATCAAAATATTGTTGTTTCTGATTTTACTGCAAATGAAATTTATATTATGTCAAAAACTCAGGAACTAGTAGGTGGATTTTTTGTTCAAATTGAACAAATTGATTCTTCTAGATTTCCTAACGTGACATTAGAAATAAAAGTAGAAAATAGACATAGACAACCTGTTGTTGGATTGCAAGAACCAAACTTTTATCTTACAGAAAACAAGAGACCTGTAAATAAAGTAAAATTTTTAGGAGCTGCTTCTAACAACGATTTTGCAGATATTACATTAATTATTGACCGTTCATCAAATTGCCAATTATATAAAAATGAAATTGAAACTGCTGTAAAAGAAGTTGCTGCTGCGATGGAAGAAAAGGGCACTTTACGGGTAATTTCTGCAGGTGCAATTCCTGTAACTGAATATATTGGAAAGCCTTCAGGTGTTCAAAACTTTACTTTGGAAACGTTAAAAAATCCTGTTTCTGAAAATGTTTCTGTAGATTTGGCTTTAAGACTTGCCACAAATGATTTGATTAATGCAGAAAAAAAACGTTCAATTATTATGATTTCTGGTGGAAATACAAATAATTATTCTTATTCAAAATATAATTTAGCAGAAATAACTTCTTACATGAATAATAATAGTGTTTGTTTTTCTTTTATTCATGTTATGCAAAACGCTCTAAGTTCTGAAATGAGTTATATTGTAAATAATACTTGTGGAGAGTTGTATTATATTTTTAGACCAGAAGGACTAAAAAATATTATTAATGATATTTTAGAAATTCCTCAGGGTGTATATCAATTATCTTATACTTCTTCTTTGCCTACTAATTTTGGACAATCGTATCTTCCTGTTGAATGTGAAGTTTATTTGCTTAATAGAAGTGGAAGAGATGAAAGTGGTTACTTTGCACCATTAAAATAAATAAACTTTTGTTTTAATTAGAACTCTATTTTTAATCCTAAGTTTAATAAAATTCCTAGTGTTATTGGTGATGTTTCTGAAATTGAAGCATTACATCCACAACCTAGTTCAATATCTGTGTATTTTAGAATGTTTACTTTGTTGTAATGCAAATACTGGTAGTTTTGAGAAAAATTATTATTTGAACAACCAATCTTAAAATTAAATGTATCTTTTCGTTCAATTTTACCAGTAATTTGTTTATCAAAAATTAAGTTCCAAAGGGATGTTATTAAACTTGTTTTTCCGGGGCGTTCCCAACTCATTTGTCCGCTTATTGAAAAATCATTTGTAGTTGAATATGCCCCGTTAAGGCCAACTCTAATTTTGTTTGATTGTTTCAAATAAATTAAACATTGTGAATACAAGTCAATTGCAAATAAAGATTCTGATACAATTAAATTGGGTATTTGGTATTTTGCTAAAAGTGATAATTCAAAATCTAAGTATTTTGTAATTGCTGTGTTTGTTGTTTGCAATTTAAATTGATAAATATCGTTTAGGGCTAAAATTCTTGTTACGTCTCTTGTGCAGTCAAAAATTACTAATGATGGAATGTAGAAATCTGAATTTGTATTAAAAAGTTTTCTTTTCCATTGAAGTTTGTATGTTGAATTGTATGCTTTTGAAACATTTTTTTGTAAATTATTAATTTTATTTGGTATTGTTTTTATGAATAAATCTGCAAAAGGAAAAACTCCATAAAACCAACTGTTTTGTTGTTGTGAAGCAAAAAGTTGTTTTGTATCTGAAAGGTAGTTTCCATTTGTAGTTGTATTTGCATTATTAGATATAGATTTTTCCCAACTAAATGAAAAATAATTATTTTTGAATGTAAGTGGTAAATTTATTTTTGTAGTGGTTGTGTCTTTGTGAATTGCATTAATTTGATTGTTATAATTTTGCTTAAAGTTTATTAAAATGTCTGGTGTAAAATTTAAATATGGTGTTGTTACAGTAATTTTTTCTTCGTATTCTTCTGTTCTTGAGTAAGCGTTTGAAAGTCCTGTTGAAAAGGCTAATTTTGTTGTGGAAAGCCAATAGTCAAAATATTGGTAATTTTGAATTTGTGGTGTTTGTGAAAATCCTTTTTGTGCTTTTTGGCTAACATTTGCGTTTGTGGTTGAATCAATTAATAAATCAAAAATTGGAATTTGAAAGTTAAATATTAAGTTTGTATTTTGATTTTGGGCATACAAAGTGTCTTTAGCAATTGTAGAAAAATCAACCAAAATTGGAACTTCAAAATCGTAAAAGTTTGTGCTAATTTTGTTTTCTTTTGCTAACAGTTTGCTTGATTTTTCAAATCTATAAGTTTCGTCAAAAGATAAAAAGTTTAATATTTTGTCTTTTGATTTTATTGTGTGACCTGCATTTGATATTCCATTATTACTTTGTGGATTTGAAGAAAGATCAAAAGAAATATCACCACCTAAAATTATTCCTAAAAGTTCTGTTTTTGCTACAATTGAATTATCATTATTAATTTCTGGTGATGATGCATTGCTAAAATCAACACTTTGGTTTGAAACTAAAGAAATATTTGTTTTTTCTGTGTTATATTCTGTTGCAAATTGATTGTTAAGTAAAACATTTGCTTTTGAACCTTCAAAATATACATTGTTTACATAAAAATTTCCGTTTTCTATTATTTCATTATTGATAACTGTATTAATTTTTAATTTTAATCTGTTTGGCGAGTAAGCTTTGTTTATAAATAAATGGTATTCGCTTTGATTTAATTTTGTCTTATTTATATAAACTTCATTTGTTTTAGTATTAATTGTTAATGTGTTGTAGTTTATTGTTTCTGAATTGTTTTTTATTATATTTGAGATGTTTAAAAGTTGTAATTTTACAGCAATATTTCCATCAGAAATTGCATTTTGAGCACCGTTATCCAATATGAATTCTAATTGGTATTGTGTTTCAAAATGTTCTGTTAATGTATTTTTTTTGTTGAAGTTATAGGCAAAATCAAAATTTATTGTTTCGTATTGATTAAAATTTGATTTATTAAAATACTTTATTGCTGTTATGTATGAATCTTCAATTTCCTTAGATGCAGAAATTGTTTGCCAGTTTATTTTTGTTGAATAATTATCTTCAAAATTTGTTATTTTTGTACTTGTTGAATTTGTATCTAAAACTTGTTCTGTAGTAATTTGAAAATTAGAGTCTGAGTAAGTAAAAACATCTTGATAATTTGGCTGGTACGGTCCAAAATATATTGTTCCTGTTGATGTTGCATTTCCTTTTGAAACTACAATTAATCTTGCATCTTTACTAGATGTTAATCTGATTCTGTTTTCTTCTGATATTTTTATTTTTACAGTTTGCCATTTGTTTTGTGTTAAATCTAATTGTGTTATTACGTTTTTATCTGAAAGATTTGTAAGTTCCCAATAGGGTAAATTATCATATTCTCCTAAATATTCGTTATTGGCATTTATTCCCAACACCAAATAAACGCTTAAATTTGTTAAATTTTCTGAGTTTTGAATAATTTGTGGTTGAAGTGCCACTTCTAATTCTGAACAAGAAGAAATATTGTCTAAATTTGAAAGTTTTACGTCAATTGATTGCCAAAAATATTGGTTTGAATTGGCAGAAGAACTAAATTCCTTGAAGTTCCAAAATAATGGTATTTTGTAGCCTGTAATATCTGAATCTTTTTGAGCAATTATAGGTTCATCTTTATTTTTATAAATCATTTCCAATGGAACGTTTATTTTTGGAAGATTTTTTGTTTGAAAACCGTCATTTGATGATAAATAATATGTTTGTGGAATGTTAGAACTTTGTGTTGAAGCAAGATAAATTCCAGAAATATCATTTTGGTTTAAAGAAATTGCTGATTTATCATAAATTTTTAAATTATTATGCTGAAATTCTATACCAAATGAAAGTGCGGCAAATGCACTGTGAACATTTTCGTAAGAAGAATATTTGTTTTTGAATAAAATTGGAAAAGAAGTAGTTAAAGCTACATCAGATGTAAGCTTTGTAATTTTTTCATTTATTGTTTTGTTTATAAAATTGTAAAAAAATCCAATTCCAACAGAAACGTTTCCATTTGTATAATCAGAAGCGTCTTTGCACCAAGTAATGTAAATTTTGTCTGAATTTGAAACAGACTTTCCTAAGGTAACCGAGCCTGTCTCTGAATTATATTTTGCGGAGTGATCAATAATTCCGTTTATAAAAACTGTAACAGTTCCTTCTGCTGCATCTGTTCCAATGTAGTAATTTGAAACAGGAGAATAAGTTCTTGCAAGAAGTTCCAAATCTGAATCACTTTGCAAATTTAAGTAGATTTCTGGTGTTGTAATTGCAAAAGGGTAACGAACCTGTGGAGAAAGTAACGATGTTGTAGAAGTTTCTGCATTTTGAACTTTTGCAAAAATTGAGTTTTCTGTAAAAAAATTTTGTTTTAATGTAATGTCTTCTGATGATATTTCTTCAACTTGAAAAAGGTTGCTTTGTTCATCTGTTGTTTTTGAAATAACTTGTAGATCAATGTCTTTTTGTAATCCTAAATCATAAAAGTTTGCACAAAGAAAAGGCGAAAAACCATAAGAATTTTGAATTACCAAAGCTGGCAGATTTTCAATTTGATTTTTTAAGTTGTAGCTAAAATTTTGTAAATTATATGTTTTGCCAGAATCATTAAAATATTTTTGAATTGCACCAAGAAAAGAATTTTGTTCTTCATAAGAGCCAATTTCAGAAATTAATGTGTCTACTGTGGAAGTGTCCGAAAAAGTTACAATTACAGTTGGAATGTAATTATCTTTTTGGTAACTTTGAACAGTTTGTGAAAGAATAATTTGATTTAATTCTTTGTAAATGACATATTGCGAACTATCAATTTTTACAAATTTTTTTCCAAATTTATCTTTTATAGTTCCATTTTGATTTTCCACATAAATATCTTTAATTTGTACCAAAGCTTTTTCGTTGGGAATTACAAAACTGTAGCCATACATAAATTTATTTATTGGAATTTGAAAATCATTTACTTTATTTTGGCCATAGAAAGTTGCGTTTTGATTAGAAAGCATATCATATCTAAGAACAAAATCTGCATTCCATTTGTTATTGACATAATCTACAAAATGAAGTGAAAGACCTGGAGATTGATTGTTTCCCCCTTGAATTCCATAGCCAAAATTTCTTGCTGAATAGTAATCTGGAAAAAGCACGTTTCTGTTTGATAAAAGTAAATAATTTAAGTATTTTTCTCCTTTGTATTTAAAAGAAATTGTATTTTTTTTAAATTCGTCTTCAAAAATAAAGTCAAAGAAAAATTTATTATTCAGAATTGCTTGTATAGAAAGATTTATTTTTTGTTTAAATACAGGAATAGAAGGTGAAAAAACAAATGGTGAATTATTTCCAAAATTGAAAGAGAAATTTTCTTCTAAGTTCATTTCGTAGAAACCTTTTGTGTTTAGTTCAACTTTTGTTTTGTCATTTATATCATAATTAAAAAATGCTTGTGAATTGACTTTATTTATAAAAAAAAGTGTAAAAAGTAGGGTAATTATGGTTTTTGTTTTTGAATTATCAGTTAGTTTTTTTATTAATCTTGCCTTTTGAACTTTTAATTTTGGATTTTTTTGTTCCATTGATAAAATTGCTTGTTCAACTTTTTCTTTTTTGTTATCAATTGTTTCAAATAAATCTTGTTGTTCTGGCTTTTTTTCTTTTACAACATTTTCAAAGCCAATTCCAATTAAGCGAACTCCTCTGTTTGGAATGTATTTTTCTTCGAATAATTGTTGTAATTTTTCATAAAAGCTGTCTAATGTACAAATGTTTTTTTCGTATGTGTGTTGAATTGAAACAGTAGTAAAATCATCATATCTAATTTTTACAAAAGCTGTTTTTGAATAAGCGTTTTCTCTTAATAGTCTAAAAAAAACTCCCTGTGCAAGTTCCAAAATGGCTGTTTCAATTGTGTATGTATCTGTAATGTCATTTATAAAAGTTGTTTCTGCACTTATTGAATGATTTTTTGCATTGTTTCTGGAAAATGAATTGTTATCTAATCCTCGAACAACGTTATATAAAAATGTTGCCGTGTTTTTTCCAAATAAAAACTCCAAATAATCATAATCTTTTTCAAATATATCTTTTGTGGAATAAAAACCTTTTTTATTTAAGTTTTCTAATGATTTTTTCCCTAAGCCCCAAACTTTTTCTAGAGGCAAATTCAACATAAAGTCTTGCTCTGTTCCTGGTTTTATAAAATAAAATCCATCTGGTTTGGACATAGCAGAAGCAATTTTTGCCAAATATTTTGTTGGCGCCAAACCAATAGAAACTGTAAGTCCTGTGTATTCTTTTACTTTTTCTTTTATTTTTTTTGCAGTCTCTTCTGGTGGACCAAACAAATATTCTGTTCCTGTTAAATCAATAAAAGCTTCATCAATTGACATTTGGTCTACATCTGGAGAAAAATCTTTAAAAATTGTCATGATTTTGTAAGAAAGTTCTGCGTACCTTTGATGATTTCCTCTAACATAAATTCCATTGGGACATAATTTTATGGCTTGCCACATTGGCATTGCTGAATGAACTCCAAATTTTCGTGCTTCGTAGGAGGCTGTAGAAACAACACTTCTTTTATCTGTTGGTAATCCACCTACAATAACAGGTTTTCCTCTATACTCAGGATGATCCAACTGTTCTACCGAAGCGAAAAATGCGTCTAAATCTACATGTAAATACCAATGTTTGTTATTCATCAATTTGTCCAATTTGATCATTTTGAACAATAGCAATTTTTTCTGTTTGCATTATGTAATTATAATCTGATTTTTCAAAAATTGCATTTATTGTAATAAAACTTTCTTTGCTGTTTGTTCCGTATTCAAAAGTCATTTTTTTTGGAGGATAGTAGGGAATTGCAAATGATGAAGTTGTTAATGACGAAGAATTATATTCATTGTTAGAATATAAAATTGGTTTGTAATCTGAAGTTACTGTTATGTCACATTGAACAGGTTGTTGTGTAAATTCTATGTTTAAAGTTCTTACTGTATCTTCAAAAAGTGTTTCGTCGCTGTAAGATATAAAAATATTTGATTTATTTTTTGAATCATTTATATCTGAAATTTTAATCAATTGATTGTTTTTAGCCCGTAGTTTGTTATTATTGTTATTTGAATTTTGTATTAATAAGTTGGCAATAACTAATAGAGAAATGAAGATTCCAAAAAATATAAACTTTGCTTTAATAAAAGAAAATTTGTTTAATTTTGTCCAAAAGGAGATTATTCTTAATAATAAAACCAAAATTGGTGTAAGAACTAACAAAAGGCAAAATGCAAAATAAGAATTATTCACTAAAATATTTGTGATGTTTTTTATATCAATATTCAAAAATAAAGTGTATACATAAGGTGCAAAAACTAAAATCGAAATTATAAAGAATAAGAGTTTTGGTTTTTTAATTTTAAGATTATAACAAATGGCAAAAACAAAAAACTCAAATAAAAATAGAGGAAACAATGTTATGTCAATTAACGAAAATATTATTAAGTTAATAAAAGAAATAATTGTAGCTTGCAAATCCAAGGCTTTTTCTTTGTATTGTTTTCCAAAAAATATAGTTTTTTCGTAAAGTGCAAAAATACAAAAATAACTTAAAGAAAACATAAATAAAATTGAATAGAAATGACTATTTTTAATTTTGAAAAAGTTTAATAAATTAGTAAAAAATGTACTCCCAAAAGTAGAACACAAAAATAGAATTAATAGAATTAAGAATGGTAAGTGGTTTATGTTTCTTGAAGAAAATAAAAATTTTTTAGCTACATTTTTATTTAAAATATAATGTAAAAATAAAAAAATAAGAATAAAACATGTAAAGATAATGATGAAAATGACTAAAGAAGTTTCAGATAACCAATAATATTGATTAAAAAGTTTTATCATTAAAAAGTTTTGATCCCAGCCTTCATTTATGTGTTGTTCAAAATTGTTTATAAAATATTGAATTACATGTAAAACTTTGTTTTCGTTGATTGCATTATTGTCAAATGAAAGTTCAATGCTTTGAATGTTGTTATTTAAAAAAGTTTGTAAAAGAGGAGATTCGTTTAAAAATGAAAATTTATATATCTGACTCAAAATGAAACTTGATAAATTTTGATTTATATTTTGGGTTTTATATGAATAATAACAAGTTTTTAGCATCCATAAAGGTGAAACTTTTTTTGATCCGTTTGCAATAATTTGATTTTTGTTTTCGGAAAAGTTTAATAAAATTGCGGTTGAATTTTGATTTTCAAAAATCGATTTTATGAATACATCAGTTCCTTGTATTTTGTTTGATTTATTAATAATTTGATTGTCACCATAAGTTATTGCTACAATAATATTAAATGAGAAATTTGATCTTTTTATAAGTTTACAAATGTCTGTAATTTCTTGTTGTGCCACAAAAAAATCTTCCATACAAATCTGAATAATTAAATTTTTAGTATCAATTGATTCATTTTGGATAGAAGAATCTTTTTCCAAAATGATATTATATGGAAAATTGTTTTCCCCCGAAATAAGTAAACTTTGAGTTTTGGGGTTTAACTTTTCTTTTTTTAAAATGTTAAATACTGAATCGCAAAGTTCAACACCAACTAGGTTTTTATTTGAATTGATTTTGTTATTTGCAAAAAGAATTTGTGAGTAAAATAAAAAAAAGGTAAAAATAAAAATTGCAAATTTCTTAATATTCATTTGTTACAGTTTATAAAATTTTGTGTTTACAATGCAAGACCTATCATATATAATATAAGTATAAAAAAACGTTAAAAAAAAGAAGGAAGTCATGGCATCTAACGATAAAAAATTCATTATTGAGTTACCTCTAAAGGTTATTCTTACAGAAGACGGTGCTACAAATTTTATAAATCATAATAAAAAATTACTCAAATTTAGATTAGTTGATAATGTTGAAGAATATGGAATTTCTTTGAATAAATTTTCGCCACAATCTATTCAGAGCATGATTTTATTAGACTACATTTCTAAAATTGAAATTTCTATGTCTGAATTTGTTAGTTCCAGACAAGAAGTAATGGATTTATCAAAAGTAATTGTTTATTCTCTTTTGTACAAACAGTTTAATAGAGATGTTTATAATGCTTTAATTCAATGTGAATGTGTTAGAAAACATAACAGAACAAATCCTTCTCACTTAATTGACGAAAGGACAAAAATGTCTGAAAGACAATTAAGAAGTGTTTTGCAAAATAAAGAATCAATCATTCAAAATACAAGAAAAACAATTCTTGAACCAGTTTGGAAAGTCATTATGGATAATCCAGATTTTTCATCTGAAGAAAAAAATATTTATATTTTGATGTCAGAAAAATTTATGAATCGTCTTGGTTTAATGAATTGGTACATTATCACTTTGTTTAATAAATCTGAAACTGCAGGAGAAATGTTTGCTGCGTTGCGTGTTTTGTTAAACTCTTATATGGAAAAATCAAAAGTTGCAGAATATATTTCTGTAATGGTAATGGAACTTGCCCTTAATAATGAAAATACAAATATCCGAAAAGAAGCAAAAACTATGTATCATGGAATTGATGATATTGATGGTTTAATTTTTGATCAGGATGTAAGGGCAAAAATTGTTGCAGAATTGCAAAGAAAACATGAACTTGTATTCCTTTCTTGGAAACTTGGTGGAGGTTCTTCTTCAATTGGAAAACAAGGACGTTTATCTATTACTTTGTACAACAAAGATGATGAATTCCAAGAAGTAAAAGAAAATATTGAAACAGCAAAAAATTCAAATACAAATAAAAAATCATTAATCGACTTTTATCGTGAACTTCCTGATGGTCAAGAAGGAACTGATTTAGGTGTGTACTATTTGTCATATCTTGATGAAGCTTGTAAAAAGGTTAATGTAAAATTTGAATCAATTGTTAATCAATATTCCGCAAGTGATTTAACAGTCATCAACTTAAATTTTAACTTTTAATATATGAAAATTAAAAAACACAATTTATTTATTCCGCTATTTTTCATTTTTCTATTTCTTAGTTGCGCACAAAATGTTCCCAAATTAGAATCAACTAGAAAATCTGTAATTTTTGAATATGAAAGTGAAGATGCTTTTCCAATTGCAAGACTTAGTTTTTTTGTGGAAGCAGATAAAAATGTTCGTCGTGCAGACAAAATTTTATTAAAAAATGAAGAAACTCAGTACATTTGGGAATTGAAAGATTTAATTTTATTTGAATCTGTAGATAGATTTTACTGTGGAATAACAAATATTCAAGCTCCAATGGGAGAAAAAATTCCATCTGGTAAATATATTGCAAAATATTTTCAATTAGATGGGCAAGAAAAGGAAATTTCTTCTTTTTTGAAATATGACGACAAGTTGTATTCTATGAATTATAAAGAAGCTTTGGAATTTTTTAATGATTTAATTTTAATAAAAAAAATTGCAATTTTTGATGAAAATAATGTATTAATTCATTACGGAGAAAAAGAATCAAAATTTGAAACTGTAAGAGGTATCTGGAATGAATATAACAACGCAAATTATTTTTATGATGTTGTATTTATTAAAGGCAATGATGTAATACTTATTTTACCAAGACAAAATGTGGAACTTGAAAAATCACTAAATGAAGATTAATATATATAATATATAAAAGGAATTTTTATGGAAGATATTAATAACATTAAAACAAAAGATGAACCTCCCGCGAAGGAAACTGACAATTTAGCTCAAATAATCAAAAGAGAAATTAAAACTTATGTTTTAAGAGCAGGACGAATGACTGCTGCTCAACAAAAAGCTTATGATGAACTTGCTCCATCTTGGTGTATTCCTTTTGAAAAAAAATTATTAAATTTTGTTGATGTTTTTGGAAATACAAATCCTATTATTGTTGAAATTGGTTTTGGAATGGGGGATGCAACTGTTGCTTTAGCCGAAGCAAATCCACATATTAATTATTTGGGGATTGAAGTTCATACACCTGGTGTTGGAAAAGTTCTTTCTGAAATAAAAAAACGAGACTTAAAAAATCTTTTTATAATTGAATATGATGCTTTGGAAGTTTTGGAATTTATGATTGGTGATAAATCAATTAA
>JAFXDY010000176.1 GCA_017521105.1 Treponema sp.
CCGCTGACAGTGTTTGCTTCAAAATTATCTTTTTCATCTTCGTGATTGAATAATTCAAAAATTATGTCTGTTGGAGCATTTCCATTTACAATGTAAGTTGTGTCATCTTCTTTAAAGTAGTGAGCAATTTCTACATCGTGTTCATCCCAAATTTCACCAACTAATTCTTCAAGAATATCTTCCATTGTTGCAATTCCTAAAGTTCCACCGTATTCATCAAGAACAATTGCCATGTGAGTTTTGTTTTTCTGAAGCTGGTTCAATAACTTAGAAATTTTTGTGTGGCTAGTTGTAAAATATGGTTCTTTTAAAATGCTTTTTATTGAAGTTGCTTTTGTAAATAATAAACTGTAAAAATCAGATTGATGGATTGTACCAATAATTTGGTCAATAGTTTCTAAATAAACTGGCAATCTGGAAAATTTTGTAGTTTGAAAAACTTTTTGAATATCTTCCATTGAAGAATTAATATCAACTGCAACCAAATTAACCCGAGGAGTGTAAATATTTTCTACTTCCTGATCATCAAATTCAATAACAGATTTAATTAATTCAGTTTCTTCTTGTTTTAAAGTTCCATCTTCTTTTGCTTCTTCTACAATTGTAATAATTTCTTCTTCTGTAATAATCTCTTCGTTTTTTAATTTAAAAGCAACAGAAATGAATTTTTTCCAACCAGAGAAAATAATATTAATTGGTTTAAAAATGTAAGTGAAGAATCGGATTACTGGGTAAAAAAGCATTGCAAGTTTTTCTGGATAAGTTTTTGCAATGAATTTTGGCGTAATTTCACCAAAAATTAAAACTACAACTGTTGTTACTGCCGTTGAAACAAAAGAAGAATCAATTTTAGGATTCTTAATTAACAACGCAAATAATAATGTAGAAATTGTAGCTGCGCTGATGTTTACAATGTTGTTTCCTACCAAAATAGTAGAAATTAACATATCAAAATTTTCTTCTGCTAAAACTAAAACTTTTGTTGCTCTTTTGTTTCCGTTAGAAGCAAGAGTTCTTAATTTTATCTTGTTAGCACAAGAAAAAGCTGTTTCTGTAGCGGAAAAAAATCCGGAAAACAGAATTAAAATAATTAGTGCGACTAATAACTGGACGGACCCGTCGGGCATATTACCTCCAAAAAAAAAATAAATTATTCTTTTATTTTATCATAAAATGAAAAATATATATACTAAAATTAATTGTTTTTATGTTAAAAGTTTATTAAAATAATAAAAAGATATAAAAAAAAGGACAAAATTATGACATCAATGACCGGTTACGGCTACAACGAAATGAATTATGAAACTGCAATTGTTTCTGTAGAAATTAAATCTGTTAATTCAAGATTTTTAGATTTAAATATCAATTTGCCACCATTTTTAAATTCAATTGAAAGTTATTTTAGAAATAAAATATCACAAAATATTACTCGCGGAAAAGTTGATGTTTTTATTAGAGTTAAAGAACTTGAATCTGATGCTCAAATCTATGCAGATACAAAAATGGCAAAAAGTTATTATGACGCAATCAAAGAAGTTGCAATTGCCACAGGTTATGATGAAAAATCAATTCCTTTGTCTTTAATTTTGGAACAAAACGGTGTTTTAAATAGTAATAAAAGTTATGATGTTGAAAAGTATCAATCAATGATAGACCCAATTTTTGATAACGCGTTAAATCAATTTGTAAAAGATGCAAATAGAGAGGGCGAAAATCTTTTAGTTGATTTAAAATCAAAACTTTTAGAATTGGAAACTTGTGCTGACTTTTTTAAAAAATGGCAACCAAAAATGGAAAATGTGTTTAAAGAAATCATTACTGCAAAATTTAATGATTTGTTAAAAGATAATGTGGACGAAAATCGCATAATGACAGAAGTTGCTGCAATGCTTGTAAAATATACGATTAATGAAGAAATTGTTCGTTTGCAAAGTCATATAAAAGCAATGAAAGAAGAGTTAGAAAATAATCCTTATCCTGGTAAAAAAATTGACTTTATTTGTCAAGAAATGAACAGAGAAATTAACACAATTGGAAGCAAAAATCAATTTGCAGAAGTTGGTGCAATGGTTATTAAGGCAAAAGATTCATTGGAAAATATTAGAGAACAGTCAAAAAATATTGCTTAAAAAAATTATTGGAGAAAATTATGAATTACAAATTGAATGGTGAATTAAGAGTTGCAATTAGTGGAAAATCAGGTTGTGGAAATACAACTGTAAGTGGACTTCTTTCAAAAACTTTGGGAATTAAATTAATAAATTATACATTCAGACAGTTGGCAGAAGAAAAAGGAATGACTTTGGCACAAGTTATTGAAGCTGCTAAAAATGATGATTCTTACGATAAATATGTAGATAATCATCAAGTTGAATTGGCAATGAAAGAATCTTGTGTTTTGGGAAGCCGCCTTGCAATTTGGATGCTAAAAGATGCAGATTTAAAAGTTTATTTATTTGCTAGCGACGAAACACGTGCAAATAGAGTTTTTAATAGAGAAGGCGGCGATATTGAACAAATTAAGTCTTTTACTGCAATGCGAGATTCTGAAGATACAAAACGATACAAAGAATTTTATAATATTGATAACAACAATTACGATTTTGTAGATTTGTTTATTGATGTAAACACAAAAACACCAGAAGAAATTGTTCAAGATATTTTAGATAAACTTGAAGAAAAAGGTTTAATTTGTAAAGTAGAGTAGATTTCCGTATCAAGTATGGTAATGATAAGGAATGGGAAGCAAGTACGGGAATGACACTATAATCGTTATTAAGAGGAACTTTGTTATCATATCACGTCATTACGAAGAGCGAAGCGACGAAGTAATCTAGAAAATTTGTTATTTACTGGATTGCCACGATTTTCTGACGAAAATCTCGCAATGACAAGGATTTGTAGAAATTTTGTAAAATCTTGCAATAATAAGAAATATATAAAAAAAAGATTCCGAAAAAATCGGAATCTTTTTTTTTATTTAGGGTTTATTACAAATCCTAAAAACGGACGAGTCAAGGCCTTGAGCAAAGCGTGCCTTGACCGTACGTATCTTACAAATTAGCTAAAAGCCAATCTTTGAATGTGTTGTAGTCGTTGTCCATTGGAATTGCTCTGTCTGGCAAACGCATAACTTCTTCCAAGCGTGAAGGAATTGGAGGTTCTTTTCCAATTGCATCAAATACAGTTTGACCAAATTTTGCAGGAGAAGCAGTTTCCAAAATCACACCAACAGCTTTTTTGTTCACAACATCTTGTCCCCATGCAGGAATGTTTGGTGTTAAACCTGGATTGTTATAATCATTTTTATTTCCGTTGATTAATGCTTCCATTTCGCCACTTCTAATGCTGTCCCAAGCTTGCCAACCAATTGCCCCGTGAGGATCAATAATGTATCCTGTTTTTGAATTACAAGATTTAATTGCATCAACAATTCCGTCATTATTCAACCAATAAGAAGCAAAATCACGACGAACTTCTTCTAATGTGTACATGGCTTTAATTCTTTCGTAGTTACTTGGAGCACCAACGTCCATTGCATTTGCAAAAGTTTCAACAGATGGGCGAGCGTTGTAATCTCCTGTAGCAATCCAATCTGGAATTGTTTTGTTTGAGTTTGTTGCAGCAGTAAAGCCTGCAATTGGAGCTCCCATTTCTTTTGCAATTAAACCAGAAGTTAAGTTACCAAAGTTTCCAGAAGGAACAACCATAATGATTTTTGGATCATGGATTTTATTGTCTAATGCAGCTCTGTTTCTAACAACACATGCAGCATACATGTAATAGAAACTTTGTGGCAAAAGTCTTGCAATATTGATTGAGTTTGCAGAAGAAAGTCTTAATTTTTTTCTTAATTCTTCATCTGTAAATGCTGTTTTTACAAGTTTTTGACAATCATCAAAAGTTCCTTTTACTTTTAATGCTCTAACGTTCCCTGTAAAAGTTGAAAGTTGTTTTTCTTGAATTTCACTAATTTTTCCATCAGGATACAAAATTGTAACATCAAGACCTGGAACATTGTGGAAAGCACTTCCAACAGCACTTCCTGTATCTCCAGAAGTTGCAACTAAAATATGGAGTGGTGTATCTTCATTTCTATTAAAGTAAGACATTGTGCGAGCCATAAAACGAGCTCCAAAATCTTTAAATGCACAAGTTGGACCGTGAAATAATTCCAAAACGTAAGAAACACTGTCTAATGGAACAACTTTTGGTGAAAATGGATATGCATCTTGAATAATTGCAGCCAAATCATCATCTGGAATTTCACCATCAACATAAGGTTTTGCCATGTTAAAAGCAATGTCTCTAAATGATGGTTCAGGATTTTTTTCGATAAATGATTTTTCTAATTTTGGAAAACTAGTTGGAATATATAAACCACCAGTGGCTTTGTTCATACCACTCATTACAGCAGTTTTAAAATCTACTTTTGCAGAATTATCTCTTGTATCTGTATAAATCACAATTTACCTCACTTTTATAAACCATATATAATATTATTAACAATAGAAGTTGTTAATTCACTTTTACAATTTGAAACACAGTTATTCCAGTTTGAACCTGTTGCTGTGCATGAAACAGATGTTGTTAAAGTTGTTTCGCCATTTTTCATATCAATTCCAACAATTTCAGCAACTAAGGTACAGGTGTAACCGTCATCAACTTTTGTTACTGGAACTTCGAATTTTATTGTACCGTATAGAAGATATCCATACATTGTTCCACCAATAACTTCATAATTTGCGTCATATAATTCTTTTAAAGGTTTTCCAATAAAAGATGTGTCACTTACAGGTGCGTTTCCAATGAGTGCAACTCCGTTTCTTCTTAATTCAGAAAGCATAGTGTAAGAATTGCTAGTTGGTCTGCCTTTTTCGTTATGTTCCCAAACAAATAAAACAGCACCTTTATTTATGATGTCTGATTTGATTTTTATTGATTGTTTTAAAGTTTTTGCTGCTACAGCTTCAGTTAACTTTTTGTATTCAATATTCAGTGTTTCTGGAATTGCAGGTGTAAGTTCAATAAAAGTGTCGCAAGAGAAAGAAGTTGATTCTGGATTAAATGAAATTGTCCCGTCTTCAGATGTATGTAGTAAAAGAGTAGAATATTCGATTTTACCGTCTACTTTTGAAATTGGAAATTTTAATTGAACAGGGAAGTTTGCTACAGGATTACCTTCTGCATTTTTTACAATTGATTTGAAATCTGATTTAAAATTTCTTCCTTTAATGACTGGTTTTGGAATTTCAAGTGATTCAATAGAAATATTTGAAATTTCTGAAATGAATTGTTCTTCTAAATCATATTTTTGTGTTTTATTGATTTTTTTTTCAGTTTGTGTTGAAGTTGCATTTTTTGTAGTGGCACAAGATGAAAAAGAAATTAATGCAATTGAAAATAATAATAGTCCGATTTTTGATTTTACTCTCATTTTGATATATTTTCCTTTTTTTAAAATATATTTAATTTTATATGGAAATTGTAAAATTTACAATAAGTTATCTCTAAATATATTGTTATTTTTCTATTATATAGATAGAATAAGAGAGTAGTAAGTTTTGGGGTGGAAAATGAATCGAGCTACAAAAGCCATTATTTATAAAGAAAATTTAGTTCATAATATATCACAAATCAAAAATCTTGTTGGAAAAGATACAAAAATTTGTATTGCTGTAAAGGCAGATTCTTATGGTCATAATTCAATTTTAACTTCAAAAATAGCAGAAGAAATTGGGATTGAATATCTTGCTGTTGCCACAATTGGAGAAGCTTTTGAATTGCGTGAAGCAGGAATAAAATCAAAAATCTTGTTGCTTAGTTTGTGTACCCCAGAAGAATTTGAAGACATTTTTAAGTTAGATTTAATTCCTCTTGTTTTTACAAAAGAATATATTCAAGGATTGTCTGACGCCGCTGATAAATTTTACAAAAATGATTCAAAAAAAGTGGCAGTTCATTTGGCAGTTGATACAGGAATGGGCCGAATTGGGTGCTATGCAAATGAAGCAGGGGAACAAGCAAAATTAATTAATTCAAAAAATCATCTTGTATTAAAAGGAATGTGTACCCATTTTGCAGTTTCGGACAGTTTGACAGAAGAAAATCAAATATTTACAAAAAATCAATATGATAATTTTGTTTTGGCAGTTGAAAATGTAAAAAAAGAAGGAATTAATCCTGGAATTTGTCACTGTGGAAGTTCTGCCGCTTTATTAAATAACAAAGAAATGCATTTTGATATGGTAAGACCTGGAATTATAACATACGGATATTATCCAGACGAAATTACTCAAGAATATTTGTATTCAAAAGGTGTGAATATTGATTTAAAACCTGTTTTGGCATTTGAAACAAAAGTTGTGGCAATTCGTCATTTTGAAAAAGGAAAAACAATTTCTTACGGAAGAACTTACGCTTGCCCCGAAGATACAGATATTGCAGTTTTGCCAATTGGCTACGCAGACGGACTTTTACGAAGATTTTCTCCAGAAGGCAAAGTTACAATTAATGGAAAGTTATACCCAATTTGTGGTCGCATTTGCATGGATCAGTGCATGGTAAACATTGGCAAAAACAACCCTGACGTAAAATTGTGGGATAAAGTTGTAATTTTTGGCCCTTCCCAAAGTGGCGCCCTTATGACCGCCGACGACTACGCAAAAATTGGAAATACAATTAGCTACGAGGTTTTGACAAGTATTTCAAAGCGGGTTGAGCGTGTGGTAGAAGGATAGAATTTTTTATTTAGGTTTATTACAAATCCTAAAAACGGACGAGTCAAGGGCTTGAGCAAAGCGAGCCTTGACCGGACGTATTTTTGAATAAGCAAAGTTAATAATAATACATAAGTTGTCTAAAAATATAGACATGTTATCTCGTTACATCGCCAATTTTATTAATTTTTGTATGTGAAGTTCCACGCTATCTAGACAGTCAACAGGGCAATTTTTGGGATTAAGTAATAATGGAAGTTCTGTGCATCCTAAAATTACGGCTTGAATGCCTTGTGTTGATTTCATTTTTGTGATTATTTGTTGGAATTCTTTTAGAGTTGTATCTTTTACAATTCCTAACTCTAGTTCTTTTAAAATTCTTTTTGCTATAAGTTCTCGGTCATCTTTTTCTGGGACAATTACTTCAATTCCTGCATTTTGCAAATCTTTCTTTAGAAAATCTTGCTCCATTGTAAAAATTGTTCCTAACATTCCAACTTTGCTATATTTTTTGTTTAAGATTTCTTCGCAAATTACTTTAGGAATGCTGACTAATTCAATATTTGTATTTTTTACTATCTCTTCATAGACAATGTGCATAGTTCCCGCTGTTAGTGTGATGATTTCACATCCGCTATTCTTTAAGTTAATAATTTTTTCTGAAAGATAATCTGCCAAGGCTTTGTAATTTTTATTTGCAACAAAATCCCAAGCTTTTCTAAAATCTACACTTTCTATGTTTATTTCAGGCATTTGTTTTGAGTTTGTAATTTTATCAATGCGAGAATTTAATTCCTTGTAATACATAAGAGTTGATTCTGGACCTGTTCCGCCAACTAACCCGATTTTTTTCATATTTAATTTCCTTTGGAAGAAGAATAATTACAAATATATGTGCGTAGAGTATTTTTTGTCAATGATATTTGAGAAATATAGTGTCTGAAAAAGCTTTTTTCAGTGGTAGAATGTTTTCAAAAGTCTTGTAAGTTTCTTTAGATTAGACTAGAGAAGCTTTTTTTTTAGACAAGTAAGGTTTTTCCTTATATTTACAACTTTACTTTTACAATGTAGATTATTTTTGTATGAAAACAGATTTTATTCAACAGACACATTTTATTGGGGTTTTAGTTCCAGAGGATATTAGGGCCACGCTGGAAGATTGCAGACGATATATGAACGAAGCTTACGGGTGCAAGTCTGGGTATGGAACGCCTATTCACGTGACTTTGGTGCCACCTTTTCATTTGCCAGAGGAATTTTCTACAAAGGATTTGGCAATGGCTATTGAAAAAGAAGTGATTTTGGCTGGAAGTGAGCTGAAATTTGATGGCCACATAGAAAACTTTGATGCATTTGGCGACAGAACGATTTTTGCAAAGGTAATCCCAAACGAAAACTGGACCAAATTGCGAGATAAAGTCCTTGAGGCGGTTTTGAAGGCTGCTCCTGGATGTACAAAAAAAGACAAAAGACCTTTTACGCCTCATTTGACAGTGGCAAACAGAGATATTCCTTCTGGAGCTTCGGTTGCCGCATTGCAGGTGATGAATGAATTGAATCTTGTGGAAGATTTTCCCGTAGATAACGTGGCTATTTTTGAGCGTCGCGGCGGAAAGTGGAATGTGGCTTGGTGCGGGGAGATGTAGGAGGATGTGAACTTGTAGCAGAAAATGTTTTAGAATAGGTGGATTTGTGGTATAATGGGAAATGATAGGAAATAAAAACTATGGCAAAGAAAAAAACAGAAGAGACATTAAACATAGACAATATTTTATTTAAATGTAGAGACATATTAAGAAAAGCTAGAAACTCAGGGTCTTTTTTTGAAAAAAGAGATATGATGCTTA
>JAFXDY010000177.1 GCA_017521105.1 Treponema sp.
CATTGCACGGCGACCAAAATAAAATTCAAGCATTAACCGAAGTTAAAAGGGTTACAAAAACTGGCGGAATAATTTTAGTTGCTTACGTAATGAACGAATATTCTGTAATTTCATATTGTTTTAAAGAACACAAATGGCAAGAAGTTGTAGAAAATGGCGGGCTTTCAGAAGATTTTCACATTATTTCTACAGATGAAGATTTATACGATTATGTTCGTCTTTCAGATATTCGTCGCCTTTCAGATGCCTGCAATTTAAAACACCTAAAAATAATTGCTCCAGACGGAGCTGCCGACTACATGCGAAAAGAATTAAACGAAATGTCCGAAGAAGAATTTCAAGCTTTTAAAAAATTTCAGTTGGCAATCTGCGAAGCCCCAGAACTACTTGGTTCTAGCAGCCACACAGTAGATATTTTACAAAAAGAATAAAGGATGTTTAATAAACATTGCCATTATAAATCACAAGTTTTATCTAATTTTAAATAAGATTCCAACCAGAACACAAGTAATCAAAAGTTGCATAATCATAAATTTAATTAATACTTGAGTTGGCGACCATCCCCTATTTTTTCTCATGTGATCATGCAAAGGAAAACGAATAGATTCAAAAATCTTTATCTTAAAAAATCTTAATAAAAATACTTTTAAAAGCCCCATTCCACCGTTCACAAAAATAATAGACGAAGTTGCCAAAATTAAGAAAGGATTTCCACTTACCATAACACAAACACCAATAAAAAATCCAAGAGCTCTACTTCCAGCGTCGCCCATCAAACATTTACTTGGAAACGCATTATGCCACAAGTATCCCATCAAAACACCAGCAAGGGCAAAAATCATTACAGCCCAATTTGCACCACCAGAAACATGAGGAACAAGCAAATAAGAAGCAATATTAACATGACCCAAAATAAAATAAAAAATTACGCCCAAAGTAATCAACGCAATCAAAACTAAAGTAGCAGAAAGCCCATCAACACCATCCGTACAATTGGTTGTGTTAATAGAAGCCCACAACATAATAGTAGAAATTACAACATAAACAACCGGATTCACAGCCACAGTGTGAGAAACAAAAGGCAACCAGAAAGAAACAACACCATCCGCCGAACTATTCTTTAAACCATAATACAAAACAACAGAGGTAGCCACACTAATCAACATATCCAAAAAACCTTTTAAATATTCCCCCCAACTAGTAACACTTCTGTCATCAAGAAAACCAGAAAGCATAGTAAACCAAGTTAAAAGCAAAATCAAAGAGCGAGTAAAAGAAAAAGGAATAAGCAAAAAACAAAGAACAACAAAAATTGTAATAAAAACAACTCCTGTTCCAGTTGGTTTTCCTTTTGCCGCATCAGAAGTTTCTTTTATTGCAAATTCACGACCTCTATCATGAGGCAATTTATTATAAAATTTGGGAATTAATTTATAACTAAGAAAAAATCCCAAATATAAAGCAATAGCAATTAAAACAGTATAAGATTGCAAAAGACGTGCAGGTCCAAAAAAAGATTGCAAATATTGTCCCAAAAAGTATAACATAAAAGCCTCTATCTAATAATCATTAATTCTAACGCAAAATGTGCGACATTCCAATAAAAATCATTACAACACCACGGTCATTACAATACTGAACAAATTCATCATCATAAACTGTACCACCAGGTTGAATAATTGCCCCAACACCACCGTCAATAATATTTTTAACATCATCACAAAATGGAATTGGAGAATCCGAAATTAAAACTTCAGCCAAAGAATCATTATTTTTACCAAGTCGGTCTTGCATTTCTTTAGCATCAACATAAACATTTTTAATTGCCTTCAAAGCCGAAACACACGATTGAGAAAGTCCAACCACAGAATTATTCTTAACCAAAACAGCAGAACAAGACTTAGAATTCATAGCAATCATCATTCCAAAGGCCATTTGATCAATTTGCGACTGGGAAGGTCTATTTTTTGTGCGAACATCCCATTTTTCAAACAAAACATTTTCCTTAGTTTGAATAAGAAGCCCACCCAAAACCAATCTAACATCAATATTTTCAGTTCTAATTTGAGCACTAGGAATTAATCTAACATTTCTATTTCCCGAAAGAATTTGCTTAGCTTCAGTAGTAAAACCAGGAGCAATAATCGCTTCAAAATCATTTTTGACCATTTCTTTTGCAGCATCTTCATCAATCACAGCACTACAAGCAAGCACAGAGCCCCTAATATTTCCAACATCGTAAACCATAGTTTTTTCAAAAGAATCCAAAACATTAGAAGATAACGCAGCACCAAGAATAATCTTATTTTTAACCACAACAGTAAAAACAGTTCCCAACAACGGCGTAAAATGGGTTGTAAATTCATAACCATCACAATTTTTACTTTTTACAACCATTTGATCTCGCAACTGAGTAAACAAAATACTAATTTGTTCCCAAGCAAAAGACAAATCTTCAATTACATTATAAGTAAATTCCTTTCCTTGAATCTTTTGAATCTGATAATTTTCATTTTTAGAAATCAAAGAATAAACACTAGCTTTCTGCTGCTTATTAGTTCCATATTTTAAGTCCATATCTTTTACATAAGGAGCCCCAAAATATTTCATAAAAGGTTGATTAAAATATTTTCCATTAAGAATAGAAAAAGCCAAACTATTTTCATAAGCAGCCAATAAATTCAAAGCCTTGCCAGCCAAGTAAACCCTAAATTCTGGCTTAATAGATCCAATTCGCAACTGAATCATCACTTCTTTATAATCATCTGGGTCAGTAATTACCAAAACATTCTGATAGTTATAAACCGCATTTTTAATTACAGTCGTATGATAATAATTTACAGGCTTACAAACCTTATTCAATTCTTGCTCAGAGTTAATTGCGTCATATTTTGGATAAACATTCATACAAACAAGATAAATATTATCCAATTCTTCTTCAGGTTCCCCTTCTTCAGAAGTTTTTGTTTCCAAAATTCTTTGAATCAATTGACATGTTTCTAAAGTGTATTGATTATTTTCAACAAGTGCCGACTCTTTTGTTACAGGAATATTTTCTTTTTCTAAAAAATCTAAAGTCTTGTTTGCACTTAAAATAGACCAGTCTGAAGAAACTAAATATCGGGCAAATTCAGCTAAGTTTTCCGTGTTTTCAACATGAATAATTGCTTTTTTAGTCATAATCACATTTTACCAAAATAAAGCCTATATTTCAATTAAAAGGTAATGCTGTAAAAAATTTGGCGCAAGTGCACATTACCCACTCGCATTTCAGAGCTTGCCTACGGCCGGTGCTACGCACTAAGGGCTGCCCAAAACAAAAGTTTTGCAGCAGCCCTTACTCTTCAATTCTCGGGCGTTGTGCAAACATCACAGTTACCCACAACACCCAATTAAACCAAATTATTGATTAGCGTAGTTGCTAAAGTAGTTTTGAATTAAAATAACAGGAGTTCCTTTGTCGCCAGAACCAGAAGTAAGGTCGCTTAAAGAACCAAGAAGATCTGTTAATTGGCGTGGAGTTGTTCCTTGAGTTTCCATTCTTCCTTTAAGGTCAGCATCTTTTTCTTTAATTCTCTTAATCATAGCTTCTTTAAGTTCGTCGCCAGTTAAATCTTTAAATTCGTTATCAGAAAGATATTTAAGTTTTAATTCATTTGGAGTTCCAACCAAACCGCTTGTGTAAGCAGGAGAAACAACTGGGTCAGCCAATTCCCAAATTTGTCCTTGTGGATCTTTAAATGCACCATCACCGTAAACCATAACTTCAACATTTTTGCCATATTTAGCTTTAATGCGAGCTTGAACATCATCAACTAATGGCTGACAATTTCTTGGGAACAATTTTACAGAATTTTCTGTTGCAAGATTTGAACCAAGCAATCCGTATTTTTCGTTGTAACCAGAACCGTCAACAGACGAAGTTAACAATTCATCCAAACAGTAAACTTTTTTTACACCAGCTTGCTGCAAGATTTTTTTATCACGAGCACGTTTGTGAATCGAAGCAACAATTACGTTGTCTGCATATTTTAAAATTGCTTTTGGGTCATTTGCAAGAATAATTTCGCAAGGACATTCACAAGTTTTTTTGTAAAAATCAATGTAATCTACACCTGTAAATTGGTGAACAGTATTTGGAAAGATTTTGTAAAATTCTTCAGCAGTGTAAACATCAGAATAAGGATTTACACCAGAATCAAAAAGTGCATCTTCAGAAATTAAGTGGTTTCCAACTTCGTCACCTGGGTAAGAAAGCTGAATAACAAGTTTTTTACAACCGCGAGAAATCCCTTTTAAAAGCATAGAAAAACGGTTGCGGCTCATAATTGGGAAAATTAAACCAACAGTTTCATCGCCAAATTTAGAAGAAACATCTTTTGCAATTTGGTCTGCAGTTGCGTAGTTTCCTTGTGAAATTCCAACAACAGCTTCTGTAATTGCAATAACATCTTTATCTTGCAATTCAATTCCAGCTTCTTCAACACATTTTCCAACTGAATCTACAACAATAGTTGCTAAATCATCACCTTTTTTAATAATTGGAGTTCTAAC
>JAFXDY010000178.1 GCA_017521105.1 Treponema sp.
AAAAGATCAATTCTTTGTAAATGTTCAAGAAAAAATTAACATAAAAGAACTTTCAAATTCTTATGCTTGTTTTATTCCGTCAATTGGTATTTCATATAAGTTCAGATTTAATGTAAATAATGTTGAATATTTAGCAAAAAATGATTGGAACGAAAATGAAATGCGTGTTTCTGCAGCTTATAAAAATGTTTATGAAACTGTAAACGCAATTTCTGCAGATGTTGATATTACTCTTGGATTAAAAGATGAAACTCCACCAGAAATTAAATTATGGGAAGAATAATAATTTGTTTTTGAGGTGAAAATATGAAAAGAACAAAATTTTTATTATCATTTATTTTATTTAGTTTTGTGGCTGCTTCTATTTTTGCAGAACCAAAATATATTTCGCCAAATAGTGGTGGGCCAAAAGATTCTCTTGTAATTCCTTTTAAGGTTTCTGATAAACGATACATTCAAGGTTGGAGCCTTGTAATTATGGATTCAAACCGTAATGTAGTTCGTACAATTGAAAATAAAGTTGCACTTCCAACAAAAGTTGGATTTAAAGGCTTTTTTAAACAATTGGTAACAGAAAAAAAAGATGTAATTATTCCAGAAGAAATCATTTGGAACGGTGCAATGGATAACGGCGAAACTGCTCCAGATGGTGTTTACTTCTATTATATTACAGCCACAGATGATAATGGCAATGTTGGAAAAACAAAGGAATACGAAGTTGTAATTGATACAATTGCTCCTGAAATTGATTTAGTTCAACCAACAGACAAAATTTTTGGTGAAGGTGCAAAAGCGCAGTTTAAAATTAAGCAATCTGGTTCAAAAGAAGACTTGTGGACTGGTGTGTTCCGCAGTGCCGGTGGTGATGTTGTAAAAACTGTTACTTGGAAAGATTCTGAGCCAGCAACTTTTAATTGGGGTGGAACAGATGATAACGGAAGTCAGCTTCCTGATGGAGTTTATTCATACGAAGTAACTTCAACAGATAGAGCTGGAAACGTTTCTAACGAAGCTGTAATTTCTAATATTATTTATTCTGCATACAAACCAGCTACAAATATAATTGTTCAAGGTTCAAGATACTTTTCTCCAAAAACTGCAAGTAGACAAAAAGATGTAACATTAAATATTACAATTCCTGTTCCTCAGGCAAGCACAGGAAACAAGCTTGTTGAATGGAATGTAGAATTTGTTGATGCAAAGGGAAATGTTGTAAAATCATATAATCAAGAAAAAAATGGGCCAGTTCCTTTGGAATCTGTTATTTTTGACGGAACAGATGATAATGGAAAAGACCTTCCAAATGGTGAGTACAAAGCAAGTGTTTCTGCAAAATACTTAAACGGTTACGTTCCAACAAAAATTTATTCACCTGCTATTGTTCTTGATACTGTAAAACCAAATGCTCAAATTGTAGCTTCGGACAAAGTTTTTGGTGCTGGCGAAAAATCAACTGTAACATATTCAATTATGATTAATCCCGATGTGGGAGCACCAGTTCCTTCTTGGAAAGGTGAAATTTGTTCGGCAGATAAAAAAACTGTATATAAAACTTATGATTTAGGAAAATTTCCTCCAGAAAGCGTAACTTGGAATGGTATTTGTGATAACGGAACAATTGCTCCAAAAGGCGATTACGTTTTTGTAGTAAAAAGTGAAGACTTAGCTGGAAATATTGGTGGTGGAATATCTAAAGATTTTGTTACATTTGATACAACAAAAACAGAACTTTTGTTAGCTGCAAATGATGCTGCATTTTCTCCAAATGCAGACCACATCAAAGATTCAATTTCTTTTACACCAATTACACAAACAAAAGATATTACACAGTATGAATTCCAAATTAAAGACTCTGCTGGAAAAGTAGTTTATTCTACAAAAGCAAAGAAAAATATTCCAATGAATTTTAATTGGAACGGACATGATAATGATAACGTAATTTGCAAAGATGGAACTTATTCTGCAAGTTTAACAATTCTTGCGGCAAATGGTTCCGAAGCATCTGCTACATCATCAAATTTTGTGCTTGATACTGTAAAACCAAATTTAGTAGCTCAAATTCCATGGGATTCATTTTCTCCAGATGGCGATTCAGCACAAGACAATGTTCCAATTTCAATTACAGAATGTACAAATGAAAAACTTTGGACTTGTGATGTAAGAAATTCAAAAGATATTTCTGTAAAAAAATACAATTGGAATGGTACAAAGTCTGAAATTGTTTGGGACGGAACAGATGAATCTGGTAACCTTGCAAAAGACGGAAACTATAACATCATTTTGTTTACAACAGATGATGCAGGAAACTCGTTTACAACAGAAGTCAAAGGAATTTCTTTAGATACAAGAGAAACAAAAGTATATTTGACAGCTGAATACGAAGGAATTTCTCCAAATGGAGATAAAGTATTGGAATCACAAATCTTTAATGTTTCTACAACAGTTGCCGAAGGAATTGCTTCTTGGCAATTTGATGTAAGAAAAGAAGATGGAACTTCGGTTTATAAGTTAACAGAAAAAGATATAAAAAATCTTCCAACACAAATAACTTGGAATGGTGCAGATTCTAAAGGAAATGCTTGTGAAGGAACATTTACAGGAACTTTGGAAATTAATTACAAAAAAGGTAATAGAGTAAGTTCTGTTTCTTCTGCTTTTGTTTGTACCGCATTACCTCCAAAATTAGATGTAAGAACTGCTCCAGAATATTTTAGTCCAGATAATGATGGAACTGATGATGATTTATTTATCAAACTTGGTGCAAGTTCAAAAGCTAAGCTTAAAAATTGGTCATTTGTAATTAAAGATCCTAAAGGAAAAGATTTCTGGAAGTTAAGTGGTAAAAATAATGTTACAGAAAGAATTATTTGGGACGGTTTGAGTAATGTTCAAAAATCTGCAAACGGAAAAGCTGAACGTGTTCAATCTGCTATGGATTATCCTTTTGAATTTACTGTTACAGATGCTCTTGGAATGACTTCTGTTAAAAAAGGTGTAATTCCTGTTGATGTTCTTGTAATTCGTGATGGAAATGTATTAAAAATGGCAGTTCCTTCAATTATCTTTGAATCTGATGCCTCAAACTTCCAAAAAGCTTCTGCAAAATTAAAGCAAGATCAAATTGATAAAAATATTAAAACACTTGATCGTATTGCTGATATTTTGAAAAAATTCAAAGATTATAAAGTTACAATTGTTGGACACGCAAACAAAATTACAGATAATCCGGATGAAGAAACTTTAGATAATCCTTATGAATGGGGACGTGCTTCTATGCCACTTTCAAAAGAACGTGCGGACGCAATTAAAGGATATCTTGAAAAACGTGGTGTAAGTAGTTCTGCATTGACTTCTGATGGTATGGGTGGAACAATGCCTGTTGTAGATCCAAAAGATAAAGATAACAACTGGAAAAACAGACGTGTAGAATTTATTCTTGAAAAATAAAGTTATTTTGGACAAGTAAAAATTTGGTCCATTTTAATGTCGTGTTCTGTGGTCGGAACTTGTTTTCCAATCTGAATTGGAAAACACACGCCGGCCACAAGAACACTTTTTTTTTGTGTTTTAAGAAAATTGCTTAAATAAATATCGTAAAACCCTTTTCCGCGACCAATGCGTTCCCCGTCTTCCCCAAAAACTCTACCAGGCACCAGAAAAATGGCCGTCTGGTCCCCCGCAAATTTTTCTTCTTTTATATCTTCTGTTTTTGGCTCCAGAATTCCAAAGCTTCCGTTTTCAAACTTGCACTTGGAATAATCAAAAAAAATCATTTTGTTTGAATTTGGCACCACTTTTGGAACAAAAACTGTTTTATTTTTACAAAGTGCGTCATCAATCAAAACAGAAAGATCAACTTCGTCTGGCAAAGCCATGTAAGCGTAAACAATTTGTGCCTTTTGGTAAAACTCTGAATTAATTATATTTTGGCAAATTAGTTTTGACCATTTTTCAAAATTCTGTTTGTTTTGAGAAAGTTCAATTTTAATTTTTTGTCGCAATTCTTGCTTTGTAATGTTTTGCATTTTTACTCACTTGTAACAGTTAAATTTGGAGTTTGTAAACTTGGTAAAACTTTAAAATAATCTTGCAAAGTTGAATTTTCTATAATATTAAATTCTAAAAGATAAAAAGTTGCTTTATCTTTGGTGTTGTTTTGTTGGTTTTCTGCAGAATCTTCAATAAAGTTAAAACCTTTTTGAATTAGTTTTGAAGTTCCAGAATTTGTGGAAGTTTGATTTAATTCGTTTACAATCCATTTATTTTTTATTTTGTTTAAAAGCTGAACAGATTCTGCCTGTGTTTTTTGGTTTTCTAGTGAAGCTTTTAAAAGATTGTATGCGCGTTTGTAGATGGCGTCCACGTCTTTTGGTCGTCTAACATTTTGAATTACAATAGAAGCAAAAGGCATTTTTGGTTGTGGCAACTGAACTTGCACTTTGCAATCTACAGTTTTTTGATTTTTAGAAAGTTCATTTTGAAAAATCTCCTGAAAATGCAAAACTAAAGCGTTAAAAATAGGATTTGTTTCATTTAAAATTGGAGCTTCCAAAATGTACAAAACAGGATCCAAAAATTCTGTAGTTGGAATTAAAACCGCTGGCATTGGACCAGCTTCTTCTGCCGGAATGTCTGTTAAAAATGTGTGAACAATTTTTTTCTTTACAACTTTTTTTGTTGGAAAATCAATTTGTTCAATGTTCCTAATTTCTTTTTGATTGTGAATTTGGTTGTTGTTTAAGTTTCCTATTGTGTTTTCTAAAATTTGTTTTATTGAATCTGAATCTTTGTCATAATTTCCGCAAATTATAATGTCAAATTTTGCAGCGTCCAAATAAAGTGGATATGCGTTCATAATTTTTGTAAAATTTATATCTGTAAGAACTTCATCTTCGGAATCAAAAATTGAATGAAGTTCTTTGTCTTTGTATAAAGTTTGAATTGCTTTATCGTAAAGTTGGGTTAGGGCAGTTCCATTTTCTAGGCGTTTTTTAAACTGTCGTGAAGAAACAGCTCTGTCGGCAAGGGCAGGAGTTAATTCTGCAAAAATGATTGCGTTTGAAATTGCTTTACAACAAGCTTCAAAGTCGGTTTTATCGCATTCAATAAAAATGTTGCTTGTAAACAAATCTGATGACCAATCTACAATTGGTGGTTCTAAAATAATTCCCATTTGTTGTTGGCGAATAATTTCTTTTTTTATGTTTGTGCAAAGTAAAGAAATCATAACTTCTTCAAAACCGTTGTTATTTTTTGAATGAATTTTTCCGCCGTCAATTAATAAAGAAATGGTTGCTTTGGTGTTGTTTTTATTTTCTTTTAAAACAACTTCAATTTTGTTGTTTAAAGAAAAAGTTTGAATGCTGTTGGTGTTGTTTTCTAAAAATGTTGTTGTTAATTTTTGTTGCGCTTCGTTCAATTCTTCTTCTGTTTTGATTATTGAATCTTCCAAAGTGCTTACAGCCAAAGCAGCTGAATTAATTTTTATGTTTTTGTAATATTCTTGTGCGTACCAAGAACCATTTTGAGAATTGATTTCTTCAAATCCCTGTTTTTTATATTCTGATTTTAAGTTTTTGAAATCTTTTGAGTTTGTAATTACAAAAACAAAAGGTTCTTCGTATTTTAATGCGTTAGAAAATTCTTCAAAATCTACATTTTTGCATTTTTCAAATTGAGCTAACATCTGCTTTGCTGTAAAAGAAGAAATTTCTGAATCTTCAATTTCGTAAGCGTTGTTGTAATCTTGAATTGCCCAAAATGTGCAAAGATTTTCCATAAAAGTATTTGAATTTGAAATTAAATCTTTTTGAATAAAATCTAATTGTTGTTTTGCAAATAAAAATTCCATTTGGGAAGTTTTTGCAATTGCCGATTGTAATGATTCTAAAAATAATTTGCTTTGTTGCAAAGAATTTGTTTTGATATTTTTTGATTCTGGTTTTTGGAATAAACTTTGAATAATTAATCGGGAAGTTCCTTTTTTATTTGCTGCCGAAAAATTGATGTATTCGTTTCCTGGAATGTTTAATTCTTCCAAAGCTACAATTTGGTATTTTACAGAAGAATCGTCGTTATTAAAAAGTGTAGATGCCAAATTATTTTGTGTCATATCTAAAGTTGCATATTGAACAACAATCTGTGTAATATCAGAAGAAAAATCAGGATGATGAATTACGTATTTTCTTTGATTATTTGAAATTGTTGATTTTTTTTCTACAGGATTTTTTGTGTTTGAATAATAACGACCAAAAGTTTGATTTATGATTTGCAAAGTTTCTTTTTGTAAAATGTTTCCGCTAATAAAAATGGCACTATTTTGTGGAGTGTACCAATTGTTTCCAATGTAGTTTAAAGTTGCTCTAACTTGTGATGTGGAATATTTTTTGAAAAGTTCTGGGTAAATGCCAGAGTCGTGTTTCCAAGGTGATTCAGAAAAAACTTTTGAATCAATTCCGGCATTTAATATTGATTCCGGAGCAGAAAAAAGTTTTGCGTTTTCTTTTTTTAATTTTAAGAATTCTTGATTAATAAGTTCGTTTGAAAATTGACCAGATAAAATTAAATGTGAAAGATCATCCATCACATCGTATAACATAGATGGAGGAAGTTCCAAAACAAATCTTGTGGAATCTGCACCGCAAACAACACTAGAAAAAGAAAAGTTTTCGGCAGAAGCTTCTATTAAGTTGGAATAAAGTTTAAAAAATCCGTTTGTTTGTTGGGTTTGAGAAGAAAATCCTGCTTTTACACAAAATTCAATTCTAACTAAAGCATTTGAATTATCTGGAAGAACAAAAACTGTAAGTCCGTTTTCCAAAACTTGTTCAGAAATTGATTTTAATGGTGAACAAAAACAGTTTATTAATAAAAGAAAATTAAAACAAAACAAAAAACAGATTTTTTTCATAAAGTTATTATACAAAGGAACTGTATAAAATGTAAATGATGAAAGTTCAGAGAATTTATGACTAACTCGGTTTGTAAGGGCTGACGGTGGTGTGGTTTTTAGTTGAATACCATTAAAAAAAAATGTAAAATATTTTACGAAAAAAAATTATCTAGATTTAAAATAAAGTTTTGTGAGGATTTATGAAACAGTTGATGTTAGGAAATGCGGCGGCTGCTAGAGGACTTTTTGAAGCTGGATGCGAAATTGTGTCTAGTTATCCTGGAACTCCAAGTACAGAAATTACGGAAGAAGCTGCAAAATTTAAGGAAATATATTGTGAATGGG
>JAFXDY010000017.1 GCA_017521105.1 Treponema sp.
ACTGAATGGAATTTCTCCGAATGTTTCTGGAACAGCCATTGGTTTTACACTAGAAATAACTGCGTTTCTAATTTCTGCACGAGAAGACAAAACTCTATATTTTAAACTTCCAACGCCAGTTTCGCAGGAAACTTTTCCTTTGATTACAACTTTTTCTTCTTCGCTTGTTATCGCAAAGGAATCTGAATAATTATCAATTTCAATTGTTGGAAGTACACTGTCATTTTTAAATACAATTTCTCTTGAATCAAAAACTTTACCTTTATCTGTTCTAACTCTTACAACAACTTTTTCTGAACTTCCAATTGCATTTTGAGGGATAAGTCTAATTAAGTTTCCTTCTAATTCAGCTTTTGCAAAAGGTGTAGCAGGGAACAATTCAACAGATTTTGCATTTGCACCAATTACGTATCCTGTAACAGGGAATTCTGAATTACAAATAATTGAACCATCTTCTGCCACTGTACTATCATCAAATACAACTAAAGGTTCGTCTTGCCAAACTTCATTTGTATTTGTTACATAATAAATTCCTTTGAATGTAGATTCTCTGTCTGCAGTATCTGTTACTGTTACAGTGTAATGCATAACACCTTTTGGAGAATCTGGATTAATATTTAATACTTGAGTATGACTTGTTGATTTTAACTCTTGTGTATTTTCAATAATTCCATCAGAACCCCAAGTAATTTTTGTATAAACCGATTTTAACCCAATTTGAGAATTTGCTTTTACACTAATTGTTGCACCACTTTCTGGGTGAAGTTCAATTCCGTTTACAAAAGGAACAGTATCTTTTCCTACTGTAACTTCGGCAGCTTCAAAAACAGGAGCCACATTAATTGAATTAAATTCAACAGTTACAGGATTTCCTTCAATTCCGTTTACATCAAAAGCACTTACAACAAGTTTATGTTTTCCTGCTGCCAAATCTGCAGCTTTTGCCAAAACAAAATCAAAAATACCTTTTGTTTCTTGAATAATTGATTCTTGATTATCTAACTGAACTTTTACAGAAGCAACACCGTCATCATCTTTTACAATTCCTCTTAAAACCAATTCTTGATTATCTGCAAAAGTTTGCCCTGCAATTGGACTTGTAATTGCAACAACAGGTTTATCTAATTCTTGATCCAAATTGATAGTTTGAGTAACTTCAACAATATTGTTTGCTCTATCTTCTGCGTGAATCATGAACTTTTGGCTTTTTTCTTTACCATTTGTTGAATCCAAATCAACAACCCAATATGGATTTCCAGGAACTAATTCAATTTGCCCAGACTGATTTCCGTAAGTCCATCTTAAATCTGTAATACCGTTTGTATCTTTAGCAAAACCTGCAACTGTAAATTTTCCGTTTACAACTTCATCTTTTATTGGAGAAACAATTTGAACATCTGGTTTTGTATTATCAATAAAGTATAAGAAAGAATACATACCTGTGGAACCAGACATGTCTGTAGCCTTAAACCAAATTACAGATGGTCCATCAGCAAATTTTGTTGTATCTACGTTAAAACTAAATTCTGTTAAAGGTTTTCCATTTGAAATTTTTACAGGAATAAAAGTCTTACAGTTATTTGTTGAATAATATAACTCTTTAATACCGTTTCCATCCTGAACAGTTCCTTTGAATTCAACGTTTCCAGAAACAAGCATTCCCATTTCTCTTTCTAAAACTTCTGTTACCGGTTGTTTTCTGTCTAATTGATAAGTTACAGAAACAGGATTTCCTGCCAAACCATTAATATCATAACCTGTAACTTGAACTGTATGAGGTCCTTCTTCAAGACCGTCTGTTTCTAAGTAATAAGACCAAAATTCTTTTCCTTCCGCTCTAATTGGATTTTCAGTATCACCATCTAAAACTAATTCTACATAAGAAACTGCATCATCATCAACACAAACACCTACAATATTCAAGTTTGCAACGACACGCATATTTGTATAAGGGTTTGTTATTCCACACACAGGCAAATCTGATTTAGGGTCAATAAAAATATTGTAAGGCCCTTCAACCATTACGTTTCCACCTAAGTCTTTTGCTGTAACCATGATGTTATACTTACCAGGCTTTTTCTGTTCTAAATCAAAAATTTCTTGCCAACTGTTAAAATTTTCAACATCGCGTTCTTCAATATCATTTTTCCCATGAGAAAAAACTAAAGAACTACAAAAACACAAAAAGAATAACAATAAAAACTTTTTAGACATATAATACCACTCCAAATAAAAATGCTACTTTTCCACTTTACTTATCGGCACATTTATCCTATTTTATTAATTAATTATGAATAACAGCATTAATATTTTACAACAACTTATTAATAAAAGCAAAAAAATTGCATTTTTTGGTGGCGCAGGAGTTTCTACAGAGTCTGGAATTCCTGATTTTCGTAGTATTGATGGGCTTTATCAACAAAAATGGAAATATCCTCCAGAGCAAATTATTAGCCATAGTTTTTTTGAATATGACCCAGTTGAATTTTACAGATTTTACAGAGAAAAATTAGTTCCTTCAAAAGAAATCAAACCAAATGCTGCTCACTACAAACTTGCAGAACTTGAAGAAAAAGGAAAACTTCTTGGAGTAATTACACAAAATATTGATGGGCTTCATCAAAAAGCAGGCAGCAAAAAAGTTTTTGAACTTCATGGCAGCACTTTGCGAAATTATTGCACAAAATGTGGTGCATTCTACGACGAACAATTTATTCTACAAAGTGAAAACGCACCAGATAAATTGCCACACTGCACAAAATGTGGCGGAATTGTAAAGCCGGACGTTGTTTTGTATGAAGAAGGACTTGATAACGCTATTGTAAACGGTGCAATTGATGCAATTTCTAAAGCCGACACTTTGATTATTGGCGGAACCTCTTTAATTGTTTACCCAGCCGCAGGATTAATTAATTATTTTAGAGGAGAAAATCTGATTTTAATTAACAAAAGCCAAACTTCCTGCGACAACAAAGCAACTTTAGTTATTCACCAACCAATTGGCCAAGTTTTAGGGCAAATTAAAGTGGAATAAAACTTTGTAAGATTTTTGTGGGGGAAGTCTCCCCCTCGGCTGCACTTTGTTGCAGCCTACCCCCTCTCCTGCCGAGCTAAAGCTCGTCAAGCCGCATTTTCGATAAACCTAAACAACTCGGTGAGTTGTTCTTAACGGTTTTTCGATGTTAGGCAGGGGGCACCATTAAAATCCCCGTTTTTCCACCTTTTTTGTCACACATATAAGGCCAAATAAGTCAATAGATTTTTCCCAAAATATGACTATTCATGCTTTCTTTTGAAGAAAACTTTCTTTAGAGAAAAAAATATTGATTTACAATTTTTCTAAA
>JAFXDY010000179.1 GCA_017521105.1 Treponema sp.
AATTTAATTCCTCCAGGAAGGAAACAATTGTGTCTAAAACAGTATCAACTGGATCGTCTACCCATTTTTTGTCTGTTTCGGCAAGATTTATTCTTTTTATTGTAAAGACCTAAGGTGTCAATGACTGACATCGTGATTTTTCTATATTGTTTTTCTCACATAGAAAGTCTTGTTTGACTGTCCGTGTTTTTCAATTTTGTTTTCATCACAAAGTTGTTTAAGGGCCTTTTCAATTGTCTGTCGTGCAAGTGTCGGACAGTGTTCCTGAATGTCACTTTTTGTGAATTTGCCAAGACGTTCCTTCACTACCCTTTCAACCATTTTATAGGCTGAAATTTTATCTTCTATAAGGTTCAATCTTTCTTCAAAATCCCTATATGCAGAAAGGACGATTCCCAGGATATATTTTACAAAAGCTGTGTTATCATTTGTTCCGTCCTGCCAGTTTGCAGAGCTTTCTTCCAAAACATCGTAATAAGTGTCTTTTGTTTTTTCGATTTTCTTTTCCAAACTGATGTACTTACAAACAACAAAGCCGGACCTGTAAAGCAGAAGTGTTGTAAGCAATCGTGACATTCTTCCGTTTCCATCATTAAAAGGATGAATGCACAAAAAGTCTTTTATAAAGTTGCTAATCAATAGAAGAGAATCAATTTCGCCAAGACTCATTGCTTTATTGAAGGTGTCACAAAGTTGTTCCATAGCAATAGGTGTTTCAATTGGACTGAGAGGTTCAAAAAGAACGTTTGAAGTTCCATCTGGGAGATTTGCAACAATGTAATTCTGAGTATTTTTGAACTTTCCTCCAAAATCAGGATTTGAATACTGATAAAGATATTTATGTAGTTGCAGAATGTAGCTAGGGGTGATGGGAATGTATTCAAAATTTTCGTGAATTATATTAAGAACATCACGATAGCCCATAATCTCTTTTTCATCTCTGTTTTTTGGAGCAGTTTTTTCCTGGACCAGCTGCTTGATTCGAGTGTTTGTAGTTACAATACCTTCAATTCTGTTAGAGCTTTCTGTACTTTGAATCTTTGCTATTTCAACCAGTTTTTCTAGTTTCTCTTTTTTCTGGCTGATGAAAAGCTGCTGCCTGCCTTTGTATTCATGTATTTTGGCAATGTAGCCCATGATTTCATTATCAATGATGCAGTTCAGTTTTGAATAATCAAAAGTTCGCATTCCCCTATTATTCTCCTATCTCTCCTATTATAGCATAAAAAGTAGGAGCGTGGTATTAACAATAGGAGATTTTGGAAATTATTTTCCTTAAGCAAGCGGTTATTCGGTGATTTGGCTATATTTCATTCGGTATGTTGGCAGTTTTATTTTTTACGGCAAGCTTTAGCATTTTTAGAATTAACTCTGCAGTAGAAACGGCAAGTCTCCTATTTTGTCATTGAAAATAGGAGACTGTGTTTGTATATAGGAGAGATGCTGCGGAAACTCAAAAACGGCCCAGAATCGCTTCAAAATGCATCGGTCGAGTAATTTGTCGATTTTATTTAAAAACCCCTCTTAAAAGCCCGTTATTTGCGTCTGTATTTTTGCAATAGTATTTTAATAGTAAATTACTATTAAAATACTATTAACACTATTAAAGACGATAGTAATAATATATTATAATTGCAGTTAAATAAATAGTATGTTACTATTAAGATACTATTAAATTTTATTTTGTAAAAAAGGAAATTCTGAGGGTATGAAAACAATCTGCATTTACAATAACAAAGGTGGTGTTGGAAAAACATCTCTGGCAGGAGCAATTTCTGTAGAATTTGTGATCAAGGGAAAAAAAGTTTTGATGGTTGATACAGATTTTCAGGCTAACCTTACAAAGCAGTTTTTGAATAAGCGAACCATTGAAAATGAACTTGCTGATTTTTTGTATAACGATTCGATTGGCCTTGAAAATTGTATTTATAAAACAAACTACGATAACCTCTACATAATCCCATCAAAGGATAGACTTGCAAATGGCCGGTTGTTTGAGTGGAACACTTCAGGTGTTCTTGATGAAAAAAGAAATGATGTTGTGGATTATCTTGTTGAGGATGCTCAGAAATTAGGTTTTGATTATCTTGTTTTCGATACACCACCCTCACTCTCAAAAGCAACTCAAAAATATATAAAGGCATCGGATGAAGTTCTCCCGGTTCTGCAGATCGCAAAGTCATCACTTGATGGAATGGTAAACTTTTACATCGATTTAAAGGAATTGCGTGGAAGAAAAGAGACTCCTATCTGCGACAAAATTATTTTTAATCAGTATGAGAAAAGCAAAGCTGTGCAGAAAGCCTTACTGCCAGGAATCATGGCTTTGGAAAGCAAAAAATATTTGGTTCCGATGGAACAAGGTTTTAAGAAAGCTGAATTACAGTGTGTTGCCTTGCAGGAATTGGGAATGAAGCCTGAAACACAGGAAGCATTGAATCAGATAGTTGCTGATATTGAAAAATAAAGAAACGAGGTTATGTATGGCTAAAGGAACTATAAAATCAAATAAAGACGTAATGAATGAAGCTGCAACAGAAGCTTTAAAGAATACACTTACTGTTGTTCAGGACATGACTGAAGTAAAAGAAACTCAGACAAAAAAAGAACGGAATAATGAGACACAGGCCGTAAACTTCAACATGAGTAAGTCTATGTATGAAGAACTAAAAAAAGTTTTCGGTGGTGCCGGATATTCATTTGCTCAGGGTTCAAGAATGACTTTTGATTATATTCTGTCTGAAATAGCAGACGGAAATATTGAGATCAGGGAATCGGGTTTTAGAAAAACTTTGTCGGCTAGAGTAGGTCGATAAATAGGCCGTTAGAGGCCCTAGAAGGCCCTTTTTAGAGGGAATTCAGAAGAAATAGAGTAATTTACGTCTAAGACGCAGAAGCTCGTTTTAAGGGATTTTTTGAATTATGACCGGTGAAGAATTAGGAATAAAATTATTAAAAATGCTCGCGGCCGTTCAATCTGGAAAGGCAACTAAAGGAGTAAGCACCGCAGAGATTACAAGAAAAAGCAATGAACTCACAAAACCGGAATATGATGATTTTTATTATATGACACAGATTGGAAACCTTATTACAAATCTGTCAAAGCAGGCAAAAAGTTATAATTATGCTTTTTTTCGTTGGTTTCTTGGTATCGAATTGTCGCTAGAGGAAATTATCAGAGCCGAAAAAACATTAGAACGTAATAAAAATATGGATGCAACGGATCTGCTGACATTCAAGAATTTTTACAATGTCCCAGAAAATATTGAAGGGATAAAATGTAATTATGCTTTATGTCATCAGGCAGTAAGAGGTTTGATGGCTGTAAATAGTTTAATTGCTATATTGATGAAAGCCTATCATTTGCCATTTATGAAATGCTACATGTTTGATATGACAGAGCTTCAAGAAAAACTGGCTTATTTTAATAATCTTGTAGACAAACTGGAAAAATACACGGCATCCCAAAACACAATCAATTGTTTTAGAAAAATAGACTTGAACGAATGGCGGCTTGATCCTGAAATGTTGAAGCTTACTGAAAAAGTTGCAATTTTGAGTCATCTTGATTCTCTGATTTTGACCTGGTGCAGCAATTACGAAGTAATATTGAATAACCTGATGGAATTTGAATTATTTGATAATCCTGATTGGCAACTTGCTTATATGAGACCGGATGGAACTAAATACGGAAATTTCAAATATCCTGAGAGAGATGGCAAAAACAAGTGGGGGATAAATGTCAAAGAAAAATATTAGTGTAGGACAAGACGGTATTGTTATTCCTCCAACCAAAGAAGATGAGAATTATAATGCAATGCTTAACGCTAAAGGAACTAATGAGCTTGCAAAGATTCCAACATCGAGCAGGGCCATTACTGCACAGTTTACTTATCATCCAGAAGTAAACGAAGGAGAGCTTTTCACAAGTGAAGATGTAAAAGTTACCGTAAAGGAATTTGATAATTCTTCTAGCCTGGGAAAATCGATTTTATTTTTCTACAACATCCTATGTAAATACACAAAGGATATTAGCGTAAAAACTAATGTTTCAGAGATTGAAAACAAAGAGAGTAGGGAAGTTTATCTTGATCTTGATGATTTTATTTCTTCTTTCGGTGTTCCTGATCGTAAGAAGGCCGTTCAGAGATTGAAAGAGTATTACGAGACTCTTAAAAATATCACATTGGATTTTGAGGAGTTTAATCCGAAGGACCAAACTGTAAAAAAATACTCATTGGAAATATTTTCAGGAAAAGGAACTGAGCAAAGTCTTATAAAAAGATCTAAGAATTACTTCTTTATTTTGAACTATGACTTGGTTAAATATCTTGTGGAACGCAACTACATTACATATTTCCCAAACAGAGCCTTTGGAATTGATGTAATGCGTTACCCAAATGCATTATCTGTAACAAATAAACTGTCGGTAATGTATAGCGAGAATTATTGGAAATCCAATAAAGGTTTGATCAGTCTTGAAAAGCTCCTGGAATCTGTATCAGATATACCTTCTTTTGAGACTGTAAGACAGACAAACCGCCATTATTATGACCGAATTATTGAGCCATTGGAAAAAACAATGGATTACTTAAAGGACATGAAAATTCTGCAGGATTGGGAATGGTGTAATAAAAAACGAAGTCCGCTTACAGACGAGCAGATTCAGGGATATGGCTATGCAGCATTAAAGGAATGCTACATCAAATATGAAATGGCTGATTATCCTGATGATATTATGAAATTGAGAAAAGAAAAAATCGATGCAAAGAAGGAAAAAAAAGTCAAAAAAGGAGCCAACCTAATGCGCAAAAAGACCCAACCTAATGCGCAAAAAGACCCAACCTAATGCGCAAACGGACCTAACCTAATGCGCAAAAAATAAATTTACCCCTCGTAAGTCCTTGTCTTATAAGGATTTAGAATTTTCTAAAATTCCTAATACCTTTAAAACGTTTAAAACCTATTAAGCAAAACTTTTCAATTTTTTCAAAAAACTCGTTTGCTATTATGTCTGCAATGATTTTCTGCCAGGGGAATCCGTAATAGCGAAACGAGACTGACAGAAAGGCTGCAGAAAACGCTATAAGAAGCAGCTGCAAGTTTCTTA
>JAFXDY010000180.1 GCA_017521105.1 Treponema sp.
AGAGAAGCTGAAGCTCAAAAAAAAGAAATTTTGTTAAATGCAAAAGATGAACTCATTCGGGAAAGAAATCAGCAAGAACGGGAGAATAGAGAACGACGTGCTGAAATTCAACGCTTTGAAGCTAAAGTAAATAAAAAAGAAGAATTGCTAGAACAGCGTGCAGCAGATTTTGAAAAAAGTGAAAAAGAACTTGCCGATCAAAAGTTGGCTCTTTCTAAAAGAGAAGAAGCTCTTGCTAAGCAAGAAGAAATGTACAGAGTTGAACTAGAAAAAATTTCTGGTTTATCTGCACAAGAAGCAAAAGAATTAATTATTAAAAATCTTGAAAACGAAGCTCGTCATGATGCCCAAGGTTTGATTAACAAAATTGAACAAGAAGCTCAATTGACAGCTGAAAAAAAGGCAAAAGATGTTTTAATAACTACAATTCAACGTATTGCACCAGAAGTTACTAGTGACATTACTGTAACAACTGTTTCATTGCCAAGTGATGAAATGAAAGGTCGTATTATTGGTCGTGAAGGTCGCAATATTAGAACATTAGAAACATTAACTGGTGTTGATATCATTATTGATGATACTCCAGAAGCAGTTGTAATTTCTTGTTTTGACCCTGTTAGAAAAGAAATTGCTAAGGAATCTCTTGAAAGATTAATTTCTGACGGAAGAATTCACCCTGCAAGAATTGAAGAAATTGTTTTGAAAGTTACACACGAAATTCAAAACAAAATATACGAAGAAGGCGAAAAAGCATTATTCGATTTAGGCATTCACAATATGAATGCAGACGGTGTTCGAGCTTTAGGTCGTCTTTACTTTAGAACTAGTTATGGTCAAAATGTTCTTACACACTCTAAAGAAGTTGCAATGGCTGCAAGTATGTTAGCCGCAGAAATTGGAGTAGACAGAGAACTTGCTAAACGTGCTGCAATTTTACATGATATTGGTAAAGGTGCAGAAACTGATAGCGATCAGAACCACGCGGAAGTTGGTGCTGAAATGGCTCGTAAGATGGGAGAAGATGCTCGTGTTGTAAATGCAATTGGAGCTCACCACAACGACATTCAAGCCGAAACTTTGGAAGCTGTAATTGTTCAAATTGCAGATGCAATTTCTGCTGCTAGACCTGGTGCTAGACGAGAAACAATTGACAATTACGTAAAACGTCTTGAAAATCTTGAAGCAATTGCGGAAGGCTTTAACGGTGTTGAAAAGGCTTATGCAATTCAAGCTGGACGTGAATTAAGAATCTTAGTAAATAACGAAAAGATTCCTGATAACGAAGTTAAAGATTTGGCAAGAAACATTGCAAAACAAATCGAAAGCGATTTACGTTATCCTGGACGTATTAGACTTACAATGATTCGCGAAACACGAATTATTGAATACGCAAGATAACAAAAAAGGCTGTCCAACAGAATTCAAAACTGTTTGGACAGCCTTTTTTGTTTTTTATAACCTATTCATCATTCATCAGAAGGCATTGCTAATGCCAATTCAATTTCACCTAAAGTTCTATTAAATCGTTTTGCAATTTCTTCATTTCTCCAACCTTCACGCTTCAATGTTTTTATCATTTCTATATCAGAAGGATTAATTCCTGAATTAGAAGGAAGAGGTTTTTGAGTTAATTCAGACTGAGTAATCTTTCTTAAAACACCAAATTTTTCGTTAACATCTCTTCTAAGATTTTGCAAATCAATTTCTGCAGTTTTAATTCCAGATTGGGCAGAAGTTAAAGAAGCAATTCTTTCTTCTGTTGTATTCATAATATCATCAAGTTTATCAAGTTTTGCAATGGCATCAGAAACTTTTGGAATATTCTTTAATAATCTGTCTATATTATTTTGAACATCTTTAATTTCATTTGGCATAGAAACAACTTGTCTATTACAATCAGCAATTCGTTTTTCAATTTCTGTTAAATGTTCATAAGAATTATTAACATCTTTTTTAATGCGTTCAAGAGTTTCATCTTTTCTATTTAACATTTCAAATTGCTGACTAATATATTCCAAGCGTTCTGTGTAATTTTTTACAGTTACTTCCATTGCTTGCAAATCGTCTGCAGTTGTAGATAATGTTTTTTGTCTTTCTGCAATTGTATTAGAAAAACTAATCATTTTTCCGTATTCTTGTTCCAAAGAAATTACTCTACCCTTTTGAGCTTCCAAAGAATTAATATGAGAACGTAGCTCATCATTCATCTTTGTTACATTTGCAAATTGATTATTTAAAACGGAAACTGTTTTGCTATATTCTCCAATTTTTGCAAATTCTGCATTCAACGTTTGAATATTAGCCTCTAATTGTTTGCGCATCATATCGGCTTTTTCATAACTTTGAATTGTAGATTCAACTTTAATTAACTCGTTAGTTAAATCACTCATGCGAGCTTGCATTTCGTTTGCATCGTTTTGAATACGCATAATAAATTTTGATTGCTCAGATTTTGAATTTTCAGAAACACTTTGCATTTCTCTGTTAAATTCTTCAACCTGGCGGCTAGCATTTGCAAGCATTTGTGAATAAGAAGAATCAATTTGACCAAGAATTTCTTTTGATTTTTCTTCATATTCAGAAATTGCAGAATGAGTTTTATTTTGCAACTCTGTAATATTGTCTTCAAGTTCGTCATGTCTTTGAATAATAGTTGCTTCGTAATTTGCTAAATTTTGTAACAACTTTTGGTTTGCATCTTCCAATTGATTTTGTGAAGTTGTTTTAAATGAACGCAATTCATCTTCATAAAGATTTGCAGATTCTTCAAATTGAGTTCTAATTTGTTGTTTCCAAGAATTAAACTCTGCCAAAGCCGCATCAATTGAAGAAGCACCAGTTTGTTGCTTGCTTTGAATTGTTTCTTCAAAATTACGCAAATCTTGAACAATTTCTGTTTGTAATTTAGACAACGCATCTTGAACTTTTTCGGCACTGTGTTCAATTTCTTTATTAATTGCATTTTGTGTTGTTTCAGAAATTTCACGCATAGAAGTGTCTGTGTCAGACTTAAACTTGGTAACAAACTCGTTCATCCGTTCAATTGAACTTTCCATTTCTGATTTTGTCTGATTTATAGAATCCATAATTTGGTCATACTGCTCTGTAGACTTAATTTCTAAAGTAGACAAATGAGTTTTTAACTTATCTAAATATTCAGCTTCCAATTCTTGTCTTGAAGATTCATAAGTGTTAGAAATTGAAGACAATTTTGAATCCATTTGTTGTTTCCATTCAGAAATTGTAGAATCTATTTCCATATTTTTATTTGATATTTCCATATCAAAGGTATTTTGGAATTCAGAAAGCTTTTCTTTCATGCTACCTGTGGCTGTTGTTTGCAAATCTTCAATGGAATCATTAATAAAACGAATTTTTGCTTCAATTGATTCTGCATCTTCCTTAATTCGCTGAGAAAATTCATTATGTTTTTGTTTTTGAGAATCTGTAAATGAATCAAAATCAACCAATACTCTATTTTGAATTTCATTCATTGCAGCGCGCAAACTTTTTTCAAGTGTATCAATATCGTTGGCAGAAAGTTGAATTTGCGAAAGTTTATAATCAATATCTTTTTTATAAACATCTAATTGATCATCAACACCTTCCAAAATGTTTACATATTTTGTTTCTGCTTCTGCAACAGCTTGACGAACAGAATCGCTAATCATTTTTGTAAGATTTTCTAGTTTTGAATTAGTTTGAACTGTAAAGTTTTCCATATTTGAAGTAACTTCACCAATTTTAGAATCTAATTCAGGTTTAATTCTATCTGCAGTTTGTTGAGCTTTTTCACATTCACTTTGTAAAACGCTAACAGCATTTTCTGCTTGAGAAACAGTTAATTTTGCATCAGCGCTAATGTTTTTCATTCGTTCCGTAAGTTCAGTCTGAAGTTGTTGAATCTCTGTTTGTAACTGAGCATTATAATTTTGAACATATTCTTCTGCACGTTTATTCAATTCGGCCATAGAAGCTTTTTCTTTTTCATCTGCCTGAACAAGCGCATCTTGGAACATTGACTTATATCTTTGATCAACTTCTGCAAAATTATCTTGAATTTGAGTTTTAGAAATTTCAAAAGAACTATACATTTCATTTTTTACAGAATTCAACATTTCTTCTAATTGATTTTTTGCAGTATTAATTTCTGTTTGAAGTTCGTTTTTAATTCCTTCAATTCTAGAAGAATTACCATCTACACCACTTTTCAAAAATTCTGTTGTTTCGTTACATTTTTCTACATTTTGAGCAAGGGATTCACTCAATTCATTAAATGACTGTGTTAATTTATCTTGAATAAAGAGAGTTCTGTCTTTGTATTCACTTTCAATTGAAGATAATTTTTCACCAAACGTATTTTGGAATTGTTCCAACTGTGTTGAATATTCACCAATAATCTGATTATATTTTGCAAACAACGCCTTATGTTGTTGTTCAAATTTTTCATTTATTTTTTCAACAAAGCCATCATTTTTTCCATTTACAGAATCAATTTGTTTTGAATATTTTTCTTGTAAGGCAATGAACTTTTGTTCATAAGTTGAATTTATTGCGGCTACCTTATTTTTTAATGCTTCTGTAGCTTCTGTGGCTGTGGCATTAATACGTTCCTTTAATTCAACATTCAAAGCATCTGATTTTTCTTTTATTTGTTGATGTACGGATGCAGAATAATCTTCAACTTCTTTTTTATATTCTTCCGCTTTAATTTTAGATTGTTCACTTAAATGTTTAAATGCCATATCTTCTAATGACTGAGCTTTTGCAGCAGCATCGGAATAAGCACTAGCAATGTTTTGTTTAATTGAAAGCAAAAGAGAATCTGCACTTTGCTGACTTGCTTTAATATCTGTTTCTAATTTGATTGCATACTGTTTGTAAGATTCAAGTAAATTTGTTGCAATACTTTTTAATTGTTCTTCATTATGTTTAGAAAAGTCTTCAGAAATTTGTGGGATTTTCTTTGTAATTACATCTATTGTTTGCTTTTGTTTATTAATTTCGTCAGTTGCCTTTGTAATAATTGAGTTTTCTTTTTTAATTCTATTTAGGTTTTCTTCAACCTGCTCTGTCATTTCGTTTAAATCATTTAATACAGTTGCATAGCCATTTAATTTTTCTTCAATGAACTGAACAGATTTTATGCTTTCAGATAAAGTATTTATTTTTTGGTTAAATTCTTCATTTTGGGTTGAAAAAACACGAATTGCGGCGTTAGCCTGTGATTGTTGTGCTTTAAAGTCTGAAATAAGCATATTGTATTGCTTTACAATATTGTTATAAACTTCATTAATTTCCCCAATCATTTTGTCGCCAAATTTTTTTATTTGACCATTTTGACTATTTTCTTTATTTACCTTGTAAAAATACATTGAAATTCCCAAAGAAATTACAACTGATACAAGAACTGCGATAGTAATAATCATTTTTAATCCCCACCCAATATTTAATGATTTATTAAATTAATATCTTTTCAAGTTGCGAATATTTACTAAAAGTTATATCAGCAACTTTTGATTTTTTTCCAAAAAAACTTTTTAACGGTGTTATGAACCATGCAGATTTTAATCCAACATTTTTTGATCCAACAACATCATACTTATGACTGTTTCCCACATATAAAATTTGATCACTAGGAAGATTTAAACTTTCTACCAAAGCTTCAAAAGGGGCCGCCGAAGGTTTTAATGCACCAACTTCTTCTGAGCCAATTAAAACATCACAGTATTTTAAAATTCCCCACAAATCCCCTTTTTGTTCTGGAGGAAAATCAGAAAGAATTGCAATTTTATAACCTTTTTCTTTTAATTTTTTAAACAAATCTACAACACCTGCACAAGGTGTAATTCTTGGAAAATATTTTTTTAGGCCAGTATAAATTATGGCATCTAATTTTTTATGAGCTTCTTCTGGTGTACATTTAATTCTTTTTGCCATTAATTCATCTTGAATACGAACAAAATTTTTATCTGCAGGCATTTTGTGAAGTTCTTTTCTTACAAGCCCATAATGCAAAAAGAAAATGGAATGTCGCAAAAAATGAAACGCCATACGCACATTTAATTGCCAATTTCTATAAAGAGTTCCATCAATGTCAAAAGCAACAGCTTTTATATTTTCCATTTTAAAATCCTTAGATTAAATTATACACTAAAATTTGAATTCCGTCAGTAAATATACTGCGTTATATTGAAGAAATATTATTTTTTTTGATTATTTTGATATATGAATCCAAGTTAATTCGTGCTTGTTATAATTTAGATGACAAATGTAACTGTTTGGAATATCTGCAAATTGTTGAATTAATGGCCAGTCAATTTCGCCTTGCATTTTTATTGTACAAATCATATTTTTTGTCATGCCGCTTTCCAACCATTCATTTATCCATTTTAAAAGACGTTCTGGATAACAAATTACATCACTAAAAACCCAATCTACAGGACCAATTTCTGAAGGTTTTAATGTAAAAGCGTCGTGAGCTTGAAACTTTACTAAATGATTTTTCATTAATTCTGGTGCTAATTCGGCTCTGTCTACAGCATGAACAAAAGAACCTAAACCAACTAAAACCCAAGTCCAACCACCAGGACAGGCTCCAGCTTCAAAACATTTTGAATTTTCATTTGGTAAATCTGCCCCAAGAAAACTATGGGCAATTGTAAGACTTTCTTGAATTTTCAAATATGCTCTGCTTGGTGGATTTTCGTGGTCTTCAATAAAGCGAATTCTTCCTGCAGGGATAAAACTTGTTGTTTGAGCAGAAGCAATCATCGTATGTTCATCAATTAATGTGTAAAGCCCCATTGGAGAATTAGGAATTTCAACAGGAAATTTACGTTCTTTTAGGTTGATGTAAGGTAATTTTTCTTGAATTAACTGAGCGCGTCTAAAATATGTAAATTGATAGGGTGCCCAATTTCGCTGAATATCTTTTAAAGAAAGTGCTGCGTTTCCAATTGAATCAAAATGAACCAAAAAAGGATTTTCCATAACAGTACAAGCCCAATAAGGATACTTTCCATTTGAACATTTTAAAAAATCAACTTTGTTTTCAAAATAAATTAAGTCTCCATAACGTGCTGTTGGTTTTTGAGTAAAATTAAATCTAGTTTTTAGTTCGGAAAATAATAACTCAACTTGATCTTCAAAGGCAAGAAAAGCAATTCCTTTTAATTGTTCAATTGTAGCAGGCATATTAATTATCTGTTTTTATTTCTAAAAGAATATCATCTTCTGTTTCGCTTTCTAAATAAGAAATCAATTCCTTTAATCTGTTTGCATCTGGAGAAAAAAGAACTTTTAACCCAATTTGAGTTGTTCCACTAGTTTCGTTACACCATTGGGGCTGACAAAGAAGGTGAAGTGGCTCCTCTTCTGAACTATGGGAAACAGACAGTTCCAATTCATATTCATTTTCCAAATCAACAACAACTGGACATGGAAAATGAATTTTACAACCAGTTAAACTTATATCATCGAGAATTCCAGAAATTGCACACAACTGGGGACACACAACTTGACCAATTTCTTTATATCTAGTTACCTGTCTGTTTTCAGCAGCCATAATCAAAATTATAGGTGATTTTTGTTATATTTACAACTAGTAACAAAAATCACCTTTGTTTTATTTTTTAAGCAAAGCTGCAAATGGATTATAAGTGTCTCCATCATCATCTTGGCTTGAAAGATATTTTGCAGCAGTTTCGTCTTGTTCTTTTGAAGTTGCAGGAACTAAAGAAATGCGTTTTTCACTAGCATCAATTTTTTCAATTACAACACTCATTTTTTGACCAACTTTGTAAACTTTACGCAAATTTGTGTTGGCAGAAACATCTTCTAATTCAGAAATATGAACAAGGCCGTCAATTCCTTTATCAAGATTTACAAACAAACCAAAATCTGCAATTCTGCTAATTGCACCGTCAATTTTTGTTCCAACAGAAAATTTTTCATTAACAGATTCCCAAGGATTTTCCATTAATGATTTTAAACTTACGCTAACACGTTCGTTTTTCCAATCTGTTTTTAAAACTTGAACTTTTAATTGTTGTCCAACTTCAACAACTTCCGAAGCATCAGAAATTCTGTCTAAAGACATTTCACTAATTGGAAGTAACGCTCTGAACCCTTGAATGTTTACAAAAGCACCAAATTTTTCTAAGCTTTCTACAGTTGCTTCAACAATTGCTCCTTCTGTAATCTGACTTGCCAATTTTCCAAGTTGCTGAGCATATTCACTTTCGCAAATCTTTCTATTTGAAACTAAAATATCTTTTCCATCATTTTTATATTCTACAATTACAAAAGAAAGAGTTTTTCCTACGTAATATGATGGTTCTTCTTTTTTCTTGAATCCCATCTGTGAGTATGGACAAAAAGCTCTGCTAGTTCCAATTTTTACTTCAAATCCACCTTTAATTTCTGCTTCAACTTTTCCTTCAACTGGAATTGCATTTTTGTAAGCATTTTCAATTACCGATTTATCTGCTTTTCCACCACTAATTTTTGTAGTAAAACGCATTTCTCCATGAACTTCACCAGTAAAATAAACTGTAATTTTATCACCTTCTTTTACAGAAACATTTCCGTTATCGTCTTCAAGTTCTGTTCTGTCTAAAACTCCTTCACTTTTTGCACTTAAATCTAAAAAAATTGTGTTATCTGTAATTGCAACAATTTCAGTTTCTAAAGCTTCACCAATTTCAAATCTGTTTTTCATTTTTAACCTCTAATTATTCATAATAATCAGTTCATAATTGAATTGCAATAGAAAAAAATAATCAATATAATGAAAGGATAATATGAAAAAAAGAATTATAGTTTCCAGAATATTTCAAAGTTTGTTTTTAGTTTTATTGTTCGTGTTTCCTTTTTCTATGGAACCTTTAAATTTATTTACTAACGAAGTAACAATAAATTTATTAGTTCCATACAAAATGCCATTTACAAATTTAATTTTTGCTCCATTTTATTTGTTACCTATTTTTGCTTTTTTTTCATTTTTTACAATTTTCACAATAAAACATTTTAACAAGCTCTGCTCTGTTCTTTACTTTTTAGGTTTAACAATTTATTTAATTTTTTCAGTTACAGTTTTAATTTTAAACGCAAATACAGCAAGATGGTTTTATAATTTACCAATATATATTTATTTAATTTTCTTCACTTGTGTCATTTTGCATTCAATTTGCACATTCATTGGGCTTAAACGAATTCGAGAAAGTAATCCTAATTACGCAGAATACAAAGAAATAAAAAAAGCCGAAAAAATTGCAAATAAAGTATACAAACAAAAACAAAAGAGCGAATTAAAACAAAATAAAAAGTCTAAAAAAGACCAAAAGAAAAACAAAGATTTAACTGAAAGCAAAACAAAAATTCAAAAATTAAAAGAGAAAGATAAAGAAGAAACAAAAAATAGAATTAAAACTTCTCTAAAATCAAAAGTTATTTTCTTTGTTTTGGGAACAATTGCCATAATTTTATTTTCATTTATGTTTTTCATTTTGCGTGGCTATAAAACAAGCATGACAGAAAGTGTAAGCGACATTGGATACTCACAAGCTGAACAAACTGCAAGTGTTTACGATTCTGCTGATGGACTTTATGAAAAGATTCAGCACTTTTTTGAAGTTCAAAAAGAATCAAATTCATTTACAAATTCTCCTTACGAACGAATTGATATTATTATTACAAGTAACACAACACCATTTTATATTGAAAAAATTACAGATGACACTGTTCTTCCAACTTATGATATTTTTGCGTACACAACAGGTAAACCTTCAAAAATTGATATGAAAGATAAAGTAATTTCAAAAGTAAAGGCTCTTGATTATGTTAAACGCTACAAAAACGGAACTTACAGAAAAGCCCCTGTTTACAATAAAGAAACTGGAGAATGTAAATTTTATCATCCTGTAACATTTGGTAGAAAAGCAGGCCGAAAACTTGTGGGATTTTCTGTTGTAACTTACAGAGAAGAAGTTTTAATGAAGACATATTATCAAACAAAAGTTTTTGTAATTGCAATTTCTGTTTTATTTTTATACTTTGGTTTATTTTTTACAATATTCATTTCTGACGTTATTACAAATCCTATGTTATTTTTGCGTTCAAACGTACGAAAAACAGCTAACTCAATTAAAGAAATTGTTTCTGGCTCTGCAAAAGTAAATCCAGAAGATTTTGATTATGAAGATTGCATTAAATCTAATGATGAAGTAAAAGATTTATCTGTTGAAATTGGAAACTTAGTTTCTTTAATTCGAGGAATTGTACCATATATTTCTTTTTCTACTTTAAAAAATGCCGAAAAAGAATCTAAACGAAGTTATTCACGAGAGTTGTGCTTTTTGTTTACAGATATCCGTGGATTTACAACAATGTGTGAAGGACTTCCTCCAAAAGATGTTGTTGGTATTTTGAATCACTATTTAGATATTGAAACACAAATTATTTTGAATAATGGTGGTGATATTGATAAATTTGTTGGTGATGAAATGATGGCTTTCTTTGCAGGTCCAAAAAAAGAATACAATGCTTGTAAAGCAGCTATGGAAATTAGACTTGCAATGAGAAAAGAACAGCAAAAGTCTTTAGAAGATGAAACAGCCTACGTTAATATGGGGATTGGAATTAACACAGGTAAAGTTGTCTTTGGTCCAATTGGTTCTTCAACAAGAATGGATTTTACTTCTATTGGTGATACAGTAAATCTTGCAGCAAGACTTGAAGGTGCTAATAAAATTTATGGCTCAAAAACAATTATTACAGAAGCTGTATACCAAAAATTAAATGATTCATTCTTGTGTCGTGAACTTGACTTTATTACAGTAAAAGGAAAAACAGAACCTGTTCGCATTTACGAAATTTTACAAGAAAAAAATATTGCCGAAGAAAAAATCTACGAAATTAAAGATGTTTTTGAAAAAGGCCTTGAATTATATCGTGCACAACAATGGAAAGAAGCTTATGCTCAATTCCAACTTAATGCAAAAAAATATAACGATTATCCTTCAATAATTTTTATGGATAGAATTAAACACTTTAAAAAGAATCCACCGCCAGCAGAATGGGATGGTGTTTTTGTAATGAAAGCAAAATAAATTTGACAAAAAAAAACACGGGATTTTTGAAAATCCCGTGTTTTTTTTGCTATTCGCTAGTGCTTATACTAAGCCCTGCGCAATCATTGCGTTAGCAACTTTGATAAAGCCGGCGATGTTTGCACCTGCTACGTAGTTGCCTTTCATTCCGAATTGTTCAGCTGCTGAGTAAGCTGCATCGTGAATGTCTTTCATAATTCCTTTAAGTTTTGCATCAACTTCTTCTGCTGACCAAGAAAGTCTTTCTGAGTTTTGGCTCATTTCAAGACCAGATGTTGCAACACCACCAGCGTTAGAAGCTTTTCCTGGTGCATAAAGCATATCTGCATTTACAAATACGTTTACAGCTTCTGCTGTTGAAGGCATATTAGCACCTTCTGCAACAAGTTTTACACCGTTAGCAACAAGCATTTTTGCTTCTTCGCCATTAAGTTCGTTTTGTGTAGCACAAGGGAAAGCACAATCAACTTTTACTTCCCAAGGACGTTTTCCTTCTACATATTTTGCACCTGGGAATTGGTCTACATATTCTTTAATGCGACCACGGCGAACTGTTTTAAGTTCTTTTACCCAGTCAAGTTTTTCTTGTGTAATTCCATCTGGATCGTAAATGTATCCGTTTGAGTCAGACATTGTTACAGGTTTTGCTCCAAGTTGAATCAATTTTTCTACAGCATATTGAGCAACATTTCCAGAACCAGAAACTGAACATACTTTTCCTTTGAAGTTGTCACCAACTTTTGCAAGCATGTTATCTGCAAAGTAGATTAATCCGTAACCTGTAGCTTGTGTACGAATTAAAGATCCACCGAATGTAAGACCTTTTCCTGTTAATACACCAGTAAACTCGTTGCGAAGTCTTTTGTACTGACCATACATATATCCAACTTCACGTCCACCAACACCAATATCACCAGCTGGAATATCTGTATCAGCACCAATATGGCGTTGTAATTCTGTCATAAAGCTTTGGCAGAAACGCATAACTTCTGCATCACTTTTTCCGTGTGGATCAAAGTCAGAACCACCTTTACCACCACCC